>CAZGGF010000276.1:0-70322 GCA_964524715.1 uncultured Verrucomicrobiota bacterium | reverse complement strand
GGGGGGAGGCCCTGGGGAGAGGCGGCGCACGCGACGGCATGCACGGAGACATAGGGCGGGTGCGTTCCGCCGGGCAGGCAGGCGTGCTGAAAACGCACCTCGGCGGCGTCATCCCCGGCGTTGCTGATGTTGAGCGCGCTCGCGCGATATTCGTTCTGCATCATGGTGACGCTGACAGCGCCGGTCTTTTTCGATGGCTTGCCGGTAATGTCGAGTGGATCCCAGGGATTTGCGGCCGAAGCAGCGAGCATGGCGGCCTTCTGTGCGCGCCAGACCATCGCTTGTGCGCGAAAGACGCGCTCATGGAGCGGATTCAACGGCAACGTGACGCGCGACGCTGGGTCATGCCGCCGTGGCATGGACGGTAACTCGCGCTCGACGGCGTCAAGTTCAGCCAGAATATTCCTCGACGCGTCGCCTTTCAGCTTCGCGGCGGCCTCGCGCACAGCGGTCAGGTCCTTGCGGATGCGCTGCTCGAATGCCGCATGGAGTTGGTAGGCTTTCGCATTCGTCACGCCTTCGCCGCTGAACGGCAGCTTCAACCAGTCCGGCTCGCCTCGATGGATTTCGATTTCGTCCACGAACGTGTAAGGTCCGCCCGGCATCACTAGGAAGGACACGAAGCGGCCGTGTGTGCGCAACTCATCGGTCCAGAACCGATGCACGGCATACTTGTCACATGGCGCGGCGCCGTGCTTCATGCTGAGGTTGATCAACTCGCCGGCTGGGTAAAAGCTTTTGCCATCGTCGCTGGTGAGGATGACGATGCTAGCCGGCCACGTGACCTGCGCTGCGCCTGCGGCGGTGTTGAACGACACACCGCGAATCGGCTGCACGGAACCGAGGTCAACCGTGATGGTGATGCCCGCCGCGCCGCTCCAACCAACCGTGCTCTTCTGCGTCCAGAAATGGCCTTTCGTGTTAACTCTGTCAGTGAGTTGCGTCTTGTCGCCGGGGTCGGTGCAGTAACTGTAGTTCGGCCTCGGATCGAACGTGCAAGGCTTGCCGAGCGCAAGGTTGTTGCCGGGCCGCTGCGTATCGGCGGCGATGGCTTGCGCGAGTGCGAGGAGAAGAGCGAGTTGATATTTCATGGTTCAAGAAACCTGCCAGTTGGTTGGCGGAGAAGTTGCCAGATGTGCGTGAAGGTTTCCATAGGAAAACCCATCGCGCGCTTGAGTTGGTAGTCGCGTTCCAATGGATTTGGCTCGTGCTCCAGACGCCGAAACGTCTTCCAGTCCACCATCCCGCGCATCCACGCCCAATGGCCCATGACCGGCACGGGAAAATCGCTGCCGTGCAAAAGCCGATGGACCAGCGGTTCACGCAAACAGGCTCGGAAGTGTTTGCTGCGAAACGGAATGTTCAGCGCGCTGAGGTCGCCATAGAGACGCGGATATTGGCCGGTCATTTCAGTGAACGCATCGAAATAGTCGCGATCAAATACGCCACCTCTGCCCGCAACGTGCGCGGCAATGACGGTGACGCCGCATTGCAGTGGCCACTCCAGCACGCGTGGATCGGCCCATTCACGCCGGATGATTGGCACAGTGTGCTCACCGCCGGTGTGCATGAGCAGCGGCATGCCGGTCTCAACGAGGCGTTCCCAAAACCTGGTATAGCGCCGATCATTGCAATCGATGTTCTGCGAGTTTGGCAACAGCTTCATCATGACGGCCCCTGAGGCGAGACAACGGTCGAGTTCTTCCATTGCATCGGGCCGGGCCGGATGAATCGAAACCCCCGGCAGAAACTCCGGATGCTGGCGCGCGAGGTCGAGGACGTAATCGTTCGGGACGTAGAGTGCCCCCGCACCTTCCATCCGTCGGCCGGATTCGTCATACACGTCGTCATGCGCCAGAATCAGGGCTGCGCCCAGCGAGGAAGTGCGCAGGGACCGAAGCAACATCTCAAGGTAAAGCCGATCGAGATCACCTTCGATCGCGTCGTGTGGCAGACCGTTGTGATGGAGCATGTATGCCGCTAGCAATCGGTGCAGACCACGGGGGTGCACCCAACAACCACTACCTCTGGAACCGTTGCCCACAATATGCACGTGCATATCCACCGGTTTCATCTGTCTTGCTGAAACTTGCATGCGGGTTCAGGCGTGGCGAACGCCAGAATATCACGGCGGACGTCTATCATTTTCGTGCGGAGTTTTTGTTTGCCTTCCACAGAAGCAGTCCGCACTTTCCCCGCTTATGCAATTACTCGCAGCGACACGCAACCGGCATAAACTTGTCGAACTCCGCGCCATCCTCGGCTCCGGGTTCGAAGTGATTGGTTTGGATGCCATGCCATCAGCCACTGACGTTGTTGAGGACGAGCCGACATTCGCCGGCAACGCGGCCAAGAAAGCGGTCTGGGCGGCACGAATTGCGCCACATGGCATGTTCACGCTTGCCGACGACTCAGGACTTGAAGTGGATGCGCTTGGCGGTGCGCCGGGCGTGATGTCGGCGCGTTACGCGCAGGAGCCTGGCGGCCCGCGACCCAATGACCAGCAGAATAACGCAAAACTCCTGCGCGCACTGGCCGGTGTGCCGGCTGAGAAACGTACCGCACGCTTTCAATGTGTAATCGCCATTGCCGGCGCCTCGCCCGCATTGGTGGCCGCGGCGAAGCAAACGGGGGTGCCGTGCGAACGACGCGACGATCGAATGGTGGCATTGTGCGCGGGAACATGCGAAGGCCGCCTCCTGTTTGAGCCGCGCGGCGTGGGTGGATTTGGTTACGATCCGCTTTTCGTGGCTGAAGGTTGCGAGTTGACGTTTGCCGAACTCGGCGAGGACGTGAAGAACACCCTCAGCCACCGGGCACGTGCGATGAGCCAGGTCAAGGCGCTGCTCGACGCAGTGGCCCGCGATGAGCGCTAAAATCGCCCTTGCAGAAAAATCTGAAAGCGTATGAAGAAAGTTTCACTTGCATTTTATTCTGAAGAGACCATTTTGCGTTGTCGATAGTGTGAGTGATGTCCGATGGCGGTATTTGACAATTGATTTTTGTGGGAGGTGATTCCTCAGGCGATCAACCGACTCGGCGGTCTGGTCGTTCCCCCTGGCATCAGGGGGCCTCCCACTACTTTCTTCGTCGCAGAAGACAACAAAGCTGGCGCGTGAAACGTCGGCAGGCGGAAATCACCTGCCATCGTTCACTCGACAGCTTTTCTTTTTTGTGCTGGCAAGGGCCAATGGTTCTGTCTTGCAGCGATGCCCCGCGGCTTTTATTCTTGGCCCATGATCATCGGCATTCCTCGGGAAATCAAAAATCACGAGTATCGAGTGGGGCTCCTGCCGGTTCATGCACACGTCTTGCGCAAGGCGGGACATCAAGTGCTGGTGCAACGCGACGCAGGAGTGGGCAGCGGTGCGCGCGACGAGGATTATCGCGAGGCCGGTGCGACGGTAGTGGGTTCGGCGAAAGAGGTGTATTCGCGAGCCGGGATGATTGTAAAGGTGAAGGAGCCGCAACCGTCGGAGTTCCGGCAGCTACAACCGAAACAAGTCATTTTCACCTATTTTCATTTCGCATCCAGCCGGGCTCTGGTCGAGGCGGCCATAAAGGCGCGCATTGTGGCGATCGCCTACGAGACGGTACAAGCGGCGGATGGCTCGTTGCCGCTGTTGGTGCCGATGAGCGAAATCGCGGGCCGGATGGCGGTGCATGAAGGGGCCAAGTACCTTGAGGAGCCTTTCAAGGGGCGGGGACTGCTGCTGGCAGGCGTGCCGGGTGTGGCGCCGGCCAAGGTGGTTGTAATCGGCGGTGGCGTCGTTGGCGCCAACGCGGCGAAGATGGCAGCGGGACTGGGTGCGGACGTGACGATCCTCGACGTGTCATTGCCGAGGCTGCGTTATTTGGACGATGTCATGCCGAAGAACGTCAAGACTTTGATGAGCAACACCTACAACATCCGCGATGTTGTGCAGCAGGCCGACCTGCTCATTGGCGCGGTACTGGTGCCGGGCGCGAAGGCGCCGGTGTTGGTGAGCGAGGAGTTGGTAAAGCGCATGAAGCACGGCGCGGTGATCGTGGACGTGGCGATTGACCAGGGCGGCAGCATTGCCACGTCGCGCCCGACGACGCACGACGCGCCGACGTTCATCAAGCATGGCGTCGTTCATTATTGCGTGACGAACATGCCTGGTGCAGTGGCGCGTACCTCGACCTCTGCTCTGACCAATGCGACGTTTCCCTACGTGCAGGAGATAGCTAGCAAGGGCTGGGAGCGCGCGGCAGACGAAAATCCCGCAATTCGGTCAGGTCTCAACATGGTCGAAGGTGGCATTAGGTTTGGCAAGATTGCCGAGCAATACCGGTTGCCGCTGATCCAATCGTAAACCGCGCCGACCCCCATTCTGCACATCGTGAACCCGTTTCGCACGACAACGCCTGAGGATTACGAAAGCGCGCTGTTACAAGCGTTGATCTACATGGCTTTCGTCGTCTTGGGCAGCGGATGGTTGGTGTGGGTCTGGCGGTCGCAAGGAGCAGGAAAAAATCATTACGTGTACGCGTCGGTGGCGGTCGCGCTGGTTGCATTTCTGCCGATGGAGCAACTTCTGGGGCCGTCGTTGACGGCCCCGCAAGTTTACCGGCTGACACGCTTGACTCACTATGCGCGTTACGGGTGCAGCGGCGTGGCGGTGCTGCTGGCGCTGACGGGTTTTTTTCGCATTTTTTTTCCGGGCCGCCATCGAACTGTGAGCGGCCATCTGGCCGGCGCGATTGGTTTAGTGCTTGGCATGTTGGTGGGTGTTTTTACCTACACGCAGCAACTCTGGAAGATCGAGAGTGCGCCGCATGTTCGGGAGGTTCCTGACAGCCCCGGGGCTCGCGGCGGACGTTATTACATCAACAAACAGTGGAGGTTTGGTTTCATTGTACCTGCGCGCGAGTGGTTGGAGGATTTGCCGGCTGTTCGTCCCACAGACACTGTGGCCGTATTGAACCAGCACTCGTTGCGCGCCCAGACCCGCATTTATGTTGAGCGGGGCATGCCGTCGCTACTGGCGCTGCGGGACCGTTGTCTGGCCGACGTGCGCGCCTTGAACCCCGACGTGGTGGTTGAAAAAGAGGAGAAGAAGACCATCAACAAGCTCGAAGCCATGCGGTTGGAGGCCCGGGCCACTCAGGATGGGACGGAACGGCGATATTGTTGCACGGTTTATATCAGCAAAGAGAACGAATGCGCCTATCGGGTGATCTCATGGGCGCCTGCTGCGGTTTATCCGCAAGTGCAGGCCGACATCGAGTACATCCATAAGACCTTCCAGCCGATGGTTCTGCGTCAGCAGTGAACGCCAGCTTGTGCGCGCTAGGCTGGGGGGTGCGATTTGCCGCGTGTCCTAGCCTGTAATCAGGCGGGTCGGCGATGTCAACCGGACGTTGTCGTTTTTCGTTATTCATCACCGGTTTTTCCCATTCGGTCTTGGGAAGGGCAGCTTTCGTCCCGGTGTCGTTGTTCGACGGTGCGGGTGGTTTTAGCCTTTGTACGCATCGGATGGAACGGGTTATATTATCGAACGTGCGAGAGCATCGAACCCAAATCTTCGTCGTTTGCAGCGCGTGTCTTGCGTTCTGGACGCTGCTGACGGTGGCGATGGCCGGTTATTTTATGCTCGCTGCCGGGTTCAGTTGGGAACAGTCGCTGCGGATTTCCGTGCGTGATTGGGTTCCGTGGATATTGCTGTCGCCCGCGGTTGTCTGGGTTACGCGGCGGTTGCCTTTTGAGAGAAAGATGTTGTGGCTGAGCGCGCCTGGTCACGTGGCGGGCTGCGCGCTGGCCGTGGTGGCTTGCAGTTACATCGCGGACTGGATGTTGCCGCCGACGACATGGAGGAGCGATTGGCAGCAGTGGCGCCAGTCTTCTTCCGGACCGAGAACCGAAACCGACCGTGGTTTTGGTTTTCCGTCCGATACGACACCGGCCTCTGGGGGTGGTGGCGCCAACGTGTCTTCGTCCTCCATGGGGGATCGCACGGAGTCGAGAGATGACGGGGCGCGGGGCGGGCTGGTGGATCGCCGCGGGCGCAGGCCTCAGCCTTCCTCATGGTTTTGGTTGCGGGCGCGGTCGCATGTGCCTGTTTACTGGGCGATCGTTTGCGCCGTCCATGCGCTGACCTATTTTCGCCGCTCGCAAGAGCGCGAACGCAAGGCGCTGGAGCTGTCGGCGAGTCTGGCACAGGCGAGATTGCAGGCACTGAAGATGCAACTACACCCGCATTTTCTTTTCAACACACTGAATGCCATCGCAACGCTGATTCACAAGGACCCGCATGTTGCCGATGACATGATCGCCAATCTCAGCAACCTGCTGCGGTTGGCGCTTGACCATTCCGAATTGCAGGAGGTGCCGCTGCGAAAAGAACTGGAATTCCTGGACTGCTATCTGGAGATCGAGCAGATGCGGCTGGGCGACCGGTTGCGCGTCGAAAAGAAGATCAATCCGGCTGTGATCAACGCGCAAGTTCCGGTCATGATCTTGCAGCCGCTGGCGGAGAATGCCATCCGGCACGGCATCGAACCTATGCGTAATCCGGGCCTCGTCACGATCTGTGCCGAGCGCGAAGGCGCGTTTCTGAAACTGACCGTCAGCAACAGTGGTACGGGCGTGTTCACCGCGACCCCGCCTGCCCGCCGGCCCGGCATCGGTTTGGCCAACACCCGTGCACGGCTCCAGGAGCTTTACGGGACTAATGCGCAACTGATCGTGCAGCCCTCGGCGGATGGTGGTTTTTCCGTCAATCTGCAAATGCCGCTTCGGTTTGAACCTTTGGAGCCCGAACCGGAGTGGAAGGAAGCCACTTGAAAATCAAAACACTTATCGTGGATGACGAGCCTCTCGCTCGCGAGCGTATCCGGACCCTTCTTGCCAAGGAAACGGACATCGAAGTTGTTGGCGAGTGCGCCAATGGCGACGAGGCGCTTGCAGCCATCAGGAGACAGCCGGTGAATCTGCTGTTCCTGGACGTGCAGATGCCGGAAATGGACGGTTTTGAGTTGTTGAGCCGGCTTGGCAAGGATGAGTTGCCGGTGGTCATCTTTGTGACGGCTTACGATCAGCATGCTGTGAAGGCGTTCGAGGTCCATGCGCTGGACTATCTGCTGAAGCCTTTCAAGCAGGTGCGCCTCAAGGAGGCTGTGCAGCGTGTGCGCGAGCAGATTGCGCGGCGGCAGACGGACGACGTCTCAAAGCGGTTGATGCAGTTATTGGGTGATCGCAAGACCCCGCCAGTCTATCTCCATCGACTGACCGTGAGGGAGAACGAGCGTGTCGTGCTGGTGAAAGTCGATCAGATCGAATGGATCGAGTCGGCGGGCAATTACGTTGTGTTGCATGTCGGCAAGCAGAACCATGTCCTCCGTGAAACACTGGCCTCGCTGGAGGCGCAGCTTGACCCGAAACTGTTCCTGCGCATCAGCCGCTCCGTCCTGGTCAACTTCGACCAAGTTCGTGAGCTTCAACCGCTTTTCAAGGGTGAATATGTCGTCGTCCTGAACGACGGGAAGCAGTTGCCGATGACTCGTGGTATCCGCGAATTGGAGGAAAAACTGCGGTTCGCCTGAACGAATATCCGTCGCGGTTGTTTGTGAGTCTATCCCCCAAAATACATGCTTTGTCCCAAATGGGTCGCAGAATACGCGCCGGGTACGAGAGGTTGTGTAATGGAATCGGCTCATTAGCGGCGTTTGAATTGAGGAAAGAACTGAACATGAAACTGATGCAAACTATTCTTGCCGGATGTGTGCTCGCACTTCTTCCGACCTCCGGGTTTGGCCAGGCGGAGACGACCACGCCCACGCAGCCGAAGGCTCAATCGAGGCGATCCTCCAATACTACCGCGACGAAGGACAAGGGGCCCCAGAAGTGGATTGGCTTGCGCGTCATGCCGCTGATGGGTTCGACGCGGGTGCACCTGAAGAAATACTTACAGGGCTTGCCTGAAAACGCCGGCTTGACGGTCGTGGATGTCTCCAACGAAGGTCCTGCCGCCGTGGCTGGCGTCGAACGCTACGACGTGCTGCTTCGTGCTGACGGCCAACCGTTGACGAGTGTGGAAACACTCCAGGAAGCCCTCGATAAACGGAACTTTGCCACAACCGCGCGGCTTGAGATTATCCACGAAGGCATGCCCAAGACCATCTATACTCTGGTGTTGGAGAAGCCCGAGGGCGAGGCGGGGTTGGCGACCGGTTTTCGTGGCGGGCCGGGTGGTCGTGGCGGTCCTGGCGGACGCGGTCCCTTTGGTGGGGGCACTTCCACGCTTACCTACACCGATGCCGATGGCAAGGAGCAGAAAGTCACCGGCGACCAGGTGCGGGATTTCTTCCGCAAGATGCGGGAAGACGAGAAACTTCGCGAGGTCGTCAGCAAACAGGGATTCACCATCCACATCAAACCTGGCTCGACGCCAGCGCCGGGTGGCGACGGCGCGCCCCCGCCTCCTTCTTCTCCCAACCAATAGTCGCATTGTGGCAATGGGTGCTGCGACCGGCTGACGCCCATGGACGCATGGGGCAGGGCGCGGATCATTCCGTCTGATTCTGCTTCACCAGAGGAGAGCGCGAAGTTGTTTCTCTTCACCGGATGCTGGCGAAAAACCACTCGTCAAGCCCCTGCGGACTCTCTATCGTCCTGCCCCAATTGTACCTGGTAACTGGTTGCTGCTTTAATGAAAAGACCTTCGCACAAAGTCCTCGACCTGACGGTGCCGCGCAATCTGGCCAACGTAGCGTTCATCATCGTTGAGCCACAGACGCCCGGCAACGTCGGCAGCGCTGCGCGCGCCATCAAGACGATGGGCTTCACCGAGCTGATCGTAGTTGGCGGGTGCAGGTTCAAGGACAACCGTCAGGCGCAGGCGTTTGCCCACGGTGCGGATGACGTATTGCAGGGCGCGCGCATTGTCGGTTCGCTCGATGAGGCATTTGAAGGAATCCATCGAATCGTCGGCACCACGCATCGCTCGCGTGACGCTGGCGTTCCGCAGGTGCAGCCCATTCGCGAAATCGTGCCGCACCTCGTTGAGGTATCGCAGAAGTTCCGTGTGGGCATCGTGTTCGGTCGCGAGGACAAGGGGCTCTACGACAATGAACTGGGGCGGTGCCATCTCTGCACCACGGTGCCGGCGGTCCACCGCGTGCCGTCGTTGAACCTTGCGCAAGCCGTGCAGGTGGTTGCCTACGAAATCTTCCTTGGCAGCTTCGGCAAGATCGCCGGCCCCAAGCTCGACCTTGCCCCTGACCTTGAAGTCGAGCGCGCCATCCAGCATTTCGTCAGCGCAATGATGCAGGTGGGGTTTCGACCGCACCACGACGACCCGGAATCGTTTGCCCGTCCGCTGCGGCGCGTCTTCACCCGTGCCGTGTTGGAGAACCGCGATGTGCGAGTGTTGCACCGCGTCGCGCACCAAGTGGCGAAATTTGCCGCGGGAAAAGTGAAACGAGTGGAACCGCCCTTGCCGCCGGCAGATGGTCGGCGGACAATCGGCGAGGAGTAAGAAACGGTCACCGGCTGGTGAATCCGTTCACCGACGGCGGCAGTTCGGCAAAGGAGTATGCTTCCCGCCAGGAGCTCAGGCGCTGCCATTCCCAAGGCGCCATCAGCTTTCGGTCGCGCTGGTCCACGCGCTGCAGCCATTCTTTTGAACCGGTGCGCGGAATCGGAGCAGTCTCGGCTGAAGTCGGTGGCTTTTGTGTTGCCGGGGGCGGGTAGGAATACTCGAAGACGATCTTGTTCTTTTTGGGCATTACGGGGGGCTTCACGTCGTCTGCGACTGCAATCACGCACACGGTCGCCAGCAAAACCATCAGAGAGAGCGTCTTCATTTTTCCAAAACTCTTGTAATCGATTCTAACTGCCTGCCACCGCGGTTGCAATCCTGCATCTGCACGATGATCCGCTGGCGTCCGGTCCTGATCCACGATCAGCGAAGTCTAAAACCGGTGCGCCACGCGCTCAATGGAGGCGCGGATCAGCGGATGGTCCATCCACGGAGCGTGCTCCTGCCATCCGGTGCCGACACCGCGGTAGTCGGAGCCGCCAAAGAACGCCAGTTGGTACTGCTCCGCCAGCCGGACGAATGTCGCAATATCGCGCGCTGCGTTGGGTTCGTAGGGCTCGATGCCCGCCGTGTCCAGCGCCGCCATGCCCCACGATTTCAACGTTGGAAGAAATTCCTCCAGCGTCTGCTCGCGAAGCTGCGCGGTAAATGTGGGCAATGAGCCCCAACGCGCAAGCTGGCCAACCAGTTCCTGATATGTCGGCAGTCCCGGCGGAAACGGCGCGTACGCCGGGCCGCCCGGGTTCAGCATCCGTCGCACCTCGCCGCCGCGGCGCGCGAGAGCCTTCTCGTCCACGTCGCCCAACTCGGCGCGTGCCACCGCCAGCGTCAACTGCCGGTCCGTGACGTTGCCTTCGGACGTGAGGATATCGGAGAGTTTCAGTGACCGCTTGAGCTTCAAGTGCTTGTTCAACTTTTCCAGTTGTTGTTCCGAACGCACGCGCTTCGCTTCCTGGAACCGGCGGACGAGCCGCTCCAGTTCCGGCGTGCGGCGCGCGCCCACTGCGACAACCCACGCTGCCTCGCCCTGGCCCCACGTCTTCAGGATGGCGTCGCTGAATTTCTTCGAGACGGCGTCATTCAGAGCGATGGGCGCCTTGAACTCGACGGCCAGCGCCAGCCGCAACGGCTGCTCCATGCCGCGGTTGACGATGGTCGCCGCCTGGATCGCCTCGTCCATGTGCGCCACTGATTCGTGCTCGACGCTGAGGATGGAAAACGCCCGCGCTTCGTGCGCGGCCCAAACCATGCGCGCCACCGAGAAAACACCGGGCGCGGCGTTGCCGTAGGAGGCGTTGGTGTGAACGTGATCGTAGGAAGGCAGCGCAGGACCGATCTTTGGCATTGCGGAACTGATGGCGCCGCGTTGCTCCAGTCCGCGCAGTTTGACCAGCGCGGCCAGACGTTCCTTCAGGTTGCGCGCGTCGAGCTGCGCGGCGGTTTTATGGAAAAGTTGTTCGGTCATAGGTGCGGATTTGTCAGGCGGATTCGATGATCGTGTTGGCATATTGGATCGTGTCGCCGGTGCGGATAAGGCCGATGGCGCGCGGCACGCGTTTCTTGAATTCAATGTGCGCCTCAAACGCGAATGGCACGCCGGCCAGCGTCCTGGTAAAGGCGTTCTGCACCGCCTTCGAGTTGTTGCGGATGAACTCCTCCGCCATGAACACGCGGCCGATGACGAAGTTGGACCGTATGGCGGCGAGCACCTGCAATACCGTCGGCACGCCGTCCACCAGCGAGATATCGACCGTTTCGATCTCCGGCCAGAACGGAAAGCCGCGGTCGGCGATGACCAGCGTGTTGGTGTGGCGCACGCGGCTGAGCAGCGAATTGATCGCCGGATTCAGAATGCCTTGCTTCAACATGGTCGTGTCCTTTCCTCGTATGAGAAGTATCGTTCCGTATAGTGGGGCAACCCGGCAGGATGGAAAGGAAAAACTACCGTTGTCCCCGCTCTTGAAAATTCCCCGCGTCGTGTCACACTCCCGCGTCAACAGAAAGGAACCCGACAGCGCGATGAAACTCGGACTCGTCACCTACAATCTCGCTCCCAAGTGGGAGCTCGCCACCATCATCAAGAACTGCAAGGCCACCGGCTTTGAGGGTGTGGAGTTCCGCACCACACACGCCCACGGCGTCGAGCCGTCGCTCACCGCGGAGCAGCGCAAGGAAGTGAAAAAACGCTGCGCCGATGGCGGCCTTACCATCTGGGGGCTTGGCTCCACATGCGAGTTTCACTCGCCTGACCCGGCTGTCGTTCGCAAGAATATCGCCACCTGCGCGGAGTTCGCCAAGCTTGCCGCCGACATCGGCGCGCGCGGCGTCAAGGTTCGTCCCAACGGCATCCCCAAGGATGTGCCCGTCCACAAGACCCTGGAGCAGATCGGCAAGTCCCTCGCCGAGTGCGGCAAGGTGGCAGGCGATCTCGGCGTTGAAATCTGGCTGGAGGTTCACGGCAAGGACAGCTCCCACCCGCCGCATATCCGTGAGATTCTCGACCACTGCAAACATCCTGCCGTCGGTGCTTGCTGGAATTCCAATGCCGGTGACATCGTCAACGGCTCCGTGAAGGAGTACTTCCACCTTCTCGCCAAGGACATCAAGAGTTGCCACATCAACGAACTTTGCAACCCCGCCTATCCGTGGCGCGAGTTGTTTGCGTGCTTCAAGCAGATCAACTACGACCGCTTCACCCTCTGCGAGATCGCCGAGACGACCGACCCGGTGCGCCTGATGAAATACTACCGCGCCCTGTGGTTGGAGTTGCAGCGGTAGAGGATTTCAACGCAGAGGCGCGGAGAACACAGAAGCAAACGTGGTGAGGCGGGATTCTGTCGAGCTTTCCTTCGACCTGCGGACGCGACGACAAGCGGTTTTCACCAGCCCTTGCAGCATGGGCATCGTGCCTGTCTCGACGTGTCCTTAACAACACCGGCGGGCAAGATACCCGCGCTCCCGGCAACGACCTCCGCCATCACTGGTTCCACGAATGCGTCGGTTCACCGCCGGTCCCGGACGAGGCTGTCAATTTCCACCGGGCTGAGGGCGCGTCCGTAGATTCGAATGTGGCGCATAGCGCCTTGGAAATCGGCGGAGGGTACATTGCTCCATCGCGGTGACTTGCCGATGACGAAATCGCCGGTCGTTCCGGCGAATGTCCTGGCTGGACAACTGGCGACACACTTGTCATTGACCCAGATTTCTTGTTCCTTGCCGGTGAACTGAAAGACGAGGTGAGTCCAGCCATCGGCGGGTTTCAGGTATGAATCAGCACGGAGGTCGCCATTGTAAAATCCCAGATAAGGATGACCTTCACGAATCATCAGATGCAGATGCTGGCGGGGTTTGTTCGCCGCTTTCTGCTCCAGCAAACCGCATGTGGGGGAATCGCCTTCAAGCTTTACCCACATGGCGATGGCAAACGACCGATCGTTTAGCGGCTGATGTGGCAGGGTGATGTAGGATCCCTTGCCCGAGAACCACGCCGCGCCATGGCGGATCGTCACTTCTTTGATGGTCACTGGCACGTGGTTGCGCGAAGCGTCCGCGATGTCCTGCGTCAACGGCAGATGGACAAGGATCTCTCGCGCGGGCACGCTCTGCTTGGCCGCGATTCGGCTGGTGGGAACCAATCCGGTTCGAGCCAGCGGGACATAGCAGCGCGGCTCATCGACCGTGAAAAGCCGCAATTCCTTTCCGCAAAGATACAGGAATGTTTCCGGCATTCCTCCTTTCAACGCATCGTCTTCCCACAGTTGTATCTTGCCGTTCCGCAGATACCAGTAACCGCGTTTTACGCTGGGCCGAAAGCTCGACGTCCAACTGCCGTCCGATTTCATGTTCAACGTCACCTTTTTCGGCTCGCCAAAACAATGGCCGATACCCTCCCACGTCCCAGGCAGCGTTTTCAGGTCCGCGGAAGTGATGGGAGTGCAGCTTGGGGCCTGGCGCCTGGGCGTCATTGACCACAACGCCTTCCATAGCGTATCACTTTCAGTGAGAATCTTCTCCACGGCGGGTTTCTCTGTTGCTCCCGTCAGCCCACCCGCTGCCAGCAGCACCACCGCAACAACCGTCAACATGAATCGCTTCATACAACCCCTTTCAGTTGTTCGTTCCTCGGCCGGGATTCTGCGCCATGAGGTTGCGGGGCGCAAGGGGGAAACCGTGGCAAGCCGATGAAGGTGGGTTGATACCTCCAAACCTTTTCGGGAACCGCGATTCCTTGCGGGAACACGCAGGTTTAATTTCGACCAGCGTTGTCGGTCCGATGCCCTCGTCGGACGTAAGGATGACATTCGCCACGTCGGTGACGTCACACAGTGTCATTTTCACGCAGCAATTAATCTGCTAGCATCATGAAACTGAGAGTTCTTCAACGAACAGAAAGGACGGGCTGAAGATGAAAAGCCAAATGACAATCTTGGTGGCGGCAATTTGTTGCATGGCAGTTTGGACGAGGGCAGAGGATGCCGGGTTTGAGAGCCTCTTTGACGGCCAGACGCTCAAGGGTTGGCATGCGAGCGCGAAGACGGGCCACAGCCGCAAGAGCGAGAACAAATCCGGCGGCCGATGGGTGGTGGAGGATGGTGCGATCACCGGCAGCCAGGACATTCCCGGCAACGGCGGCATCCTGCTCACGGACGAGCAATTTGGCGATTTCGAGGTGGCGCTGGAGATGAAGAACGATTTCGGCCCCGACAGCGGCCTGTTCCTGCGCAGCACCGAGGACGGCAAGTGTTATCAGGCGATGATTGATTATCACGGTGGCGGCAACCTGATGGGTATCTACGGCGAAGGCCTCGGCGGCAAGCCGAGCGTGCGCAACTTCAGTTTCATCAACGCGCCGGACAAGATCGCGATCCTGACGGAGAACAAAGGCGTGCCGGTGCCGGTGGCGTTTCCGATGGCGTTGGAGGAATGGGCGAAGTTTTGGCGTCACGGCACATGGCAGGAACTGCGCGCCCGCATCACTGGCAATCCGCCACACATCGTCACGTGGATCAAGGGCGTGAAATTCATGGAGTGGACTGAAACCGAGAAGCGGCTGGGCGACAAAGGAAGCATCGGTGTGCAGGTCCACGGCGGCGGTGACTTTACGAAGCAGTTTGTCCGCTACCGCAATATCCGCGTC
Organism: uncultured Verrucomicrobiota bacterium; assembly: GCA_964524715.1. GTDB lineage: Bacteria > Verrucomicrobiota > Verrucomicrobiia > CAIQCK01 > CAIQCK01 > CAIQCK01. The sequence continues at coordinate 55,622 of CAZGGF010000276.1, read as the reverse complement.
AAGCGGCTCGACAAGGGGAACTGAGCGGCGATGCGTCCGCGAGACACGCCAAAGACGCGAAAGATAATCGAGCAGCTTGGATTTTAAGTGGCGTGGGACGAGGCGTCCCGCCGAGCCGCACGCGTCTCTCACAACAAACGCCCCGACTCACCGGGTCGGTTTGCCTTACCCCAGAAGCCTGCGACAGTCCTCCTCTCGCTTCATTTTTCACTTACGCCGCGCGGCTGGCGGGATCGGCGAAGTAGGACAGGCATCCTGCCTGTCCCGCGATGGCTGATGGGACAGGCGAGACGCCTGTCCTACGTTGTTGGCCTCGCCTTGCCCATGCGCCCTAGAACCGATGCCCGCAAACCCACGAAGTTTCCGGAAGAATCCCCAAAAGGCGGGGCTGAGGCGGCAGGTGGAAACAACCGCTGTGGTGCCGTTGCAGCGGGCGATGCCGGTGCTCCAGTTCATGTCCAATGTGAACGTATCCTTGTGGTTCAGCAGGACACAGCGGTCTTCACCTCGCACGCGACCAAGGATAACAATGTCGCGGTGGAGATTGACCGTCGGTCCAAACTCCATCTCTTGCGCCGCCAGCTACGCACGCTTCGACGAGACTGCGGGCGGCCTTCACTTCTTCATTAGCTTCCGCGCATGGACCAGCGCCGATAGCACGAACGCCGATGTCACCTCAGGACTGCCGACGAGGATGCGCGTCGGCGTCTTCATCTTGTTCCACTCGTAGGCCTTGAACGGTGCGCGCCGACCGCCTTCCCCAAAGCTACGATCCACGCACGCCAGGGCGGGCTCAAACGATGCCGGCTCCGCGCCGAGCTTCGCCAGCGCCAACAACGCCAGTGCGGCGTCGAAGGCGTTGATTTCAATGGTGAGCAGCTCGTCCTGCACGTAAGCGAGCACCTGTCGGCGGATCATTTCGAAGCTGTCGGTGGGATCGAGTGCCTTGCGCTTCGGCTCGGGCAGCGCGCGAAACGCGGCGTAGCAGCGGCCAAAGTAGGCGCAGTAGAGTTCCGGCAGATAGTAAATGTGAGAGCGTGGGTTGGCGAACGCGCCGGTGTCGGCGAGGCGGTCTTGGAAACGGATGATGCGCCGCAGTGTTTCCAGCCGCTGCGGGTTTTCGACGATCTGCCAGCGCTCATGATTGCGGAAGCTGGCCTCCAGCACGTCGAGGTTCAACGTCGGGTCCACGTCGTTGCCAAATGGCTTGTCGCCCGCGAGATTCGCGATCCACGTCACCACGCCGCCATCGAAATCAATGTTGTCATTGAGGGGAACGGTTGCCGGATGATGGTGGTTCAGATGGCCGAGTTGGTGCGCGGCGTAGAAGTCCGGCATCGGCTGGTCAAGCAGCCGATGTTTTGCCCCGAACTGTGTGGCCGCCGAGAGCGAACACGCTGTCGTGTCGCAATCCGGTACGTAGAGTCCGAACCCGAGGTCGCTCTTGATCTTCCAGAAGAACCGGCTCATCCGGCAATGCGGTGGCGGCACGAGCGCAGTGACGACGTCGAATTCCTTGCCGCCTGGCAGCCGGACGCGTTCCTGGCTGATGTCGAGGCAGAACTTGATCATCTGGTCGGTCACATCGCGCGCCTGTTTTGCCTCTTCGGTTGAGGCAAGACCGCTGTCGAGGTAATCCATCAACGTCTCGGCGAAGAACGCGTCGTAGTAGGCGGCACGGTGGCGGATTTGCACCGGCGCCCACATGATCTCGGCGATGCCGTGCCACGGCGGATTGATGAGCGCAGCCACATGCGGATTGGCGAGGAAGAAGACCCGGGCGAGGTTGAAGATCAACGTCGCGTTCTTGTAGGTGCGCGCATTCAGGCCGTCGAGCGCCACAAGCAGGTCGCGCCCGCGCACATCCGGGTCGCCGACGAGATTGAACGCGGCGTAAGTGGGGATGAAACCGTTTGCCTCGAACGAGCCGAGCAGGTGTGCCGCGCAGCCATGGATGATGCCATCCACGCGTTCGCGGGAAACCGGTTTGGTTGGGGGCGGCACTGACGGCGGTTTGGGATGCGATTGGGGAAACTCATCGAGCAACTCGGCAAGCGGCTGGCCGATGGCGCGCCAGTCTGGCGACGCGTCGTCGCGCGCCGACCGCAACGCATCCTGCAACGCGCGGAAGCGGGCTGGGTCCTGCAGTTGCGGCAAGCCGGCGCAGCTCAAGACCGGACGCAGCGCGATGTTGGCTATCGCGGTTTTGTAGAAACGGCGCAGATGGGCATCTCCCACCGACGGCGACGGCGTCAGCAGCAGCTCGTCGCACAGGTCGTAAATCGTCGGCCCGACCCGTTCGGTCGTGATGATGCGGCTGGCGGCGTGTGCGAAATGCCGGAAGTTCATTATCCTGCGGTATCGCGCGAATCGGCGATTACTTCGCGCCGAGGAGCTTCGATTTCTCTGTGGCAGCTTTGACGGCCTTCATGAACGTAGCGCGCAGGCTGCCGGTTTCGAGCGCGTGGATGCCTTCGATGGTGGTGCCGCCGGGCGAGGTGACCTGGTCTTTGAGCACGCCCGGGTGCAGGCCGGTTTCGAGTACCATTTTGGCTGCGCCAAGGACTGTCTGGGCCGCCAGCCGGGTAGCAACGTCGCGCGGCAAGCCCATCGCCACGCCGCCGTCGCTGAGCGATTCGATCACCATGTAAATGTAGGCGGGTCCGCTGCCGCTGAGGCCGGTGACGGCATCGAGCAGCTTCTCCGGCAATTGAACGGCGATGCCGACCGCCCCGAGGATTTTCTGCGCGAGCGCAGCATCCGTGGCCGTGGCGGCGCCGCCGAGAGCAAAGCCAGCCGCCCCTGCGCCGACCAGCGAGGGGGTGTTGGGCATGACGCGGATGACACGCATGCCCGCCGGGAGCGCCGCTTCGAGTTTGGAGAGCGTGACACCGGCGGCGATGCTTAGCAGCAGGTGGTCCTTGGTGAGAACCGGTTTGATCTGTGCCAGCGCGGCCGGGATGATGTCGGGCTTGACGGCGAGGATGACTACGCTGGCGTTTTTGGCTGCGGCGGCGTTATCGGCGGTGACGTTGACACTGGCATCCTTGGCGAGGGCATTGCGCAGGGCATCTGCGGGTTCTGCCACCCAAATATGCCTGGCCGCCGCCACGCCGGCGCGGATAATGCCTTGGACGAGAGCGGCTCCCATCTTGCCGCCACCGATGACGGCAATAGCCAACGATGTGCTGCTGGATGAAACCTTGGTCATAGTGCTGGATGATACCGGAGGCAGCGGCGTGGTCAACGCACGATTTTGTAATCTATTAGAGGCTTGCGATTCACGCCGGGGGGGTGTACAAGCCCTTTCGTATTTAACCAAAACGCGCCCGAGCAAATGCATAGAACTACATGGACGCCGAAACATCCGGGTTTCGGCGTTTGACTTATTTTTAGAGTGATTTGGCGGGAATAGTCAGATAGCGACACATGGAAGTCAGAAGCATCCATTTAAGGGGTTGGTGCTGGCTGGCCCTGGGAGGCTTGCTGGCAGCGCTTGTTTGCGCCTTGCCCGCGCAAGCCGCGACGCCAAGCGTTCCTGTTAATATCGACGACAGCGGCTCTTATTCCATTACCTCTGCGCTGGATAACGGTACTGCCGATGCTTACATCGGCGATGTTAACAGCAACAACCGGTTGACCATTGCTGCGCCCGGTACGCTGGTGGGTGTCATCATGGGGTACATCGGCAATGCGAGTGGATCCGACAACAACCTGGTTACTGTGAGAGGTTCGGGTGCGACGTGGAATCTCAGTTCATATTTGTTCATTGGCAATGTTGGGTCACACAACAGCCTGGTCATCACCAACGGGGCCTCAGTCACCAATTACAACGGCATCATCGGTAACGACGTCTCGTCCCACAACAACCGCGTGGTGGTCACCGGCACCGGTTCGATTTGGGACAACAGCGGCGGTGACTTGTTTGTGGGCAACTGTGGTTATGCCAACAGCTTGACGATTGACAGCGGGGGTCAGGTCTATAGCGGTAACGCCTACATCGGCATCACCGATCCGATCACTGGTGGAGCAAGCAACAACTCCGTGCGCGTCAGTGGCAGCGGGTCGATCTGGGGCAATAGCGCCGACCTTTACGTGGGGTGTTACGGGTCCAGCAATACCCTGATCATTGAAAATGGCGGCATGGTGTCCAATAACTTCGGCTTTATTGGCTTCGATGATGGAACTTGTGCTTCGAGCAGTAACTTGGTGGTGGTGACCGGTTCTGGTTCGATTTGGAGCAATGCCGCGGATTTGGTCATTGGCTTCGGTAACGGTTCCACCAGCAACAACCTGATCATCTCGGCCGGGGGTGTCGTTTACAACAACTACGGCACCATCGGCAAGGATTACACCGCCAACTACAACTCGGTGTTGGTTACTGGCAGCGGCTCAATTTGGTCCAATGTTCTGGATCTGTATGTCGGTGAGACGGGTTGCTTCAATAACCTGACCATTTCCAGCGGTGGCATGGTTTACAGCGCCAATGCTGTAATCGGTAGCGACGCCAATGCCAACAACAACAGGGTGCTGGTCACCGGGACCGGATCCGGATGGACCAACAGTGGTGACCTGTGGGTCGGCTGGAATGGATCTTCCAACAGCCTGACCCTTGCCAGCAGCGGTTGGGTGGTGAATGCCAATGGCTACATTGGCGATGGCATTGTTGCCAGTAACAATGCCGTGGTGGTGACAGGTGGCGCCATCTGGGGCGGTGGCGGTCTGTATGTTGGCAACAATGGCTCCTACAATAGCTTGGCCATCACCAACGGGGGCCAGGTATTTTACACCGACACCTATATTGGTCGCACGGCTTACGCGAGCAACAACAGCGTGCTGGTCAGCGGCAGTGGCTCGCTTTTGACCAACAACCTCGATCTTCGCGTGGGCGACTTCGGCAGCGGCAACAGTTTGACCATCGCTAACAGCGGACGGGTGGTGAACGGTTTCGGCTACATCGGCGCCGTGGACGGCGCAAGCAACAACGGCGCGGTGGTTAAAGGCGGCAGCACTTGGATCAGCACCAACGGTTTCGCGGTGGGTTACGCCGGGGCTTTCAACTGGTTGCTCATTACCAACGGCGGCGTGGTCATCAGCGTTACCACCGGCGGCGTCGGTGTCCTTTCCACTGCCAGCAACAACATTGCGCTCGTCAGCGGCAGCGGTTCGATCTGGTCCAACGTGAGCGGTTTCGCGGTGGGGTACTACGGTTCGGATAACCAGTTGATGGTCAACAACGGTGGCTTGCTGGTGACTACTGAGGCCACCATCGGCGGAGACGCGAACGCGACCAATAACGTCGTACAGGTGACCGGCAGCAGCGCACTCTGGAATGGAGCTGTTGGCTACGGCAGCATAAACATTGGCGAATACGGTTCTTACAACAAGTTGACCATTGCCAACAGCGGCCATGTGATGAGCATTTACGGTGACATTGGCAGTGAATCCAGTGCGAGTAATAACCAGGTTGTTATCAGAGACACGGGCTCGGCTTGGATCAGCAGCGACCATATTGCCGTGGGCTCTGATGGTTCGTTCAATCGCCTGATAATTACTAACGGCGGCATGGCCCTGACCAGCAATGGCATCATTGGCGCCACCGCCAGCGCGAGCAACAACAGCGCGCTGGTCAGTGGCATCGGTTCGTTGTGGAGCAACGCCAACAGTTTCGTCGTGGGCGAGTCTGGTCCCGGTTCCTCACTGACCATCAACGACAATGGCACTGTTTTTGCCCCCTACATCTTCGTGGGCAACAGCGCAACCTCCACCGGCAATACCATCACGGTCTCAGGCGGTAATCTTCACGCCACCAACGCGGCTGGCACCGGCACGCTCGAAATCCGGCGCGGTTCGCTGACGTTCAACAGTGGCACCGTCACCGTGAACCGACTCGTCGTTACCAATCTCGCCAACAGCGTGATCAACTTCAACGGTGGCATGCTCAACAGTGGCGGGAGCACCATCAACAACAGTTCGTTGTTCCGCGTCGGCAACGGTCTCAGCAGTGCAACACTGCATCTGTTGGGCGGCGGTCACTCTTTCGCCAACGGGTTGTTCATCAACACCAACGCCTGGCTGACTGGCACGGGTGCGATCACGGGGGCCATCACAGTCGCGGGTTCCATCGCTCCTGGCGATTCGGCAGGCACCATCACGGTCAGCGGTGACATGACTCTGCTCAGCGCTGCGCTTTTGCAGATGCAGTTGGCCGGCACCAATGCGTCGCTGTTCGACCAAATAAATATCACCGGCACGTTCAACTTCGGAGGCACCCTGACGGTCTTGCTCGATGGCTACGTTCCGCTGATGGGCGACCGGTTTGATTTGTTCGATTTCAGCGGAAGCACGGGAGCTTTCAGCACAACCAATCTGCCGGCCTTGAGTGGGGCCTTGTTCTGGAACACCAGCCTCCTCTACAGCATCGGTGAGATCTATGTCGACGCCAACGGCAGCACCCCGCTCACGAATATCATCAATAACATCACGGTGAACTACCCGGGCTCCTATATGGTGGGCACCAATGGCGCGGCCAACGGCCTGATCATCACGAATACAGGGGTGCTCATTTCCAGCGCGGGTGTTGTTGGAAATTCGCAGATTTCGACCAATAACCGCGCTTGGGTCAGCACGGGATCGTTGTGGACCAACAGTGGCGATCTTATGGTCGGCGCGACGGGTTCTTACAATTACCTGGAGATTATCAACACCGGCAGGGTGGTGAACAGCATGGGCTACATCGGCTACGATGCCAGTGCGAACTACAACAGCGTGCTGGTGAGTGGCACGGGTTCAGTCTGGCGCAGCACCAACGGTTTTGCCGTGGGTTACGGCGGCTCATACAACTCGTTGATCATTACCAATGGTGGTGTGGTCATCAACACAACGACCGGCGGTGTGGGCGTCTTCCTCGGTGCAAACAACAATACCGTGCTGATCAGCGGCAGCGGTTCGGTCTGGAGCAATGGCGCGGACTTTTGTGTGGGTCTGTATGGCTTGGGCAACCGGTTGACGATCAATAACGGTGGCCGGCTGCTGACTGGCGATACCAGCATCGGCGGGGAAAGTGGTGCGACCAACAACACGGTAGTCGTGACCGGCAGCGGTTCGCTGTGGTGCCTCACGAATGGCAGCGGCTACTTGAATATTGGCGAGAACGGTTCCGGCAACAGTCTGACCATCTCCGCCGGCGGTCAGGTGATGAGCACGAATAGCTCCATTGTCAGCCAGATCGGATCGAGCAACAACAGCGTGGTGGTTACGGGCAGCGGCTCGGCTTGGTACAACAATAGTAATCTCTATGTCGGCAACAGCGGCTCCGGCAACAGCCTGACGATTGCCAATAGCGGCTATGTTTCCAGCGTGAAGGGCGCGTACATCGGCTATAACGACGTCGCGAACAACAACAGTGTGCTGGTGACCGGCACGAATTCGACGTGGGAGCTGGGCAAGGGCACTTGGGTTTCCGGCAGCTATTTTCAGGTTGGAGGTTCCGGCTCCTCGAACAACCTGACGATTGCAGATGGGGGCAAGGTAAAGGTTGAGACCATCGACATGGTCATTGGTGATGCGGCGGGCTCAAGAGGCAACAGCGTCATTGTGACCGGCACGAACTCGAGTTGGCAGGGTGCCACCAGCACCATTTACGTTGGCAATAGCGGTTCATCAAATCGTTTGAACATTTCCAACGGAGGCCAGGTTTCTGACTTCTACACTTTCATCGGGTTCCTGGCGTCGGCGAGCAACAACAGCGTGTTGGTAAGCGGCGCAGGTTCGACATTGACTGTTTCTCGCCAGGTGATCGTTGGCTCTCACGGGTCTGGCAACAGCCTGATGATCGAGAATGGAGCCACAGTCACTTCCTGGGGTGGCACCATCGCTGATCAGCGTGGCTGCAACAACAGCGTATTGGTCACCGGCACAGGCTCCGTTTGGAATCTCAACAGACTCGCCGACGGTGATCTATATGCGGGTTCCTGGGGGCCTTCGAACAGTCTGACGATTGCGGCCGGAGGCCAGGTCCTCAACAATCGTTACGGCTATATCGGCTACTATGACGCGCAGGCGTCCAACAACCTCGTGTTGGTCACTGGCAGTGGATCGCTTTGGAGCAGCCTCAGCAATATCTATGTGGGTTACAATGGCCCGCAGGCGCAGCTGATTATCAGCAGCAATGGCACGGTGACAGCTCCCTGGATGGTTGTCGGCAACGGATCGACCTCCACGGGCAACTCCATCAACATCTACGGTGGCAACCTCTATGTGACAAACGGGGCAGCTACCGCCACGCTGGAAATCGCCCGGGGTGCATTGAACTTCAGCGGCGGCGTCATCGTTGTTGACCAGATCATTGCCACCAACAACAATGCCAGCGCCGCAAACTCATATTTCCGTTTCAACTACGGCACGTTGACCACGCGCGGTGGTTCGCGGATTGTCGCGCCAAACGGCAGCAACTTCTTCGTTGGCGCCACGACCAACCAGACCGCGACATGGAACATCCTCGGTGGCACCAACACAGTGACGGTCAGCGCTTCCTATGCGACCATCCTCGGCGGCGTGGCGGGCCTTACGAGCATCGTGAGCGTAACGGGCGCTGGCACGGTGTGGAGCAACTCTGGCGATTTGCGGGTGGGCGCTGTCAGCAGTGGCAATCAACTCATCATCACCAACGGTGGCACTGTGATGAGCAGCATGGGATTCATCGGTTACGGTCTCGGCGCGAATAGCAACAGCGTGTTGATCAACAATGCAGTCTGGAGAAACACCAACGGTCTTGGCGTGGGTTACGGCGGTTCATACAACTCGTTGATTGTTACCAACGGCGGCCAGGTCATCAACTCTACTACGGGTGGCGTGGGTGTCCTGCCTGGCGCCAACTACAATACGGCGTTGATCAGTGGCAGCGGCTCAGTCTGGAGCAATGGCGGTGGATTCGCGGTGGGGCTCTATGGTGTGGGCAACCGGGTGACCGTCAATGCCGGTGGCTTGCTGGTGACGGCCGATGTTTCCATGGGAGAAAACACGGGAGCCAACAGCAACGTGGTGGTGGTGACCGGTTCCGGTTCGGTTTGGAGCAATCGCGGCGACATGACGATTGGCTACGCAACAGTCGGCAACCAGTTGGTCATCACCAACGGCGGCGTCGTGCGAACGCTGGGTGATTTCAGGCTTGGCACCAATGCCTCATTCTTGAATAGCGGCACGCTCTATATCGGCGGAGATTTCCAGAACGCAGCCACCAATCAATCGCTCAACGTTTTCTCCGGCACCAACATTTTCAACGGTTCTTCGACCGGCGGTACATGGACTATTCAGGAGCTTGAGGTTGCCAGCGTGTTTGCGACCGCCGGTCTTGGCGGAGCCACCAACTTCTATTTTGGCACGGTCCTGATAGGCGATGCTGCGTCGGGCAGCAACGCGTGGGTTCGCCTGGTGGACCGTCAGGTCAACAGGACGGGCAGTGGCAACGAGACCTTCGGCGCCAGCAACGTGATCATCGCGCTGGCACAGTCCGTTCTCGATCTCAACAACCGGACGAGCTTCATCTGGAACCTCAGCAATGCCGGCACGATCCTGCAAACCAATGCAAATGCGACGGGTATCGTGACGCGGCTCGACGTGGTCAACACATTCACCAACGCCGGCACGATCCTTGTTGGCAACGGCAGTGTCCTTCAATTCTCCAATGCTTTCATCAACGCCGGCATCGTGAATCTTCTGGCTGGCGGCGTGTTCACCAACTTCGTTGCAGGTGGCGTGCTTACCAACAGCAGTACCGGCTCCATCATTGGCAACGGCGTCATAGCCGCATTGATCCGCAATGATGGCATCATCACGGCCACCGGCGGCACGCTGCGGCTTACGGCTGGTTTCTACGGCGATGCGCTCGGCACGCCCGTCAACGCGGGCGTGTTGCGCGCGCTCGGAGCGGGGGCGACGCTCGACGTGACGCAATCGTTCATCAACACCGGCACCATCGCCATCACGAACGCCGCCTTCACTGGCCTGGGCTTGTTCAACCAGAACATTGTGCGGATTGACAATCAGAGCACAGCCACTTTCAATGGCACTGTGACCAACGCGGCCGGCGCATCCATTCGCGTGTCCAACCAGAGCTTGATTCGATTCAACGGCAGCGTCACGAATCACGGCACGCTGGCGTTCGTCAATCCTTCCACAGCGATCATTACTGGCACTCTGATGTTGGGACCAAGCGGCGTGCTCTCCATGCCGCAGACCAACAACGTATTGATCCTGCGCGGGAACTTCCTGAACGGCAGCACCAACAGGATGGATTACAACACGCGTTACGGGACGATCTACGTCGGTGGCACAACCCCCCTGACCGGTGTGGGTGTGACGACGAACACCTTCGAGGTGGCCAGCACCAACCGGGGCGTGTCGTTCCTGGGCTTCGATAGGAATTTCGCCGTCGGCACGCTCAACATCACCAACCACATCGAGTTCGTGAACAACATCAACAACGGTGGCGGACTTGGTACCAATGAGGCGCTGTACGTGGATGTCCTGCATTTGTTTAACGGGGCAACATTGAAGTTGAGCCAGTTGACGATCTACGTGGGGATCGAATTCATCTACGAGGACAGCAACGGTACCAAAGTGCTGAAAGGCGCCGCGGGCGAAACGATCAATGCAGCCAACAAAGACAGCTACGGCTTGATGAATGTTTATCTGACCAACGGTGGCCAGATTGTCTTTGTCCCCGAGCCATCCAGTGCTGCACTGCTGCTGGCGGGAGTGGGTTTCGCCTGGAACTTCCGCCGCCGGCGCGCGCACCCGTCGCAGAACTAAGTCCGGCCATCCTTCGCTGTCGCGACAACAGCATTCCTGCCAGTGGCATCTTGGTTCTTGGGTGGGATGACGAAAAGCTTGGCCAAGGGGCTGTTGCGCGGTTATAAGGCGGGGCATCATGACCTTCCTCCGCATGCTGCTGATGTTGCTGCTGACGGTTGCTGTGTCGTCGGCAGCGGAGAACGCCGTCGTACTCAACATCGAGCCGTCCAGGGAGAATTCGCGAAACTCTGAAGGCTCCTTCGTTACGCTCAAGTCGGGACGGATTCTATTTTGCTACACCCGGTTCTATGGCGGCGCAGCGGATGAGAGTCCCGCGAGTATCGTTGGCATCCATTCCGACGATGGCGGTCGAACATGGAGCAGCCGGCCAAAGGTGGTGGTGGAGAACAAGGCCGGCGCCAACGTGATGAGCGTCTCATTGTTGCGATTGCGCAGCGGGCGCATTGCGTTGTTTTATTTGCTGAAGGATAGCTGGCTCGATTGTCGTCCTGTCGTTCGGTTTTCCAGCGACGAGGCGGAGACGTGGTCTGAGCCGGTTTCCATGATCGAAGCGCCGGGTTATTTCGTCCTCAACAACGACCGTGTCATCCAGCTCAAGGATGGCCGGCTCGTGGCAGCAGTGGCTTTCCATCGCTCCCGGGCTGCCGACCCGAAAAGCTCGCGTTCGTTCGACGGCCGGGCGATCGCAATGTGGTATTTCTCCGACGATGAAGGCCGCTCCTGGCGCGAGGCCAACACATGGTGGGCGTTGCCGGCGCGCACGGGCAGTGGTTTGCAGGAACCCGGCGTGGTGGAACTGGCTGATGGCAGGCTCTTTTCCTGGATGCGCACCGACCAAGGCGCGCAGATGGGTTGTTACTCCACTGATCGGGGAAAGAACTGGCCGGTTCCGGAAGCCACCTCGCTCAAATCACCGGTGTCGCCTGCGAGCATCGAACGCCTGCCTGACTCACCGGACCTGCTCGCGGTTTACAACGATCACTCGGGCGCGTTTGAGTTCCCGAAAGGCAAGCGCACGCCGCTGGTGACCGCGATCTCTTCCGATGGCGGCAAGACCTGGTCGCATCGCAGACTCGTTGAGAATGACCCCGGTGGTTGGTATTGCTATACCGCCATCCATTTCACGAAAGACGCTGTCTTGCTGGCCTACTGCGCCGGCGATACGAAGGTCGGCGGCTTGAACCGGTTGCGCATGCGCCGATTGAGCCTGGACTGGTTGAAAGCCGACCGTCCATAGACACGCAGTTGTTACGCCCAGAAAACAAGGAGTCTCCATGAACCCAGCCCTGTCCCTCGCGATGACCCGCCGGCAATTTGCCCGGACGACCATTGTGGCCGCATCCGGAGCTGCATTCAGCATCGGACGCCCGGCTCACGCTGCGCCGGTGATCAAGGTCGCGGAAACGAAAATCATCAGCCAGCAGCCGCAATACTATTGCGGCTGGCCGACCGTGGCGCGCCGGCGTAACGGCGACTTGCTGGTGAGTTGGTCCGGCGGACGAGAGAGCCATGTCTGCCCGTTCGGCCGCGTTGAGTTGATGGTATCGCACGACAACGGCGAGACGTGGTGCTGGCCACAGGTGTTGCTCGACGGCCCCATCGATGATCGGGACAGCGGTGTGCTGGAGACAGCGAAAGGCAGCATCCTCGTGACGACGTTTACATCGCTCGCTTACGAGAAGATTCTGCTCGCTGCCGGGAAGAAAGCAGCCGGCACGAAGGGTGCATGGGCGGCCGAAAAACTCAAGGCATGGCAGGCCGCGCACAACCGCATTGATGCCGAAAAACGCCAGGCGGAGCTCGGTCAGTGGATGATACGATCCACCGACGGCGGTGTAACGTGGTCGGCGCGTTACTCGAGCATCGTGAACAGTCCGCATGGGCCCATCCAACTCAGCGACGGCCGGCTGCTCTACGCCGGCAAGGAGCTTTGGACCGGTGGGAAACGGATGGGTGTTTGCGAATCATTGGACGACGGCCAGACGTGGCGCTGGCTCGCCGCCATTCCCGCTCGCGAAGGCGACGACGTGCAAAAAGGTTATCACGAGTTGCATGCTGTCGAGACGGTTGAAGGTCGTGTCATCGTCCAGATTCGCAACCACAACAAAGCCAATGCGGGCGAGACGCTCCAGACTGAATCCGCCGATGGCGGCAAGACGTGGTCAGTGCCGCATCCCATCGGCTGCTGGGGCTTGCCGTCGCATTTGTTGCGGCTGCGTAGCGGCAAACTGTTGATGACCTACGGTCACCGTCGTCCGCCATTTGGCAATCAGGCTCGCATCAGCGACGACGGTGGCAAGACGTGGTCGGAGCCGGTGATCATTTCTGGAGACGGCGCGGGTGGCGACCTTGGCTACCCAAGCACCGTCGAGTTGGCCGATGGCACACTGTTGTCAGTATGGTATGAGCTGATGAAAGGCTCGTCGCGCGCCGTGCTGCGTCAAGCGCGGTGGAAACTGGAACTGTAATACATGAAATCAACGACACTCCTGATCTGCATTCTCTCATCCCTGTTGGCCTCGCATCTTCTGGCTGGCGACATGCCACTCCAAACCGGCAAAGGCCACCACTTCGCATGCACCGACTACAGTGGTGGCAAGGTGTTCATTGTCAGTGCTGCCGGCAACGTGGAATGGGAGTACAAGACCGGCTCATGCAACGATCTCTGGGTATTGCCCAACGGCAACCTCCTCTTCAACACAGGCACAGGCGTACAGGAAGTCACCCGCGACAAGAAGGTGGTCTTTGACTACAAAGGCTCGCCGTTCAAGCGTGTCGTCAAGCAGAAGGATGGCACGACGAAACAGGTGGAGGGGCCGAGTGAAATTTATGCCTGCCAACGGTTGCCCAACGGCAACACGTTTGTTGGCGAGTGCAACACAGGCCGTCTGTTGGTAGTCACGTCGGACGGCAGAATCGTCAAGGAAGTGCGGTTGCTGCCTGAAGGCAAAGACGGAGGCCACGCCTACATCCGCAATGCGCGCCTGCTCGCCAATGGCAATTACCTCGTCGCCCACTATGGTGAACAGGCTGTTCGCGAATACGATCCGCAGGGTAAACTGGTGCGGGAGATACCTGCAGTCGGCGGTCCGCACAGCGCCATCCGCCTGCCCAACGGCAATACACTCATCGCATGTGGCGACCGGGTTGGTGGTCATCGTGTGTTCGAAGTGGATGCTGCTGGCAAAACAGTATGGGAAGTCAAAGACGACGAGTTGCCGGGCATCAGCCTGAAGTTCATGGCGGGTCTCCAGCGCCTGCCCAATGGCAATACGGTCATGAGCAACTGGTTGGGGCATGGCCAGTTTGGCAAAGGACCGCATCTCATCGAAGTGACGCCAGACAAGCAGGTTGTGTGGACTTTCGCTGATCACAAGACGATGAAGACTATTTCCAGCATCCAGTTGCTTGATGTGCCCGGTGATGCGATCCAAGGAGGAGTTTTGCACTGACGTGCCGTTGGCTCGCTGGAGCATGATTTGAATCAAGTGACGACCCTCACGCGGCGGTGCCAGCCTTGCTCGTGTGACGCGGCACGAGGTGCGGACTGGAGTCGCCGCGGGGAGGGGGCAGAAAGGAGGGTGTGGCTGTTGGGCAACAGCCTTCTGACCCCGGCCCCGCGACTAAGTTATCAGTATCCTGCGAAGGGCGATTCGTTTGAGTCCGAATCGCAACATGGCCCTGCAATCTGTTGACCTTTTCCGCTGGAGCAAAACCGCTTCCTCGATCCCTCTGGATTCATTTGCGCGCAGCGATCGCCTGCCGTTGTGGATGAAGGCAGATCCGAGCCCTGCCAAAACTCAGAACGAACTTGCATCCTTTGCCTTGGGGTGACAGGCACTCAACTTGATCGCTGTTGATCATGTGTCTGGCGTGGCAGGAAGAGGATACGGGTGGCAGGGGACGATTCAATAGTACAGCACCGCCGGATTTGGTTCCGCCGTGATCCTCATTTATATGTGACATTCCATGGCTCACCAAACAACTTTCGGCACAATAGCGGCCTCCGTCACGTCAGGAAGAGCGGAAGATTCGAGCAGGGTAATTCCTGACTCCCCAAGCGCATCCCCCTGACATGCGAAATTCGACCACACAGATTATATGTGGCGGATTAAGTTAAGGACGTAGGCAAGATGAGCGATGGAGCAGTAGCAATGAACGCGGACAAGGAGCTTTCGCATGCCTGATCAATGGAAAACAGAAGGTAAAGAGGATCACGCAGATGATCGGAGGACCGGGACTTCTTCTCGGATTCTCGTCGTCGACGATGAGCCCTGTATCCTTCGGTTCTTTGCGGCCATTTTTCCGCCGCCGGATTATACGGTCGCTGTGGCGTCGAATGACAAGACCGCGTTACAACTGGTCGCAACGCAGAATTTTGATCTGGTGGTCGTGGACTATTTTCTGAATGCAGTCAATGGTGCAGAAGTCGCGCGGAAGATGCACGAGATGAACCCGAAGCTGAAGATCGTCTTGATGAGCGGCTATGTTCTGAACAACAAGGAGGCTGAGATGGAGGCAGCGGGAGCCAGTGCGTTTCTCACCAAACCATTCACGTGTGAAACCGCGCATCATATTGTTGAGCGTCTGCTTCATGAAACGGAGCCCAAACCTGGGGCTTCGACGAACACCAGTGGCGTGTCCACTGCGGTTCATGCGCAGACGTCCTGAGTAGCAGGACTCCCTCTCGTTTCTTGCATGACCCACTGAGTAAGATGGATGGCTGTAATGACAACGGGAGAAAACGCGACTTCTGGTCAATCGTTGGGCGAGTTTAGGCGGGCTGGCCTACCTCACCCCCCACAACAGCCCGCCCAGGGCCTCGGCGGCTCACGCGCCGCCGAGGCCCGACCTGCTTCAAAGGGACGGTTGTATGGGCACACCACGCAAAACCCGACAACGATGGCATGCCGGAAGCAGGCATCGAAACCATCGAACCAGCAGCATATGTCGTGCCCGGTTTAGGCGCGCTTTTCCTGTTTGTACCAACATGAAAACCGAGATGTTCGAGCCAACAAAGCAGTGTGTATTCGTTCACGGGGTTCTGCGTTCCGGCAACAGCCATCACCAACACATTGAAAAGGCAAAATTCCTAGGCAAAGGAAGGACCAAGGATCAGTTCGCTTTGTACATCGGAGCTTCTCCTTATGTGGTGAAGAGTGAAAAGGTCTCCTGGATTGTTGGCGAAGTCTACGAGGTGGATAAGCGGACACTGCGACGACTGGATTTCTTTGAGCAGTGTCCGTGCTGGCATTTCCGGGAATGGGTGGACGTGATTCTGGACAACGGGCAGGAACTCAAAGCCATGATGTACTTTGCCAGGGAGCGCAAGAAACAGTTGGTATTGAGCGGGGACTTCAACACCGGCTAGACGAACCTCATCGGATAGCACGTTTCGGAAGGCTGGCGTGCAGATGAAGGACGGCGGGGTAGACTCGGATAGTTGACGTTGACTGGATGTATCGCACAAGCCGTAAAGCAGCTTGCATACCAAACGGTGTGAGTACGGGCAGGCGTCGTTGGGGAAAGGGCTTTGGAAATGTGTCAAAACAACGGCGAAACACTATTTGGCTGGCTTTGCGACGCGCGACAGCGTTATACTCTTTCAAGATACGTTGTGGTTGCGTGTCGCGACGCATCTGTGGGACCGAGACAACGAGTGTTTTGGACGGGAGAGATTTGACAACACCTTTTGGTGTCCCTAACGTTACGCGAATTTTACAGCTGTAGGACTGTGGTGTAGCAACAGAAAGCGGTTTCGCCTGAGAAGTCGTGCAAAGACTCGAACCCGCACACAGGATTTGCGAACAGACTGCGATATAGATGACAAGGCAGAGCAGCCATGAACATGACAAAGCCTGACAGGCGCGGGCAATCTATGGTGGAATACGGCCTCGTGGTGGCGTTGATCGGCGTGCTGGCCATTCTGGTCATCAAGGCCGTGGGTGTCAGGACCACGTGCACTTTTGACACCGCCCAGAGCCAGATGGTAACGCAAGGTGTATCGGGTGGTTCACCGAAGGCCGCCAGTTCATAGGCTGTGGTGCAGTTGTGAATATGTCTTGGCTGGTTTTAGCCGCTTGCACCAAGACGAATACGCCAGTCAGCACACTGGGGGATAGCTGGCGTTAAAGTGCTTGGAATCGTTGCTTTGCCCGCAGCGATGGTGCGTGTAGAATGCTGCCCGTCATGAACCGATTCTCCATCCTCTGCGTTGTTGCCGCTCTCGCATCCACGACAATATCAGCCAGCGCGCCTGCTGAATTGGATCGTTACAATGTTGTTTGGGAAACGCCCAGCGAAACCGCCGCGGGCTCAATGCCCATTGGCAATGGCGAGGTCGGCCTTAACGTCTGGGTCGAAAAGGACGGCGACCTTCGCTTCTATATCGGCCGCACCGACGCTTGGAGCGAGGCGTCGCGGTTGCTCAAGCTCGGTGGTGTGCGCGTGTCGCTGACGCCGAACCCGTTCTCGAAGGGTGTGCCGTTCCGCCAGGAACTCAAGCTGCGAGAAGGGTGCATTGAAATCACCACGGGCGATACCGCCGGGCCGCAATCCAACACTCAGCGTCCCACATCCAAGATACGCATCTTCGTGGATGCAAACGCGCCGGTGATCCACGTCGTGGGTGAGAGCAGGCAGCCGCTCAGCGTGAGGACACAACTGGAATGCTGGCGGACGGAGAAGAAGGTGCTCACAGGCGGCGAGCTTGGCTCAAGCTGGACCATGCAGGCTGGACCACCGGAGATCGAGGTGTGGGAATCGGCAGACGTGGTCAAAGACACGGGCGGTGCTGTGACGTGGTATCACCGCAATGAACATTCCTGCGTGCCGCTGACGCTGAAGCACCAGAGTCTGGAGAAGTTTGCCGATTTGGTGAAAGACCCAATCTTGCGCCGCACCTTCGGCGGTTCGATATCAGCGCCGGGTTTCGTAAAAGACGGCGCAACCGCGCTGAAATCATCCGCGCCCATGAAGCGGTTCGCGATTCGAGTCGCGACGCACTCGGCGGTGGCTGACACCCTGACGACTTGGGAGAAGGGACTGGCCGCCGTTGCCGTGTCGTCGGGCAATAGTACTGCCGCCGAAAACGCAACAAGAACTTGGTGGAATGCGTTCTGGAATCGCAGCTGGATTTTCGTCGAGGGGGATAACGTTGCCGTCGCGGCATTGCTGGCGAATCCGCACCCGCTGCGTATCGGAGCCGATAGCAACGGCGGCAGCAAGTTCCGCGGCGCGATGAGTCGCGCGACGGTCTATCACCGCCCGCTCAGTGATGCGGAGATCGCGTCGCTAGCGTCGGGAAAGCCGGGCGATGCGGCAGCCGTTGCGGATGGCAGGCTGGTCGGATGGAGATTCAACACTGCGCCGGATGGCGCGAAAGTGGTCGGCGCGGTGAAGTTTGAGGAGTCAGATGGCGCAAGGGTGGCGGCGTTTGGCGGCGGACACATCGAGGTGCCAAACGAGATGTGCCTCGCGTTCACAAACAGCTTCACGATCGAAGCCTGGATTCGGCCCGATGCAAAGGCGGGGAGCGCGCGCATTTTTGACAAGCTCACCGCCGGCAAGGGTGACGGGTTTCTTTTCGATACACATCCGGGCCGCAGCCTGCGGTTCATAACCGGTCAGCACGCGATGGCAGTCAACGATGTGCTGCAGCTTGGCGCGTGGAACCACGTCGTGGCGGTGTTTGACGCGGCGGCGGATGGCAGACGGTTGTATCTCAACGGCAAGTTGCTGAAAGCTGAGGGCGGTGGTGGCATGGAGCAGCCGACGCCCTCGATGGTGACGCGCGCCTATGTGCTCCAACGCTGGATGGCAGCGTGCGCCGGACGGGGCAGTTTCCCCACCAAGTTCAATGGCTCGATCTTTACGGTGGACCCGGAACTCACCGACCCAAAGCAGAAGTTCAACCCGGACTGGCGGCGGTGGGGTGATTGTTTCTGGTGGCAGAACACGCGTTTCCCGGCGTGGTCCGCGGTCGCGAACGGCGACTACGACCTGTGCGCCGCGGTATTCCGTATGTACCGCGACGTGCTGCCGATCTGTAAGGCGCGCGCGAAGCTCTATTACGGAGCCGAGGGTGTGTATTTTCCTGAGACCATGACGAGCTTCGGCACCTATGCAAACCGCGACTACGGCTGGGACCGGACGGGCAAGCAACCGGGCGATGTGGCCGGCAAGTACTGGTGCTACGCGTGGCAGCAGGGATGGGAACTGGTACAACTCATGCTCGACTGCCACGAGCGCACGCTCGACGCGAAGTTCCTTGCTGATGAACTCGTGCCCATGGCGCGGGAAGTGTTGCGCTACTTCGATACGCGGTTCCAGCGCGACGCGAACGGCAAGCTCATCATCAGTCCGACGCAAGCCGTCGAGACCTACTGGTTCAACGTGGTCAACGACACGCCGACCGTTGCGGGTTTGCAGTCCGTGCTCGACAGGTTGCTTGCGCTGCCGAAGGACGCCGCGCCCGCCGCGGATCGCGAACTGTGGGTGAAGATGAAGGCTGCCGCGCCGTCCGTGCCGGTGCGCTCTGAAGACGGCAGGAGTTTTGTGCTGCCCGCGGAGAAGTTCGATCCGAAACGCAACAACTGTGAGAACCCGGAGCTTTACGCGATGTGGCCTTTCCGACTGTTCGCCGTGGGTCGGCCTGGATTGGAAACGGGCATCGAGACATTCAACCGCCGCGGTGCGAAGATCATGACCGGCTGGTGCTACGATGGCCAGTGCGCCGCCCTGCTCGGCATGACCGACGAGGCGAAAAAGCAGATCCTCCACAAGGTTCGCAACTCGCATCGCAACTTCCGTTTCCCGGCGATGTGGGGGCCGAACTTTGACTGGCTGCCCGACCAGGACCATGGCGGCAACATCCTGCTCACGCTCCAACACATGATCATGAACGCCGACGGCGGGAAGATTTACGTTCTGCCCGCATGGCCAAAGGATTGGAACCTCCACTTCAAACTCCACGCACCGCGTCGCACGACCGTCGAGGGTCGCTTTCGCGGCGGGAAGCTGGTGGACCTCGTCGTTACGCCGAAGTCGCGCCAGAAGGATGTCGTGCTGACAAATCCGCAGTAAGAAACAACCGCGACACGCCGTCAGCGTCGATCCATTCGCCGATGGCCCGCTTGAATGAACCGCGCCGGCGCGACGCGGTGGACCGATTTGAAGACGCGGGAGAAGTGATAGGGATCAGAGAAGCCGAGTTCCTCCGCCACCTGTTTGATCAGCCTGCCAGTGCCGAGCAGCAGCTCGGCAGCGCGGTTCATCTTCAGCCGCACGAGATAACGATAGGGCGTCTGGTGGTCGAAGCGCCGGAAGAGCCGGCAGAGATACGCCTGGTCCACGTGGCATGCGCGTGCGGCTTGCGCCAGCGAGCGCAAACCGAGGAAGTGCTGTTCAATCTGCCGCTTGCAACGCTGGTAGGTAGCCAGCGCCCGCGCGTCGGCTTCCCGCTCCGGCACGGCGAACGCGAGGATCTTCAGGATGAGCAGTCGCACAAGGGCCGCGCAGATGGCTGCGCTTCCTGGCGCGTTGCGGCTGCCCTGGCGTTGGAGGTCTTCGAAGATGTCGAGGATTTCGCCGGGCGCCGAAAGCTGGACAACACCGTGCCGCAGCGGACTGTCCCGAAGCATCCGTGCCGCTTCCCTGCCTGTGAAGTCCACGAAGTATTTCACCATCGGGTCTTTCGGGTCGTTGCGGATCGTGTGGGGCACGCCGGGCGCATAGGAGAATACCGAGCCGGCCTGCAGGCGGAATGTCTGGCGCGCGACCTTCACTTCGCCGCGGCCTTGCGAGACGTATTCGATCGAGAGGAATGGGAATTCCCGCCGGCTGATGACGTATTCGGGATTGCACCGTTCGCGGCCGCCGCAGACGACAGTAATGCCGCGCGTTGGGGTGGGACGCAGATCCAGGTAGTAATAACGCACGTCGGAGACCTGCGTGGAGATGAACTTCGGCTGGGAGACCGGTTTGGATTTGCGGTCAATAATATCCATCGAAGAGTCAACCCTATCCATTTGCAGACGTGGCAATCAAGCGTATCGTGTGTTCGATTTCTGAAACCCAGTTGAGGTTTGAAAGCGACGAGAGTTTTGAAGTAGAAAGGAAGCACACATGAACAAGAATGATCTGATCCTCGTAGGCGGCGCCGGTGGTTTCATTGGAGGTTCGTTGGTGCGTCATTTTCACGACAAGGGCTTCACCCGCATTCGCGCGGTGGATAAGAAGCCGCTGCCGCTGTGGTATCAGCGCACGCCCGGCGTGGAGAGTTGGTGCATGGACCTCAGCGACGAGGCCAACTGCAAAGCCGCCGTCAAGGACGCGGTGGAGGTCTATAACCTCGCCGCCGACATGGGCGGCATGGGTTTCATCGAGCGGTTTCGCATCGAGTGCCTGCGCAGCATTCTCATTAACACGCATCTCATCGAGGCGGCCAACCGCGCCGGCTGCGAACGTTACTTCTATTCCAGCTCGGCTTGCGCCTATAACGTCAAGCTGCAGGAAGACCCGAATTGCCGTGCGCTCAAGGAGAGCGACGCCTATCCGGCTTACGCAGAGCGCGGCTACGGCTGGGAGAAACTGCTTTCGGAAATGTTCTGCCAGGAATACTGGGCCGAACGCGGCATGAAAACCGCCATTGCCCGCTTCCACAATGTCTATGGGCCGTGGGGCACTTGGGACGGCGGTCGTGAAAAAGCGCCGGCCGCCATTTGCCGCAAGGTGATCGAGGCGAAGGACACCGGCAAAAAAGAAATCGTCATCTGGGGTGACGGTCACCAGACGCGCAGCTTCATGTACATCGCCGATTGCCTCAAGGGCATTGACATGATCATGCACAGCGACAAGCTGATTGCCACGCCGATCAACCTTGGCACGAGCGAACTGATCTCCATCAACGATTTGGTCAGCCTCGCCGAGGAGATTGGCGGCGTGAAGCTGAAGCGGCAGTATGACCTCAACGCGCCTCGTGGCGTAGCCGGACGCAACAGCGACAACACCTTCATCAAGAAGATGCTCAACTGGGAGCCGAATATGCCGTTCCGCAAAGGTCTGGGCATCACCTACAAGTGGATCGAACAGCAATATCGCGACCGCAAGGCCGGCAAGGCAACGGTGCGCGACGTCATCTGATCCGCGAAAGGACGCGACCGTGCCGAAAAAGCCAGGCGGCAAGTTGACGGACGTCATTGGCGGGATTCCGTATCGCATCGCGTTGGCGGGCGGCTGGATTGACCAGCCGTTCGTCTCGAAACTCAATCCAACCCCGCCGGGTTCGATGGTGGTGATCGGCTTGGAGCCGGCATTCCGTTGGATGGAGCGCGCCGGCATGGCCACCGGCACACGCAAGATCGCGTTGAAGCTGTGGGGCGGCCGTTTGCCAGCCGGCAAGCCGGCGAAGCTCGTCGAGGAACTCTACGCCGAGGAGAACAAAGGCAAAGCCGAACCTTCGGGCAGCCAGGATATGATCGGCTTGATCTATCCTGGCGTGAACCGGCTCGATTACGAGTTCACGCATGCGGGGGGCATCTTCCCCGTGCACATCGAGTCCAACAACGACCCGAAGATCGCCCGCTGGTTGGAGAAGGTGATCAACGTGTTGCCCGTCGAGCCGCGGCCCGAAGGCTACAGTCCGCTCGGTGTGAAGAACCTCGACCCGAAATGGATTCAACGGCTCGGCCGGTCGGGCAGGGATTGCTACGACGCCATTCTCGCGCGGGACATTGAGGCTCTTGGCGCATCCATGAACGAGTGCATGGCGTGCTGGGAAGCGTTGCTGCCGCACGTCGTCCGGCATCCGACATTGAAAGTCGATCTCGTTGCGTTGATGAAGCGCTATCAGTCGCGGTATCCCGGCGCGATGTATTCGGGTTGTGGCGGCGGTTATCTCTACGTGTTGTCCGAGAATCCCGTGCCCGGCGCGTTCCGCGTCCATGTCCGCATCGCGAAATGATACGACGATGAAACGCGTTGCCATCTCTGCCAGCTTCGATGACTTGCGCTCGCCGCAGGTCCGCTTCCTCGAAGAAGCCGCCAAGCTCGGCGATGTCAACGTCCTGCTCTGGTCCGACGACATGGTCCGCGCCGTCACTGGCAAGGCCCCGAAGTTTCCGCAAGCCGAGCGGCTTTATCTGCTCGGAGCCATTCGTTACGTGCGGGATGTCAAGATTATCAACGGCGCATTCAATCCCGACACGCTGCCGTTGTGCGACGACATTCGGCCCGACATCTGGGCCGTGGATGAACCGCATGACACGCCTGCCAAACGGGCATTTTGTGAGGCGCATGGTCTTGGTTATCATGTCGTTTCCGCCAAGAGCTGTGCTGGTTTTCCGAAAGCCGACCTTGCCATCGTGCCGCCGGCATCGGGTCGTAAGAAAGTCGTTGTCACGGGTTGCTACGATTGGTTCCACTCAGGCCACGTCCGTTTTTTTGAGGAAGTTTCGGAGCACGGCGATCTCTATGTCATCGCCGGCAACGACGCGAACGTGGAGAATCTCAAAGGCGCGGGCCATCCGTTGTTCAAAGAGGACGAGCGCCGTTACCTCTGCGCCTGCATCCGCTACGTCCACCAGGCGCTCATTACGACCGGTTGGGGCTGGCTCGATGCCGAGCCGGAGATGCGGCGGATCAAGCCCGACATTTACGCCGTCAACGAAGACGGCGACAAACCGGAGAAACGCGAGTTCTGCGAGAAGAACGGCATCCAATATCTCGTGCTCAAGCGCGTCCCGAAGGAGGGGCTGACGCGCCGCAGCAGTACGAATTTGAGGGGGTTTTGAATTGGGATTCGTAATCCGAGATTCGTGACTTTGACTCGTAACTGGTGACTCGCGGTTCGATATAGGGTATACTAGTTTGCCAAGGAACGGTGGCTGGCAGGTTTCGATTCGCAAATCACGGATTACGAGTTGCGAATCACAAGTCACCCATCACGCGTCACGGACCATACACTATGCGACACGCAATGATCATGGCAGGCGGATCAGGCACGCGGCTCTGGCCAATGAGCCGCGAGTCGTTGCCGAAACAACTCATCCCCTTCATCGGTGGCAAGAGCCTGCTGCAAATTGCCACCGAGCGTCTTGACGGACTCGTGCCGCCGGCACAGCGGTTTGTCTGCGCCGCCAGCAAGCACCGCGCTGTCATACAGAAGTCGCTGCCCGCGTTCAAAGGAGACCGTTTTCTGGGTGAGCCTTGCGGCCGCGATACGCTAAACGCAGTAGGTTTCAGCGCTGCTGTCATCGCACGGCGCGATCCGGATGCCATCATTGCCGTTTTCACCGCCGACCACATCATCGAACCGGTGGACCAGTTCCAACGGATCGTCGCGAGCGGCTATGCAGTCGTTGAGAAATTTCCGAACGCTCTCGTCACGTTTGGCATCGCGCCAACCGGGCCGGCGACCGGCTATGGTTATCTCCAGCTCGGCGCGCCGCTTGTAGGCCCGGTGCCCTCACCGGGCGAAGCCGATGCGCCGCGTGAGGGCACGCGGCCTACAGCGCGTGTCGTCGAGCAGTTCAAGGAAAAGCCGGACGCCAAGACCGTGCAAAGTTACTTCGAGGCTGGCGCGAACCGTTATCTTTGGAACAGCGGCATGTTCATCTGGCGTGCGGACACGTTGCTCGATTGCATCCGCCGCTATTCGCCGGAGAACCATGCCGGCATCATGCGCGTTGCCGATGCGTGGAACACGCGACGACGCAACACGGTGCTTGCGGAAGTCTATCCGACGTTGAAGAAGATCAGTGTGGACTTTGCCGTCATGGAGCCGGCCTCGCGCGATCCGAAGGTGCGCGTCGCGGCGGTGCCGATGCCGCTGAAGTGGCTCGATGTCGGTTCGTGGCCGTTCTTTGCTCAGACGTGCCAGCGCGACGCGGATGGCAATGCCATCGCTGCGCGTCATCTGTTGCGCCGGACGAAGAATTCGCTCGTTGCTTCCAACGATCCGAAACACCTCATTGCCACGATAGGCTGCGAAGACCTCATCGTCATCCACACGCCCGACGCCACGCTCGTTTGCCGCGCCGATCAGGCCGAGACGATCAAGGAAATGCACAAACTCGTGGGGGAGCAGTTCGGCAGCGAGTACCTCTAGGCCATCCTTTTTGGAAGGCGTTATTGGCTTCGTCGTTCAAGCTGCTCGACGCAGACTGCCACGGCGCGTTGGACGATGCGATCGTGGGTGAGATCCGCAGCTTCGCGCCGGCCTGGCAGAACGCGTTGCTGAACAGCCGCGTCCTCGCCCGGTGCCGCGGTCATTTCGGTGTCGGGAACAAGACCTTCACCGCCTCCAAATCGTTTTCCATCCATGGAGGTGATGTTGCCGTGCAGCGCGAGCGACACGGTGCCACTGGGGTCTGTAACAAGACGGACAACGTCGCTGAACCCACAGGTTTTTGCGCCGATGAGGATCGCTCGCCGATGCCAGCGCAACACGGCGGCGAGCGCCTCCGCCGCGCCAGCGGTGTTGAGATTGACGAGCACACACAAGGGACCATTCAGACGGGGACCGTAACGGCTTGCGAAAAACTGTTGATGCGCCTCTGCCTGCGCCGGGCGCAAGACGAGCGCCGGCTGCGCCGGCTCGAGAAACTGGCTCGCCACGTCACGCACCGCCCGCAACAGTCCGCCGCGATTGTACCGCAGGTCGAGCACCCAGGCGCGGGCGCCAGCGCGTTCGAGCGGCGCTAGCGCGGCGCGCAAATCACTGCCCGTGTAACGGTTGAGCGAAATCAGCCGTGCGTAGCCGACCTTGCCAGCGAGTTGCTGCACGTCGCGGACGGATTCCACTTTGACGAGGCCACGCAGCACCCGGCACTCGAGAGTCTGGCCCCCGGTGGCGCGAAAGACCGTCAACTTCAACGTCGAACCGGGTTCGCCGCGCAGGCGGCGGACAACTTCGTTCACGTTCAAGCCGGTGGCAATTTCATCATTGATGCGTGTGATTTGGTCGCCCTTGCGCATGCCGGCTTTCTCCGCCGGCCCATCCTTCATGGTTTCATCGACCGTGACGGCATCGCCGTTGAACCCGATTTGAATGCCGATGCCGCCGAACCGCCCGCTCCAGCGGCTCGGGTCCACGGATTCCGCCCCCGGTTCCGCGCCCAGTTCGCAGACCAAATCGTCCGGTGGCTCATCAGTGTCCGGCCCGACGTTCACGCGTGCCGGCGCGCCGATCAAGACGTTGGCGGCAAGGAGGAGGGCGGCGAAGGTGATTGTCGCCTGTTTCACGGTTGCTAAGAAGATGGGGCTTCCGTCTGACATCTTTGCTTTTTTGGCTGCTGCGCTTACTGTTCAAAATTAGCACAAGAGTTACAAGAGCGAAGTGCCTGGACTGTCGTTGAAGCGGCGGCGGGATTACAACGCGCCTTGACACGCGCGGGTGAATGGCGCAGAAACGCGGTGGCTGCAAGAAACCAACGGAACAATAAATATGAATCTTTTCGATCTTACGGGCGAAGTCACAGTGGTCATTGGCGGCACGGGCGTTTTGGGCGGCGCACTGGCAGAAGGACTGGCTGCGGCGGGGGCGAAGGTCGCCGTGCTGGGGCGCAATCAGGAACGCGGCGAAGCGCGCGCGAAGTCCATTCGCGACCAGGGCGGCCAAGCGGGTTTCTTCTCATCCGACGCTGTATCCCGGCGCAGCCTCACGGAGGCGCATGAGCGCATCAGCGCGACGCTGGGTGCGCCGACGGTTCTCATCAATGCCGCCGGCGGCAATGACCCGAAAGTCACCGTGACGAATGATCATCCTTTCGAAAGCATCTCGACGGATGATTGGCGCGCGAATTTTGACCTCAATCTCGTTGGCGGCACGTTGCTGCCGTGCCAGGAGTTTGGTCCCGCGATGTGCAAGCGCGGCAAGGGCAGTATTATCAATATCGCGAGCGTCAGTGCTCATTTGCCACTGTCGCGTGTCATCAGTTACAGCGCTGCCAAGGCTGGCGTTGTGAGCCTGACGTTGTTCCTCGCCCGTGAGTGGGCCACCAAGGGTGTGCGTGTGAATTCGATCACGCCCGGATTCTTCCCTGCTGAACAGAACCGCAAGTTGCTCTTCAACGACGACGGCACGCCCTCTGCGCGCACCAAGGCGATCTGGGGACACACGCCAATGGGCCGCTTCGGCGAGTCACAGGAGTTGGTTGGCGCGTGCGTCTTTCTGGCGAGCGCCAAGGCCAGCAGCTTTGTTACTGGCACCGACATTCGCGTGGACGGCGGCTTCCTGTCGCAGACGATTTGAGCAGGCTCCTGGTTGGCAGCTTCTGGCTTTCAGCCGAGAATGCGCCGCAGACAGTCAACGGTCGAAGGCTGCCAGCTACTCGACGGGCAGAATCTCGACATCCACATTCACCGCCTCGCACGCCTCGGTGAGTCTCTCGCGCATTTGTTCTTCTGTGAGCTGCGCGGGTTGCTGAATCTGCATGTCGAGGATGAACTGCGGGTCGCCGGTGTGCGGCGCGGGCGCGGTGGTGCTCTCCAGCGTCTCAATGTTCACGCCGAGCGAAGCCAGCGCGTGTGTGATCTGGTGGACAATGCCCTCGTGGTCCAGCCCAACGGCGTGGACCGTGTAGCGCCGGGCGCTCTTCAGCTCGCGGGCACCGGGTGCGCTCGTCGGTTTGGTGGTGATGATCAAGCCGGCTTTGTTGCCGAATGCCGGCACATCGTTCCGGAGCTTCTCAGTCTTATCAGGATTGCCGGATATCAGAACGACAATGGCAAACTCGCCGCCCAGAATGGCCATGCGGCTGTCTTCAAGGTTGCAGCCGTGGTCAAAGATCAGCTTTGAGATGGCATTCACGATGCCCGGTCGATCCGGGCCGATGGCTGAAAGCACAAGATATTGGCGCATGTCGCTCCCTGATTGTTGATTTCACTCGGTTTACTCACGTTAGCTTACAGTACCGTGAATCGTGCGCAAGCTTTGCGTGGACTATGAGCGCAAAGGAGTCTGGCGGATACTCGATGCCAGCCGGCGGCGAAAACAGGGGAGGTGCGGTGCCGGGGTCCAGAAAAACAGTTGACAGGGTTGGTGTATATTCTGTATTGAGATGACACATTCTCTATTGAAATGATGCGAGCCTACCAAATTCCGATGCTGCGAAATGCGATTCAAGTGCTGAACGCTCTCGCGGACGGGCAATGCGAACCCACGGCCACCTCGCTGGCTCGCACGCTCAGGATCGCCCCTGCCACCTGTTACCGCATCGTCCAGACCTTCGCCCAAGCGGGATGGATTCGAGTGGGTGGAGATGGCCGCTGCGAGTTGAGTGTGGGATTGTTCCCGCTGCTGCATCGTATCCAGCGCCATGAACTATTGAGCCGCAAGGTGTCTGATGCATTGCAGGAATTGACGGCTCGCACTGGCGTCGCCAGCAAGGTTTCCACCCGCGAAGACGACTATGCGCTGACGGTATTGCGGGAGGATTCGGCCGAGCCGATGGCGCTGGCGGTGCGGGCGGGATCACGGTTCCATCTTACGCTGGGCGCTTCGGGTTCGGTTTTGCTCAGTGGGTTGGATGACACGGAAGTAACGCGAGTTATTCGGGCCGCTCCCGAAAGCTGCTGGCAGTGGCAGAAGCCGGCCGACGTGCTGCGACGCGTCAAGGAAGTGCGCCGCCATGGCGTGGTCATTGATCTTGGAACCTACCGTCCGGATATCTTCGGCATTGCTGCCCCGTTGCTGGACGACGAGGGGCGAATCGAAGGCGCGCTGACACTTACCGGGCTGATTCACGGCCATGGCAAACAACAACTTGAAGAATGGCAGCGGCTCGTGGCCCGCAAAGCCGTCGAATTGAATCAACACGCCACGCTCAGGACTTGCAATGAAAATCATTGATCTAAAGGCACGCACAGTCGCCATCCCACTCAACGCCCAGTTGCGACACAACACGGGTGTCCACCCGGGGTATCTTTTGCGGACCGTCATCGAAATCATGACTGACGAGGGCATCGTCGGTCTCGGCGAGATGGGGGGCGGCGACCAGCGCGGCGCGATGGCAAAATTGAAGCCGCGCATCCTGGGACTCGACCCGTTCAATCTCGAGGTCATCAAACTCAAGGTGCTGCGGAGCATCTACTACCTGTCGAACTCGCGGCTCTACGCGGCCATTGAAATGGCATGCCTCGATATTCAGGGCAAGGTGCTGGGCCGGCCGATGTCGGACTTGATTGGCGGACGCGTGCGCGACGCGGTGCCGATGATTGCCTACCTGTTCTGGCGTTACGACCGGCCGCAGGGCGGCGACGACAAATGCGCCGAAGACATGGCCGATTTCTGTGAGGAATTGCACGAAACGCTCGGCGTGAACTCGATGAAACTCAAGGCGGGCGTGATGCCGCCGGATGAGGAGGCGCGGGTCGTCGAGCTTTGCCGCGAGCGATTGGGACCGTCGTTTGGACTGCGAATGGACCCCAACGGCACGTGGTCCGTTGCCACCGCCACGCGCATCGGTCGCCGGTTGGAGCCGGTAAACATGGAGTATTTCGAAGACCCGGCGTGGGGGCTTGAAGGCAACGCAGCCGTCCGCAAAGCCATCCGCATTCCCATCGCGACGAACATGTATCCGAACAAGTTCGATGACCTCGGTCCCGCGATTCGTCTCGGCGCCGTGGACATCGTGCTCACCGACCTGCACTATTGGGAAGGTCCGCGCGGTGTGAAGGACCTTGTCGCGGTTTGCCGCACGTTCAACCTCGGCGTGGCGATGCACAGCGGGGCAGAGTTTGGCATCGAACTGGCCGCGATGTTGCATACGGCTTCGACGATCCCGGAGATGCACTTTGCCGGCGACGCGCATTATCATTTCCTCACCGACGACATCATCGAAGGCGGCCTGATGAAATACGTGGACGGCAAGATTGCCGTGCCGACGGGTCCCGGCCTCGGAGTAAAGCTCGACGAGGAGAAGATGCGCCGCTATGAAAAGTACTTCGAAGAGAAGGGCGATTACTACGCCCGCTTCCATCAAGATCCGCGCCGGCCGGAATGGTATCCGATTGTTGGCGGGACATGAAATAATCGGCAGTACGTATGATCAAGGAAAAGCACTCATGAGAACATGTGTCATCGCAGTCATTCTTCAAGTAATGGCGTTGTCAGCCTTCGGCGCCGACAAATGCCAGTCCGCCGCCATCACGCCAAAGCAGGTGATCCACCTGGTGAATGACTCGCCGGATTGTCTGGCGCAGTTCGATACGTGGATCGCCGGGCTCGGTCTGAACAACGACCCGGAGAAGGTTTTCCGCATGGAAAAGGACGCCACGGGCCGGCCATTGCTGCGCGTCACCGGCCATGGTTATGGCGGGCTTATCACGAAAAACAGCTATCGCGACTACCGGTTGGTCATGGAGTTTCGCTGGACAGGGGCTACGTCGGGCAAGCGCGAGAAGAAGGCGCGCGACAACGGCCTGCTGCTGCACTGCACGGGCCGGCCGGGCAACTGCGCCATGTCCCCCAAGGCAAAGTTCTCGGGCAAGCTCGAGTCGCCTTGGATGAAGGGCATCGAGTTGCAGGTCATCGAGGGTGGCGTGGGTGATATCCTCGTGTTGAGCGGCTGGATGGAGGACGGCACGTTCTCGCGCACGACACTTCGCGCGCGCTACAGCAAGGACCGCGACGGCGAGCCGGTCTTTGACAAGAACGCCGAATTGCGGCCGTTCGAGGCGTTCCGCCTGAACTGGTGGGGACGCGACCCCGACTGGAAGGACGAAGTTGGCTTCCGCGGCAAACAGGATGTCGAGTCGCCGATGGGGGAGTGGACGCACGTTGAAGCGATTGTGCGCGGTGGCGATTTCACCTACTTCGTTAACGGCACGCTGGTCAACGAAGCGAAGGATTGCAGCATGACCGAGGGCCGAATCCTGATCCAGACGGAGGAGGCGGAGATTGTGTATCGGAAACTGGACCTCGAACCCTTGAAGGCGACCCCATGAAACTAGCCGACCTGACGTGGCCTGATGTGGCCAAAC
Organism: uncultured Verrucomicrobiota bacterium; assembly: GCA_964524715.1. GTDB lineage: Bacteria > Verrucomicrobiota > Verrucomicrobiia > CAIQCK01 > CAIQCK01 > CAIQCK01. Next base: position 24,824 of record CAZGGF010000276.1, on the reverse strand, counting down.
TCAAGCGCGACGTTGTCGTTGTTCATCCCATCGGCGCGCTGGAGCAGCACAGTCGACACCTGCCGTTCTTCACTGATTCGATCCTGTGCGGTGCCATTGCGGATCGCGTCGAGGCGGCGTTGCCTAAGGACGTGTTGCTGCTGCCGGTGCAATGGCTCGGCGCGTCCCTGCATCACCTCGGCATGGCGGGATCGTTGAGCGCGGAGAACGAAACGTATATCAAGCTCATCGCTGAGCCGATGCGTTGCCTGCTGCGGCACGGGTTCAAGCGCCAGTTTGTGCTCAATGGCCACGGCGGCAACAAGGACGGATTCCACCTCGCCCAACGCCAGCTTGCGGTGGAGTTTCCCGGCGCGCAGCTCTGCGGCGCGAACTATTGGGATGTGGCTACCGAGGAGATCGCGAAAATCGTTGAAGGCCCGATGAAATGCATCGGGCATGCGTGCGAGGCGGAGACGGCGATGATGCTCGCGGTCCGTCCGGATTTGGTGCGGCGCGACGCCATCCACAACGACTTGTTGGCCACGCGGCAGCCGAAGGCATTGCGTGGTGTCTATGTCGCACTCGATATGAAGGCGCAGACCCAGCACGGCGGTATCGGTTACGCTGAACTCGCGACGGCGGAGAAGGGCGAGCGGTTGCTCGATGCCATCGTTGTGCGTCTCATCGAAGTGATCCGGACCCTTCGCAAGAAACAAGTGTGAACGGAGACCCGCATGGAGATCCTGAAATTCGTCCTGGTGCTGAGTCTCGTCGCCACAACTGTTGGCGCAGAAGTCCCTGACACGTTCCGGGCGCTTTGGGACGACCCTGCCGTGTCCGGGCGCATCGAGCAAGGCATTGAAAAGCACCGCAAAGGCGACGCGACCATCGAAGTTGTTGGCAAAGACGGCAAGCCGTTGGCGAACGCAACCGTGGAAATCTGCCAGCAGACGCACGAGTTTCTCTTTGGGTGTAACCTGTTTGCCCTTGACCAGCTTGCGACCCCGGAACTCAACCGCAAATACGAGGCGGCGTTCACCAATCTTTTCAACTTTGCCACTGTGCCGTTCTACTGGCGTGAGTTGGAGCCGCAACAGGGCAAGCCGCGCTTTGCCGAAGATTCACCACCCATCTGGCGCCGCCCTCCGCCGGACCGGCTGGTGAAGTGGTGCAAGGCTCACGGCATTACACCGAAGGGTCACGCCCTGATGTATGTGAAGAACCAGTTCATGCCCGATTGGACGGCCCGCAACGATGCCGAGATGTTGAGGCGTCAGGGCGCCATTCACATGGCCGGGATTGCCGAACGCTACGGTCGCGATATTCCGATCTGGGATGCAGTCAACGAGGAGATGCCGCGCCGCATTCACTTCAAAACGTGGCATGCGGTACCGGACGACTATCTTACGTGGTGTTTCCAGGAGGCGGGCCGGCTGTTCCCGCGAAGTGCGAAGCTGCTGATCAACGACGGCCAGCTTCAAGGCCACTATGACACCTACGATTACATGGCGTTAGTGAAGGATTTGCAGCAGAGCGGGGCGCGCGTTGAAGGCATCGGCGTCCAGTTCCATGTCAGTCGTAATTCCGTACTCAGCGGCAAGCTCTATCCGCCGGCCCATCTCCAGGATGTCTATAGCAGCCTCGGCCGGTTGGGTCTGCCGCTCTACATTACGGAGATCACCGTTCCCGGCGTTGGCGAGAACGGCGCGGAGCTTCAAGCGGCGATTGTGGCCAATTACTACCGTCTATGGTTCAGCACACCAATGATAGCAGGCATCACGTGGTGGAATCTCGGTGATGGTACTGCTTACGAAAACGAAAACAAGGCGTTGGGCGGCCTGCTCGACAAGGAAATGAACCCGAAGCCTGCATATCGGGCGCTCGAACAGCTGATCAATCACGACTGGAGAACCCACCTGAAGCTGACAACCGATGCCAAGGGCAGGGCGAAATTCCGTGGCTTCCACGGCAAGTATTCACTGCGGATTGCCGTCGGCGAAGAGAAACGTGAATTTCCGTTTGAACTCAAGAGCAAGGCCGGCCCAGCCCGGGCGACTCTGACCCTCAAGTAGAGAATAGAAGGATCACTAATGAAAATCATCAGCCCCATTCTCACACTCAGTCTGCTCGCAACGACCGTCACGGCGGCGACGCCGGATGTTTATCGCAAGCTATGGCGCGACCCGGCGGTGAATGAGCGCATTGAGCGCAACATCGAGAAATACCGCAAAGGCGATGCCAGCATCGAGGTGTTGGATGCGGCCGGCAAACCCGTCAGCGGCGTCAAAGTCGAACTGCGTCAGACGGGCCACGAGTTCCTGTTCGGCTGCAACGCGTTCGTACTCGGCCAGCTCGACACGCCGGAGAAGGAGCGGCGATATGAGGATGCATTCGTAAAACTGTGCAACTTCGCCACGGTGCCGTTCTATTGGGAAGGCACCGAGCCGACCCAGGGTGAACTGCGTTACTCGGACCCCGCCAGCGACTTCTGGCGCCGTCCGCCCCCCGCCCGATTCCTGCCGTGGGCCGCCAAGAACAACATCACGCTCAAGGGCCATCCGTTGCTCTGGCACGCTTACAACCCATCCTGGCTGCCGAAGGACGCCGACCAACTGCGCGAGCTCTATCGCAAGCGTTTCCGCGAGATTGCCAGCCGGTTCGGCGGCAAAATTCCGATCTTCGACGTGGTCAACGAGTCGCTCGTGTGCTCGAAGAAGTATCCGCTGCTGACACCAGACCGCGATTACGTGCGTTGGGCCTTCAAGGAAGTCGCTCCGCTTTTCCCGGAGAAGACGACGCTGATGATCAACGAGGTGACGGAATACAACTTCAAGCCTTACGAAACCAACCCCTATGTCGCGCAGATCAAGACGCTGCTGTCGCAGGGCGCGAAGATTCGCGGTATCGGCTTGCAGTATCATTTCTTCCGGCGCGAAAAGGTGGATGCGTATCTCACCGATCCCAAGTGTGATCCCGTCAAGCTGCTCGACCTTTACGAGAAGTTCACCGAGTTCAACCTGCCTCTCTATATCACCGAGATCACGATCCCGTCGGCAGGCGAGGACGGTGATGCATTGCAGGCGGAGGTTGTGAGCGATCATTACCGGCTCTGGTTCGCCGCGCCGAAGATGGCGGGCATCACGTGGTGGAACCTCGGCGACGGCACCGCGGTGAAAGGCGAGAACGAAGCGAAGGGCGGCTTGCTTGACGCGGAACTCAAGCCGAAGGCTGCCTACCGTGCGCTCGACCAGTTGATCAACAAGCAATGGAAAACGCGCGCGGAGGTGCTGACCGACGCACAGGGTCGCGCCAAGTTCCGCGGCTTCCATGGCACGTATCGCTACGTCGCCCGTGTCGGCGGCAAGAAAGTAGAGGGCACGTTGCGTGTGCAGTCTGGCGGCGACAACAATCACGTCATCCGGTTGTCCGTTGGCCACTGAGGTTTGCCCATGGACATCGTTGCCCAGCGCCAATTTCCAAACCATCGCCACTTCTTTTGCGGCCTTGGTGTGGCTATGGTGCTGGTCGCGCGCCTGGGCGCTGTTGAATCACCACAGTTGCCGGTTTCCACTTGCGCAATCACTGATTTCAAGGTGCAGCGCCTTCCAGTTGCTGAAGAGAAGACGGTGGATCTCTGTCTCTCGGATGAACTGGAGAGGATTCCCCGCAATTGGGTGCGCGTGTTAGCCACAGTCCGGGCAGAGGGGGAGACTGTGGCCGGTTTGGCCTTTATGGACGCGCTCCGGCGGGAATATCGCGGCAAGTTGGACACGCTGCAGGCCGGCAAGGAAGCTGAAATCAGTGTGGAGATGGCACAGGCCGGACATCCCGTGTCGCTGCTTCGCGGCGTGAGGCTTTACTACAAGGGCGGGCCGATCCAGGTTGCCAGTCTGCGATTGCTCCATACGGAGGAGACACCACCAAAACCGGACGTCACAGTTCAGGGGGCGTTCGATGATGGTTCCATACAGAAAGCCTTGGATGCACTCGGCCCGCGCGGTGGTGTGGTTTACGTTCCCGCTGGCACTTACGTAATCCGAAACCAGATCAAGATTCCGGCGGACAACGTAACCCTCTACGGCGATGGGTCGAAGACCATCATCCAAGGCACTTGGTTCGAAACCAAGGCCCTGATCCTGGCCGAAAAGCGGCAGAACCTGCGTTTGACGCGGCTCCATCTGCGAAGTCTGCCGATCACCTATTTTCGCGGTTGCAATCGGGGGAAGTATGCCTTGCCCGGTGACGTCGGCAAACCATCGGTCCACGGCACCGGGATTGAGTTGCGGCATTGCCAGCGGTCGCGAGTCGATCACTGCGAAATCGAGCTGTTTGGGCACGCGGGGGTATGGTGCTACGGCGGCAGTGGCAATCTGGTGGATCACTGCTTTTTCCACGAGAACTTCTGCTATGGCGAAGGCTACGGCGTCTGTGCGTCGGCCACGAAGGAATTCTTCATCGAAGACAACAATTTCGAGAACCACCGGCACGGGATCGCCGCCGGGGACGGTGCTTCCTATACTGCTCGTTTCAACCGCATGGTCAAAGATGCTGCCGTGTTGGCAAATTGGAACCAAAATGCGGATGCAATCAACCAACTCCATGCTCACGAGATTGATGCCCATGCGGGTTGCAAGTGGATCTTCGCTCACGACAACTACGTGGTCATGCGCAACGCCCTCATGGGCGGCGGTGCTTACATGCGAGGCAATCCGGCGTGGCTCTATCGCAATGTGTTCGAGAACTGCGTCCCGGGAATCTTTTGCGCCGGCAAGTCTGACGACGTCTGGACCTGGGACAATCGCTTCATCGAGTGCAAGAACCCCAAAGGTGAACTGCGGGAAGAATATTCAAATGCCACGGGAGCCATTCACTTTCACCAGAAGCCGCCTCAATTTTGCGAGATACCGTATCCCCATGAATTAAACCGCTCCGACTGGTGGCCGGGCCGGCCATCTGAAACGATGCAGAAGGAAACACGATGAAGATCGTTGACATGAAAGTGCGCACGGTGGCGATCCCGACCACGTGCCAGTTGCGACACAATACGGGCGTCCATCCCGGCTATTTCATCCGCAACATTCTCGAACTGATCACCGACGAGGGCATCGTTGGTCTCGGCGAGGTTGGCGGCGGCGACCAGCGCGGCGCGCTGATGAAGCTCAAGCCGCGCATCGTTGGTCTCGATCCATTCCATCTCGAAGTGATCAAGCTCAAGGTCCTGCGCAGCATCTATTACCTCTCCAACGCGCGGCTCTACGGCGCGATCGAGATCGCCTGTCTCGACATTCAGGGCAAGGCGCTTGGCCGTCCGATGTGCGACCTGCTCGGCGGCGCGGTGCGCGACCGTGTGGCGTTGATGGGCGAGATCAGTTGGCGCTACGACCGGCCCGGCGGCGGCGATGACACGTGCGCCGAAGACCTCGTCGAAGAATGCGAGCAACTCCACGCCGAGTTGGGCGTGAAGACCGTGAAGATGAAAGGCGGCGTTGTGGACCCCGACGTCGAAGTGCGCGTGATGGAACTTTGCCGCCAGCGCATGGGGCCAAACTTCGGATTGCGGATTGACGCCAACGGCGTCTGGAGCGTGGCCACCGCCGTCCGCATTGGCCGCCGGCTCGAACCGCTTGGCCTCGAATACTTCGAAGACCCCGCGTGGGGTATCGAGGGACTTGCGGCGGTGCGCCGTCAGGTGCGCATTCCGATTGCCACCAACATGTATCCGGCGAAGTTCGACGATCTCGGCCCGGCGATCCGGCTCGGCGCGATGGATGTCGTGTTGACCGACCTCCACTACTGGGAAGGCCCGCGCGGCGTGAAGGACCTCTGCGCCGTGCTGCGGACGTTCAACCTCGGCGTCGGCATGCACAGCGGCGCGGAGTTCGGCATCGAGATGTCGGCGATGCTCCACACGGCTTGCACGATTCCAGAAATGCGTTTTGCGGGCGACGCCATCTACAACTACCTCACCGACGACATCATCGTCGGCGGCAAGATGCGTTATGAGGGTGGTTGCCTGCGCGTGCCGACCGGTCCGGGCCTCGGCGTCGTGCTCGACGAGGAGAAGATGACGAAATACGAGCGCTACTACGCCGAGAAAGGCGACTACTACGCCCGCTTCCATCAGGATCCGCGCCGCCCGGACTGGTATCCGATCGTCGGCGGAATGTAGCCCGCGATTCCATCGCGGAATCAAAACAAGCCGTCACGGAGTGACGGACTGCGGTTGCAGCTATGAAAACAAAAGACGAAGCCAGACTCAAAGGCCGCGTCGCCATCGTGACCGGCGCGTCTCGTGGCATCGGCCGCGCCATCGCAGTCGGTCTTGCTCGCGAGGGCGCGTCCGTGGTCGTTAACTACGTCTCCAAAGCTGCGGCTGCCGAGGAGGTCGTCAACGATATTCGCGTCGACGGCGGGAACGCGGTCGCGGTGCATACCGACGTGGGCAATCTCGCGCAACATGAGGGGCTTGTCGCTGCGGCGCGCAAGCATTTTGGCCGTATCGATATTCTCGTCAACAACGCCGCCATAACGCACCGGCAACCGTTCCTCGACGCCACGGCCGGGGCATGGGACGAGACCCTGAGCGTCAACCTCAAGGGCGTCTATTTCCTGTCGCAAGCCGTTGCGCGGGTGATGACGGAGCAACGGTCGGGCAAGATCATCAACATCTCCAGCGTCCACGACGTGCGGGCGATGATGAACAATTCCGTTTACAACATCACCAAGGCCGGCCTCGTGATGCTGACGAAGTCGCTCGCGCTCGAACTGGCTGAGAAGGGCATTCAGGTGAACTGCGTCTCGCCCGGAGCGATCCTGACTGACGAGACACGTGATCGGCTGGCGGACCCCGAACACCGCGCGCGTGTCCTGGCGAAGATTCCCAGCCGCCGTGTCGGTGAGCCCGAGGACGTGGTCGGCGCGGTATTGCTGTTGGCGTCGCGTGAATCGGACTACATCACCGGCACCACGCTCTATGTGGATGGTGGCATGTTGCTGTAATGGCAGTTATCGAAAGGAGAACCCATGGCATTCGACATCAAACGTCGTGGCAAGTTGACTTATTATTATCGAGCCAGCCGGCCCGTTTTTTCATTTGTCGTTACCGAGGCTTTGGCAGACGGTGACCTCAAGGTTTATCTTGCGGGCCTCACCGGCGGCGAATCGGCCACGCGCAATCTCGGCCTGTCTGACACGGCCGTCATGGATCCCGACAAAGAGATTCCGCGTGTGTTCCAGACATGGGAAAGCTGGCTGAAGGAAGCAGGCGTGTGCGACTCGATCACTGAGCTGGATTTCATTGAGATGCACGTGTTTGGTTGCCAACCAAAGACGCCCAGCCCGTTGAGCGACCCCGCCGGCTACGCCGCCGAATTGGAGCGGCTGCGGACTGCCTACGGCCGCGCGTATGCCGCCTATTTCCGCGACCATTTGCCGGAACACGGCTTGCCTGCAAGGTTCACAGTCCACGTCATCGACGTGCCGGATAAGGTGGCGTCCTACGAGTTCTACACGACGGCATTGCTGCAACGGTCGCTCAAGAAGGATGGCAAATAATCCGTCGCGTTCCCGTGTTTGACGAAGGCGCAGTCTGAGCAAGAGAAGGAGGTCTGATATGAATGGTCATCGTTTTCTGCGAATCGCACTGGTCGGGCTTGGTGTCGCCCTGGCATCGAGCGCCTTTGCGGCATCCTCATCGCCCACAGTTGTTGTCCCATCAAAGGGTGAGCCTGCCTATCGTATCGCTGGCGACACCTTTTGCAGCATGTGGCAGAAGGTCACCGGGGCGAAGCTACGCACGGTCGCGTGCGCAGACCCCGATGATGGGAAGCTGCCGGCGGGCGACATCGTCCTCATTGGCTCTGACGCTGCGAATCCGGTTGTTCATCGCCTTATCCTCCAGGCGCGGATCGAAAACCTTGGCATCCGCTACGGCACGGACGATTACCGTATCCTGTCGTTACCGCACGAAGGCAGGACACTACTGATCCTCGGTGGAGGCGCAGGACGCTCGACGATCTATGCGGTTTACGATTTCTTCCGCAAAAAGGCCGGCGCGGAATATTTCTGGGATGGCGATGTGATTCCAAAGCGCGCGTCCATCGAACTCGGCGGCTGCGACATCCTGGAGCAGCCGCGTTTCACCTATCGCGGGCTGCGCTATTTCGCGCATCGCGGGCCGCATCGGTTTCAAGCCGAGCAATGGGATTTCGAGGACTGGAAACGTGAGTTGGATTGGATGCTCAAGAAACGGCTCAACCTCTTCATGCTGCGCACGGGCATTGACGATCTCTTTCAGCGCGCGTTTGGCCTGCCTTATCCGCCGACCGACGGCGTGGACCCCGACGCCAAGCCTCGCTCTTACGACGACCGCACTTCGTTCTGGCCACTGAAGTATCGCGGCGAGCTGCGGAAGCGGGTGCTCGCCTACGCTCGCGAGCGCGGCTTGTTGCACCCGGAGGATACCGGGACCATTACCCACTGGTATTCCCATACGCCGAGTTCGTTCATGAAGAAGTATCCCGACTTCCCGGTGACGCGCGACCAGAAGACCGGATACACGCTTTCCACTCATGCCATCTGGGACATCGAGCATGAGCGGACGTGGGATGCGTATTGGAAGCTGACCGAAACGCACATCCGCGAGTTTGGCGAGCCGCGGCTGTTTCACACCATCGGCCTGGCCGAACGGACTTTTGGCGCCAATGAACGCGAGGATCTCCAGCGCAAGCTCCACGCCTACCGCAAGATTCAGGAAGTCCTGCGGCGGCATTACCCGGACGCGCCGCTGATGATCGCCAGTTGGGACTTGATGTTCAAGTGGAAGAATGCGGATGTGCAGAATCTTCTGAAGGAGTTCGATCCGCAGCGCACGATCCTGCTCGACTATACCGCGGACCTGCTCGACAGGAAGACGTATCAGGAGTGGGATGCCTATAAGAAGTTCCCATGGATCTTTGGTGTGTTCCATGCGTTCGCCGCCGACAGTGAGATGCGTGAGGACTACCGCATCCTGCAGGAACGCATCGGCGAAGCAGCGCAGGACGCGCAATGCCTCGGCCTCGTGCTTTGGCCGGAGATATCGCACAACAACACGCTGCTGCTGGAGTATCTCGCCGCCAACGGCTGGCGTCCGGAACAACTCGATGCGAACGCATTCGTGGGTCGTTTCTGCGCGGGCCGCTACGCGCCTGCGCTCGCCACGAGCATGGAAAAAGTCTGGCGGTCGTTCTTGCCCATTGCGGCCACACATCACTGGACGCATGTCGGTGTCGGTCGAAAACCGTCGGGGTTGGCGGTGCAGTTCGACCCGCACTTCCGAATTCTTACCAATCCCGACTACACAAACCTGACCGAGGATCGAATCCACAACCAAGGCGAAGAACTCCGGCGGTTGATTCCCCCGCTGCGCGAGGGGCCGGCGGTTCTGGACCAGATCGCGCAATCGGCAAACGCCGGCTACGCCAACGAACTCTGGCGGCGCGACGCGATCGACATCACGCGCACCGTCATCAACCGCGCGCTGAAGGCATCACTGATGCGTGGCTGTGCCGCGATGGAAGCGTGGCGGAAGGGAAACGGTGACGAGGCTGTCGTGCGCCAGATGGAAACGGTGAGCAAAGGTCTCATGCAGCAGCTTGCCGATCTGCTGGCGCTCAGCGATGATTTCTCGCTCCACGCGACCATGAAACGGCTGGAGTGCGCTCGCGAACTCGGCGGCGTCAAACCGCAAATCAATCCTCACAGCGAGCAGACGTTGAAGGGCAATTCGGAAAACAGCTACTGCCGCGCCCACCAATACGAACTGGTGCGACACGTGTACGTGGCGGAGTTGGACGAATACTGGAAGTGGGTCGGTGGCCGGTTGCAGTCCTCGGAAAAGAAACCATGGACCCGCCCCGCGTCGTTTACCGAGTCGCGCAAGGTGATCCAGGATCGTTTCTACGACACGCCGTTGGCTGAGATGGCGCCCAAGCGGGCGCGCTCGGCCGAAAGCCTGCGCGAGACTCTGGATCAGACACGTACGCTGGTTGCGGCGTTGCTGAAAACCACGCCATGATAACCCACGCATCCAATCAACGGCGTAAGGAGTTGTCATGACTGTGACTACATCCAAGACCGAACCTCAATCCTCCGCAGGGTTCGGGAAGACAGATGCCGGAGATTCTTTCATGAAAGCCAAACAGTTCCTCGCTCGATGGATGGTAGTGCTTTTGTTGTGGGGGGGGAGTGTCCACGCTGGTGAGCCGGCACAGAATTTGGCGTCGCTTCAAGCCCGCCCGTCGCCGGAGTGGCTGACGCGCGGCGTCATGTATCAAGTCTGGCTGCGCGGGTTCACTCCGGAGGGCACGTTGCGCGCTGCGGCGAAGCGGTTGCCGCAGGTGGCGGAACTTGGCGCGAACATCATCTACCTCAGTCCGATTTGTCTTCAGGACGCCGACATGCGGCAGGAGTTCTGGAGTCCGCGTCAGAAGGCCTCCGGCGCCAACAATCCGCGGAACCCATACCGCATCAAGGATTACAACCGCGTGGACCCGGAGTTCGGCAGCGAGGCCGACCTGCGCGCGTTTATCGCCACCGCCCATAAGCTGGGCCTGCGCGTGCTGATGGACATGGTTTACATGCACTCGGGGCCGACGTGCGTGTTGATGAAACGCCCTGAGTGTTACCAGCAGGACGCGGTCGGGAAGGTGCTGATCGGCAACTACAACTTTCCCATGCTGAACTTGGGCAATCGTGAACTTCGCGAGTATTTCTGGGCGAACATGATGCACTGGGTAAAGCGTTTCGACGTGGACGGGTTCCGGTGTGATGTGTCCGACAAGGTGCCGCTGGATTTCTGGGAGGAAGCGCGCAGCCGGCTCAACCCGACCCGGCCCGACCTCGCCATGCTGGCGGAGGGAAACCGTCCAAGCGACCAACTCAAAGCATTTGACGTGAACTACAGCTACCCTTGGTATCATGCGTTGCTGGGCGTGTGCGCGCGCGGCCAGCAGGCGTCCTCTTTGCGCACGGTTTGGGAGAAACAACGAAACGAACGCCCGCGCGGCGCGCGGTTCATCCGTTTCACCGAGAATCATGACATCGTTAACGACATGCGCCGGGCAGAAGTGGTGTGTGGCGAACGCGGCGCGGCAGCCATGTCCGTCGTCAACTTCACTCTCGACGGTGTGCCGTTGCTTTATAACGGCCAGGAGATTGGCGACACGTCGGCGCAGAGCATTTACGCGCGCTGGGCCGTTCGCTGGGAGGCCGCCTGTCTGCCGAAAGCGAAAAAGGAGTTCACGTTTCACCAGAAACTCTGCCAGTTGCGACGCACCGAACCGGCATTGACCGGCGGCGAAGTCATCTGGCTCGACAACGACCAGTCCGGCGCCGTGCTGTCATTCCTCCGCCGCGCTGGCGGCGGGGAGATCATCACCGTCGCAAACCTGTCGAACCGCAAGATCAAGGCGCACATCGAGCTGCCGGGGAAGTTCAACGCGTTGGTTTCCGACGGAGCCAAGACCGTCCCGGCACAGGGCAAGCTGGCTTTGGAACTTGAAGCCTTCGGTTTCTTCGTTGGCAAGAAACCGTAATCGCGAGAATCGCCTCGAAAAGCTTTAACGACATTCATCTGGAGACGCCCATGCGGCTCGAAGACCCAAACCGGACTGACGTGAAGAAGACGCGAGCAGTGGACAAACTCGTGCCTGCAGAAAGGCTGTGCCAGACCATCGAGCAGATGCGGGAACTGGTGGGGACAATACTGACTTCGACACCATGATCGCCTTTGAAACCGGCCCCATACGGCCCCCCAGCGAAGCCGAGAGCATCCTCCTCAGGATCACTCGTCACTGTCACTGGAACAAATGTGCCTTCTGCCCCGTATATAAACACGAGCGGTTCTCAATCCGGACGGTTGGCGAAATCAAACGGGATATTGACGCGATGGCTGCCATTGCGGACAAGATTCGCCGCCGCATGAACGTCCCGCGCAGCGCCGCGACAGACCGCGCTGCGGTTGTTGAGGCCGTCAGGAGCCTGGACTATGACGATGAGGTGGCGCCCGAGTGTGCGCGGCAGATGGCTTTCTGGATGTGCCACGGTCTGCAAAGCCTTTTCTTGCAGGACGCCGACGCGCTGGTTCTGCGCACGCAGCAGTTGGTGGAGATCCTGCATTACGCGCGCGCGGCCTTTCCCACCCTTACACGGATCACCAGCTATGCACGGGCCAAAACGGTCAGCCGCAAGTCGCTGGACGAATTGAAATCGCTGCGGGCTGCCGGCCTCAACCGGATCCACATCGGCATGGAATCAGGGTCGAACACCGTTCTTTCCCTCGTCCAAAAAGGCCTCACGCAGGAGGAGCAGATCCGGTCGGGCCGCCATGTGATGGCCGCAGGGATCGAACTCTCGGAGTATTTCATGCCGGGCCTCGGCGGACGGGAGTTGTCCGAAGAACATGCCGTCGAGTCGGCTGCCGTGCTCTCTGCCGTCAACCCGACCTTCATACGGGTCCGGAGCACGGTGCCGGTGCCGGGCACTCCACTCTATCGCATGATGACCGAAGGACGATGGGAGCCTGTCTCGGAAGAAGGAAGGGTACGCGAAATCAAGACCTGTATTGAACGCCTCAATGGCGTTACGAGCACCCTGCAGAGTGATCACATCATGAACCTTCTGGAGGATGTGGCCGGGAAGCTGCCCGAGGGCAAGCAACGGATGCTTGAGCCAATTAATCGCTTCCTGAACATGAATCCATCCGATCAGGAGGCCTTCATCGTAGGCAGACGGATGGGTCGGTTTCGGTATGTGTCTGACTTTGTCCCGTCGCAGGATGTGGAAATGATGCGGCGTGACCTCGTCAACCGATTCGGCACGGTTGACCGTGGAGTTCTGGAGATGCTGGCGAACTTTATCTGACAAATGCGATGCTCCGACAACACAACAATCCCAAAATGATGAATGCGCCAATCTTACCCATCGCGGCCTCGCGGCGTGACTCAGTGATCCGTGTGCAGACTCGCTGGCTCGCGAGGTTTTTGCTCCCGTTACTGTTCCTGGCAGCCTTCTGTCTGTCGGCTGGTTCCGCCGCCGATTCGGCGGAAAAAGAGTTCATCGTCTCGGTGGATCGGGCGATGTGGAGCAAGTGGGGCTTTCAGTATCCGGTGACGTATATTTTTGACATCTCGGGCTTGTCTCTCGGCGCGAAGGTCAGTCGCCGGGACAATCCGTCTGAGGGATGGAAAGTCCTGCCCAAAAAAACCGCCACCAACTTCTTCAACGGTGTTGAGTGTGTGCGGTTTGACTACAGCGGCGGGCGCGCATTTGTTTCAGTGGGTTTCGGGACCAGCAACTCCATCGAACTGTCGTTTGCGAATGTGACCTCGGCGCGGTTTGTCGGTGTGGCCAGGTATTATGACGATCGCAAGGCGGCCTATACTCTCTCGCTCGACAACTGGGGCCGCAAGGCGACAGCAAATCCCGGCGCTGCTTGGCGCGCGGCAGACGACGACCCTTGTGATAATTACCAGGCGGCCCTGCGAGTCTGCCGCAGTTTCAAACTGCCCGTTTCGATCGCCATCAATACGCACATGGCCGGCAGTAACGCGATGTGGAATGCGATGCAGCAGGAATTGGACCGGCGCGATTTCAGTTGGGAGCCGGCCGTTCACGCGCAAACTCATCCCGGCAATGCAAAAGGCTACAACGTTCACGGCTGCAAGGCGGAGATTCTCGGTTGCCGGGACGAAATCCTTCAGCACCTTCGTCACATTCCCTTCGGCCAGCATGTCTTCGAGCACATCCTCACCTCCGGATACAAAGACGATGCCGTCCTAGACACGGATGCCGCCGAATTCCTGTTCGTGCGGGGCTACAATGGTCGTGATACCCCTGCCAACACCGATTACGCAGCGTGGGACGCCGCGCGCAAGTTCTACGGCGTCGGCGGGCTGAACCCCAAGGACTATGACCGTGTCTTTGCAGGGCGCACTCCAAAAGGGCGTTTCTTTGCCGCGGACGTTGCGGAATTGAATGCAGCGTTCGACCGCGTGCACGACGCCGGCGGGATCTGCTACGCCATGTGGCACCCTGACCGCTATCTCAATAGCGCGATCCATGATCCGCGCCCGGGACGGGATGGCGTTCAAGGCTCGACCCTGGTGCAGCATTTGAGCCACGTCGCGAATCGCAAGGATGTTTGGTATGTAGCCAACGGCTGGCTTTACAGTTATCGCTACATCGCCGAACATGCCACCATCACCGGCAAAGCAACCGCAGAATGACCATCAAACCATGAAGACACCCACTCAGCCCATCTCAACTTCACGTCGCGAGTTCCTGAAAACCTCCGCAGCCATTGCCGGCACGCTCGCGCTTGGCAGCGCAGCATACGCACAGTCGGCCGCGCCACCGACAACCGGTGTGCTGCCGCGCAGCATCCATCCCTATCCGAACAAGATTACGTGGGGCACGGGGACGCTGAGCCTCAGCAAACGCGCGGCACTCGCGGTAGGCCGTGACTGCGACGAGGGCATTGTCAAGATGATGATAGACATGTGGCGGCGGTTCACATTCAACACGGTGGAATTGGCGATCACGCATGACGCAGCGTTGAAGGCTTGCGAATTCTCGCTCGCAGGCGCGCGCTCCCCACAACGGGAGCCGAACGCCACCTACGCGCTCAAAGTGGACGCGTCGGGCATCGGAGCGAGTGCGACCGATCCGGCGGCGATGCGTCATGCATGGTTTACAATGCTTCAATTGCTCGACGCCGACGACGCGGCGGGCGGTGGCCTCGCGTTTACGTTGCCGCATGTCGAGATTCAGGATTGGCCGGCGATGAAATTCCGCGGGTTGCACCTCTGCATCTTCCACGAGACGTCGCCGGTGATGATTGAAAAGGCGATCCGGCTTGCCGCGTTCTTCAAATTCACACACGTCGTGCTGGAGTTCTGGGGCATGCTGAAGCTCGATGCGCTGAAGGAATTATCATGGCCCGAGGCATGGACGAAAGCGCAGGCGGGCAGACTCGTTGGCATCGCCCGCGACATGGGGATGGAGGTCATCCCGATGTTCAACTCGTGGGGCCACGCCACCGCCTGCCGCATCAAGTACGGCCGGCACGTCGTGCTCGACCAGAACCCGCGGCTCGCTTCGTTGTTTGAGCCAGACGGCTGGACGTGGTGTCTGACCAACCCGCGTGCCCAAGATTTGCTGCGGCGCGTGTGCGACGAACTGATCGAATTTGCCGGGCCGGGACAGTATTATCACATGGGTTGCGACGAAGCTTACTCGCACGCAACCTGTGACCGCTGCCGGCAAGCGGACCGTGTGCAGCTTTTTGCCGATCACATCAACAACCTTGCCGCGCACATCGAGAAGCGCGGACGTCGCGCCATGATGTGGGGCGACGCGTTGCTGGAGCGCGCGAAATGGCCGTCGGGCTTCGCCGCCAACGGCTCGCCGACGCTGCCAACGCATCTGGCGCTGGACCACATCTCCCGCAAGATTGTGATTGCCGACTGGCATTACGGCGTGAAAGGCGAGGTTCCAACGCTGAGTCATTTCCGCGAGCGTGGCCTGGAAACAATCGCGTGTCCGTGGAACTCGGCAGCCAACATCCGCGCGCTGGCGAAGGGCGCCATTGCGAACAACAGCGCCGGCCTGCTGATGACAACATGGCATCATCTTGTCCAGAGCATCCCAGTACTGCATCATGTCGCTGCCTGCGTGTGGTCGAAGGACCAGGCTGCGCTCGGCTTATGGCAAACCGAAGGTTCCCTTTCCCGCGCTGTGACCGCCTCCATCCTGCGCAAACTTGTGCCCGCCGACGGCAAGTTCGAGCGCGCCGGCTGGAACACGTTCGAGCAGCCGACGGAAATGGATTGATCGACAGACAAGGAGAGAGCACTTATTACCAACTCGCCGTACCCGATTTGTTACAACGTAGTGAAGCGGTCCACTGCTTTGCGGGCGTTCGCTTCAATGCCGGCGGAGCGTTGCCTGGCAGCGCGGCTCTGGTCGTATAGCCGACGAATACAACGCTGTATTAAACCCCGAGGAAAGAAGACATGAAACTGACATCCATGTTGGTTGTTGTGTTGTTGTTGGTGTTCGCTCAAACGGCACCCGCTGCCACGCGGCTGTGCTGGCGGGCTGAATCCGTTCCACCCGACATCCGTCCGATGTTGAGGAGCCTTGGCGAAGAGTACCCCATCCGCGAAATGCAGAATGGTGCGCCACGCGACGGTGAGGTGTCGCTCCAAGTCGAACAGGATGCCGGTATAGCCGGTTGCTCGGTTCGTTTGAATGGAGACAAGGCGGTGATTCGCTACGCCAAGCTCTCCCATGCTGGTCGCGCGTTGGGGACGCTGCTGGCGGGATTGGTGCAGGACGGTGCGACGATCAAAGACCGGCCGGCATTCTCAACCCTCGGCATCGTGCTCGACTGCGGCCACAACGCCACGGTGCGGCCCGACCACTTCCGCAAGTGGCTCCGGCGCCTTGCGCTGTTGGGCTATGATGTGGCGATGGTCTATACGGAAGCGGGCTACCAATTGCCCGGCGAACCTTGCTTCGGCTACATGCGCGGCAACTACAAGCCCGACGACCTGAAGGCGCTCGACCAGTATGCGGCACAGCTCGGCATCGAGATGATCGGCTCCATCCAGGCCCTCGGCCACCTCGAACAGCTTCTGAAGTGGACGCCGTATGCCGGCCTGCGCGACACCGAGCACGTGCTGTTGGTTGGCGAGCCGCGCACGTATGAACTCATCGAGAAAATGGTCGCGCATTGGGCCGGCGTGTTTCGCAGCCGGCGGTTTCACCTTGGCATGGACGAAACCTACGACCTCGGCCGCGGTCGTTACCTCGACCGCAACGGCTACCGTCGCGGGCTGGACATCTACAGCGAGCATCTCAAACGGGTCGCGGCGATCTGCGAACGCCACGGTCTGCGGCCCATGATCTGGTCGGACGTGCTTTTCAAACTGGCCAACGTTTCCGGCAGCCATTACGACAAGAACAGCAAGATCCCCGCCGAGGTTGTTGCCGCGCTGCCGAAGAATCTCGATCTGGTTTATTGGGACTACTACAAGGCCGACAAGAAACATTACATCGATCGCATCAGCAGTCATCGCGCGCTGGGTTCGGAGCCGGTGATGGCCTCGGGCGTCTGGTCATGGCCCAACTTCTGGCACAACTGGAACAATACCGAAAAATTCGCCAGCCCGTGCGTGGATGCATGCCGCGAGGCAGGCTTGAAGGAGATGCTCTTTACCTTGTGGTCCGACGACGGCGCCTTCTGGGAACTCGACTCGTCATTCGCCGGGCTGGCCTACGCGGCCGAGAAGTGCTTCGGCGATGGCACCGTGGCTGAAGAGAAACTCGCCAAACGTTTTCGTGCCGTTTGTTTCTCCGATCTCGCCGTCCACCGGACGGCTTCCAGGATTAACGAGCCACTGCAAAGTTGCAGCGTGATGTGGGACGATCCCTTGCTGGCGATGTATCTCCGTAAGGTCGCGCGCGGCAAAGGCCCCACATTGCGCGATGCTGAGAAACACTATCTCGAGGTGGCTCGCGCGTTGGAATCGCACCGCAACGATCGCGCCGCCGGCGATGTGGGCCACGCGTGGCTGGTGGCCCGCGTGCAGGCAGCCAAAGTCGGCATTGCCGCACGCCTCTTTGACGCCTACGCGGCGAAGGACACTCGCGCCCTGGCGGCGGTGCGCAAGGAAATTCCACAAGCAGTCGCGCTCATCGAGAAATTGGCACAATCGTTCCGGACCTTGTGGCTGGCCCGTTGCGAGCCGTTTGGGCTGGAGGTGCTGCAAATTCGATTTGCCGGGCAGGCGGCGCGTTATCGCGAACTGGCGCAGCGGCTTGGCGAACTCATTGATGGCAAGATTGCCGCGATTGCGGAACTGGACGAAGGAGCGAAAGGCGCTTACACACCATCATCCACATTGCCGTATCGATCGCTGGCGACCGGCTCGCGGATATTTTGAATCATCAACCACGGAGAACAGACATGGACGACGCAAGACAAGAAGCTGAACATTTCGTAAAGTTCGAGGGCGAGTTTCACCTTGGTGTGCTGCCGACCGAACAGTCGCATCCGAAGACGCGCGGATTGGCCGAGGTGATCGCAAAGGATGTGCGCGCGGGAATCAAGATGCTGCAAGTGGTGGATGAAGACGTCACGGCAGCGGCGCAACGCGTGTTCGCGACAGGGGAATTCCGAAAACTCGTCGAAACGCTGACGGGGGCGCTGAATCGGGGCGGTCGCATTTGTTTCAGCGGTTGTGGCGCGACCGGACGGCTGAGCATTTTGCTGGAGGCGGCCTATCGCGCTTTCTGGCGTGAGGCTCGCGCTAAACTCGGTTCAGGTGTGTTTCAGGCTGAGAACGCCGCGCTGAGCATCATGACCGGCGGCGATTACGCGCTGGTGCGTTCGGTGGAATTCTTCGAAGACTATGTGACCTTTGGCCGGCAGCAGGCCGTGGAAGCGGGCCTTGGACGCGGCGACGTGCTGGTGGCGATCACGGAGGGCGGCGAAACGTCGTCGGTGATCGGCACGGCTTGGCAGGCGTTGGAAGCGGGCGCGGAAGTGTTCTTCGCTTGCAACAACCCAATGAACGTGCTGGCTGCGCACGTGGAGCGGTCCCGGCGCGTGATCGAAGAGCCGCGCATCGTCAAACTCGATTTGTCGTCGGGTCCCATGTCTATCGCGGGTTCCACACGGATGCAGGCGACCACGTCGGAACTGTTGGTGATTGGCGCGGCGCTGGAGATGGCGCTGGTTCGTCATCTGCAAACCGCGCTCCCGGCCGAAGCGCGCAAGGCGCTTGGTGTGGAGAAAGCGGTGAGCGCGGAGGATTACGCGACGCGCTTTGCGTCGCTTCTGCGCGACCTTGGCCAGCCGTCCGCGGTGGAGGCGATGGCACGATGGGTGCAGATGGAGGAGTCGGTTTGCCGCGGCAAGAACGCGATGACGTATTTCGGCAACGAGTTCCTCCTCGACATCTTCACGGATACCACGGAACGCGCACCGACGTTTTCGCTGCCGCCGTTCCGCAAGTGCGACGATTCGAAGTCGCCGCGACCCATGGCTTTCGTGAAGAACCCGCTGCATTCGACCGCCGAGACGTGGCTGCGGATGCTGGGCCGTGAACCCCGCTGTCTGACTTGGGACGTGGCCCTCTACCAGAAGATGGGTGCTGCGGAGCGCATACGGAACAACCCGCCGGTGCTGAACCGTGCAGAACTGTTCAAGTTCCTCGTCGGCAAAGAAGACGATCCGTCGCGGTACTCCAACGCAGGCGACTGTGCGGCCCTGGTGCTGGCCGGCGCCGAGTCCGCAACCAGCGGGTCGGGCACTGCCTTGGGTGATGCGTTCGCGGCGGCCGCGGCGCGGTTCTCGGCGCGAGACGTGCTGGCGGTCGGACCCGAGGCATCCACCGGCAACCTGAGCGACAACGTCTGCCACGTCGGCTGCAAGTTGCCGCCGTCGCCGATCCGGCTTTGGGACCATCTCGCCATCAAGCTTGTGCTCAACACCATCTCGACGGCCACGGCGGCCCGTCTGGGACGCGTGGTGAGCAACTGGATGTCTTACGTGGAGACGAGCAACAAGAAGCTGATTGACCGCGGCACGCGCCTCGTAGCCGAACTGGCCGGTTTGGATTACGCCGAAGCGTGCTACGAGCTGCACAAGAGCCGCGCGCAGCTCGCGCAGACGCCGGTGGTCGCTGGCGAACGCTTGTCTCCAGTGGCAGTAACGCTGGAGCGGCTGCGCAAGCAGAAGACCGCGACCCAAGCCTGACGTATCAAGTCATAGCAGGAGACCAACCATGAAACTCAAACTGGCGTCATCTGTATTTGGTGTGTTGCTGGCGGTGCTAATTTCGTCGGCGTCAGGTGCCAGCCCCGCACTGGTTCGTATCGCGGATGGCAAACTGCAAGTTGGCTTCGATTCGGCTACTGGCTCGCTATGCGAGTTGATCCAACTGCCTGAAGGCTACAACCAGCTCGCGGACAGTGGCGCGCCACTTGGATTGTGGCAAATCTCCGTTGGCAACGGCGAGACATCGCAGGAGTTGACCGCTGAGCGCGCAGGGTCGCCAAAGGTTGAGCGGCTGGCAGAGGGTCAACCCGGACTGCGGTTGGTGTGGGACAAAGTTGCGGTCGGCGGGATGGAGCCGTTGCGAGTGGAAGTCTTGGTCCGGATTGGCCAGCAGGACGCGCCGCTCAGCCGATGGGAATTGTCGATCACGAAACCGAAAAGCGTGCGACTGAAACAGGTCCGGTTCCCGCGAGTATCGAGTTTGCGCCAGCGGCCCGACGAAGTTCTCGCCGTGCCCCGGCAATTGGGGATGTTGGCGCGCGATCCTCGCACGCTGATGAAGGGCAGGGATAATAAAGGCGCGCGGCTCACATGGCGTTCTCCTCAAGCAGACATGACGGTGCAGTGTCTGGCTTTCTATCAACAGGACGGCCCCGGTTTCTACGCTGCTTGCGATGACGCGCGAGGTTACCGGAAGGATTTCTCGATGTGGGGCGATGGAAAGGGACAGCTTCATTTCGAGATCATTCATGAGCCGGAACAGCAGGCCTCGGGAATGACTGAGTTCCGGCTTCCATTCGCGCCGGTGCTGGGCGCGTTTTGCGGCGACTGGACGGCTGCGGCGGAAATCTACCGTGAGTCGCCGTCAGCGAAGATCATCGCCGAACGCGGCCGGTTCCATCGTGGACTTACGCCCGCGTGGATTTCGGAGACGGGGCTGTGGCTGTGGAATCGCGGCCGGTCACAGCAGGTGTTGGAACCGGCGACGATCATGCGAAAGCACCTGCAGGCGCCGGTGAGCATTTTGTGGCACTGGTGGCACAACTGTCCGTATGACGCCGGCTTTCCCGAATACCTGCCGCCCCGCGAAGGCGCCGAAGCGTTCAAAGCCGCGCTGGCCGCCGCGCGACGCCAGGACGTGCGCGCGATCCTCTACATGAATCAGCGCCTTTGGGGAACCATGACGCAGAGTTGGACCAACGAAAACGCTGAGACCTATGCCGTCAAGGGGATCGATGGCAAGGTCCGCACCGAGACATACAATACCTACATGAAGGCCCCGTGCGCCCCGATGTGCATCGGCACGCAGTTCTGGCGCGACAAATACGCCGGCCTTGCCGAGAAGGTTTTGTGCGACTTGAAAGCTGACGGGGTTTACATGGACCAGGTCGGTGTCTGGGCCAACTGCTACGATCCGACCCACGGCCACATCCCGGGGCCGGGACGGTATTGGTCGGAGGGGTTGGCAATGCTCACGACCGAGATTCGCGACCGGAGCGCGGCGCGCGGTCGTGTCGCGTTGGGAGGCGAGTACTGCGGTGAACCGTGGATCGGGAACATTGACCTGACGCTCGCCCTGAGCGTGAGCGCCGACCGAATCGGCTCGCGCCCGCCTTGGGAACCGATTCCGTTTTTCGAAGCTGTTTACCATTCAAGCACGATCGTCTTCGGGAGCATGGCCGGGCTGGTGCATCCGCCCTACGACGAGAAGTGGCCACAGGATAAGACCCCGCCCGGCCGCCTGACGCTGCTCGATCGCAAGTTCTCCCAACAGTTTTACCTCGACCACGCGCGGACGTTTGCATGGGGCATGCAACCAATGATGGCCAATTTCCTTCCGTCGCTGCTGAAGGAACGCGCTGAGGAGATGGACTACGTGACCCGGATGGTTCGCACGCGCATGCGCTCGCTCAAATACCTCCTTCACGGCACATGGCTGCGCCCACCGCCGCTCGATGTGCCGTCGCGGGAGATTGACGTCGCCGAACTGGGCAGCTACACGCCGCTGAAACCCGCGAAGCGGACTTACCCCGTGGCATTGGATGGCGCGTGGCGCGCGCCCGACGGCGACATCGGCATCGCTTTGGCCAGCATCAGTGATGAGAAACTCAGCCTGAGCCTGCCGATCAACGTGAAAGCCTATGGGCTGAAGGATGGCTGCACACTGTACCGCACCGACGAGACTGGCCGGCATCGCATGGGATCGTTCAATCCTCGCGACCCGGTCGTGCGGCTGGAGTTGAAACCGCGCGGCGTTTGCATGGTCGAGTTTTGCGCCAGGTAACAAGAAGCCGCTGGCTCGAATACGTTCGAGCTGCCGGCGGAAGTGGATCAAACAAATGAAAGGTTATCGTACTCGATACGAGAGCGAGCTGTTGGAACGTGTCGTGCCGTTCTGGACGAAGCACGGCATTGACCGCGAACACGACGGCTATTTCAGCGTGGTGGGACGCAAAGGCGAGTTGCTGGAAGCGGAGAAATACCTGTGGATGCAGTGGCGGGCGGTCTTCATGTTTGCGGCGCTCTACAACTCGCCTTACTCGCGCCCGGAATGGCTGGAGCATGCGCGCCGCGGATTCGATTTCCTGAGCCGGCACTCGTTTCGACCCGACGGGCATAGCTATTTCTCGTTGAAGCGCGACGGATCGCCGGGGCTGCGCGAGTTTGGCGGCTACACGGTCTTCACGGATTCGTTCGCAGCCATCGGCGCGGCGGAGCTGTATCGCGCCGACCCGCAGCCGCGCTGCCGCGAGATTGCATTGCAGGCGACAGCGAGCTATCGCGCCGGTTTTGCCGCGGCGGAGAAAAGTGGTTCGATGGCGCTTGCGCACTACATGATTCTGACCAACGTACTGTTCACCCTGCAGCGTGCGTTGCGAACGAAGGACTACGACGGCGTGTTGCGCCATGCGGCGGAGACGGTGCTCAATCATTTCTGGAGCCGCGAGCACCAAATGATGTTTGAAAGCATGCCGCCCGACGGCAAACCCGACCTCAGTTCCGGCAACGGGCGGCTGCTGAATCCCGGCCACGCGCTGGAGGGAATGTGGTTTGTCATGCAGTACGCGGAGAGCGTGAACGACCGTGCGATGATCGCGCGTTGCCTCGAATTGACGCGCGCCATCCTGCAATACGCATGGGACCCGGTTCATGGCGGGATTCTCTATTTCAAGGATGCGCGCGATCTGCCGCTGCTTGACGGCAAGCAATACCTCAAGACGTGGTGGGGCCAGAACGAGGCGCTCATTGCGTGTCTCTACGCGTGGAAATTTTCCGGCGACGGGTTCTTCGCGGACTGGTTCCGGAAGATTGACGCATGGGCGTGGAAGCATTTCCGCGACCCGGAATTCCCGGAGTGGTATCCGCACGTCCTGCCGGACGGCACGCCGTTCATGTTCTGCAAGGGCACGATGTTCAAGGGGTTTTTCCATATGCCGCGTTGCCTGATGATGTGCGCGCAAATGTTGCCGAAATAGGAAAGGTTGAGATTATGAAAACCAGCTCACTCACGCTGTTTGCCGCTGTGCTGCTATGTGCGCCGTTTACGGGTGTGCAGGCAATCGAATCACCCAAATTGATCCCGCCGTGGACGCCTGTGACGGTGAAAACCGACGCGTCCGGCGTCGAAGTCGGTGTTTGGGGACGTTCGCACAAGCTCACCCGCGCGTTGCCGCACTCCATTGTTACGGTGGGCAGCGAGATTCTGGCCGCGCCGATCCGCCTCGTTGGCAGCGTCAGCGGCAAGCCGATCGAATGGAAGCGAGGCGGCAACTTCGTATTCCGCGCTGACAAGTCACACGCCATCGTTACCGGTTGGCAAGCGGGCGACGATCTCATCGTTGACACGACCACGCGAATCGAGTTCGACGGCCTGATGCGCGTGGACCTCGTCGTGCTGCCGCAGCGCAAGATGACGCCGAAACTCGAACAGCTCTGGCTGGAGGTGCCGATCAAGCGCGAGCGCGCCAGCCTGTTCCACTACTTCCCCGGCCAGTGGGGTAAATCAAAGAACAGTGGCGAGTTGCCGGAAGCCGGCCTCACGTTGCCGTTTAAGCCGTTCGTGTGGCTAGGCCGCGAGGACAGTGGGCTGGGGTGGTTCACCGAGTCCGACAAGGGCTGGCAACCGCAGGTCGCCGACCGCGCCATTGAGGTTGTTGTGCAGGGCAGTGAGGTGTTGTTGCGCATGCGGTTGCTCGACTCGACGGTGCGGCTGCCGATTACGTTCACGTTCGGTTTCCAGGCGACACCGGTGAAACCGTGGCCGAAGGATTTCCACGAGTGGCGTATCTGGCATGTGCCGCAACTCGGTGTCGGCTCGATATTGCCCATGCCGAAAGAATGGTGGCTTTGCCACCGCGCGTTCCCCGACCGCAACGCGCTTGCGACGCTCGATCGCGGCGCGAAGCTGGGCGCCAAGACCGCCGTGTTTCATGAAGACTGGGCGCCCATCCAGAACTACCCGATGACTTTCCCCGGGGATGAGTTCAAACGCATTGTCAGTATGTGCCACCGGCGCGGCATGAAAGTGCTCGTCTATCACGGCTATGAGTTCTCGCCGCTCGCGCCGGAGTGGGCGGAGTTACACGACGAGATACTGGTGAAGAACACCAAGGGCGACATCACGCCCGGCTGGTATCGTCATCCGGAGCAGCGCGACTTCAAGGTTTGCTACAACAGCGTCTGGCGCGACCGGCTGGCGGACGGGATCGAGCAGGCACAAAAGCGCTACGGATTCGACGGCGTTTATCTCGATGGCACCGTCGAGCCATGGGCTTGCTGTAACGAGCGGCACGGCTGCGGATACCGCGCTGCCGACGGCACGCTGCGACCGACCTACCCGATCTTTGGCGTGCGGCAGTTCATGCAGCGGCTCTATGCGATGTGTCATTCGCGCGGCGGCATCGTCAACGCCCACCAAAGCACCTGTTGCGCGACGCCGACGCTGGCGTTCGCCGACTCGTATTGGGATGGAGAACAGTTTGCCGGTGGCGAGCTGTCGGGTGACCCGCTGAAG
>CAZGGF010000275.1:0-2779 GCA_964524715.1 uncultured Verrucomicrobiota bacterium | reverse complement strand
CCGCGCGCGGCCGGTCCACGTGGTCATGGGAGCGTCCCGAGGAAGCGGCCAGGGGCAACTTGGCGCACCCGGCCTCCTGCAGGTGCGGGGCGGTCTTCGCGGGGGCCGGCGATTATCTTCTGCGCTGGGGGGGCGACGCCGGCG
Organism: uncultured Verrucomicrobiota bacterium; assembly: GCA_964524715.1. Lineage (GTDB taxonomy): Bacteria > Verrucomicrobiota > Verrucomicrobiia > CAIQCK01 > CAIQCK01 > CAIQCK01. The sequence goes on along the minus strand of CAZGGF010000275.1, from coordinate 2,635 downwards.
AATTGTGGACGAGCGATACGATGACAGTCCACATCGTATCACGCGGCGTTACGGTGGCCAGGGCGTGGGAGTTCAATAAGCCGTTGGACAAGGAAGGCTGGACCGAGGCAGACCTCGGCACGCGCGAACGCGAGGAACGTCATCCGCAGTGGCCCTGCAAATCCCATCCCGTGAAATATGTTGCCGGCGGCTACTACATCGTTGCAATCGAGAACGCGCCCGCCGCGCGGCTGCTCTCGCCGGACAACCTGAAGACTGCCACAGCTCGCGCGAAAGCCATACGATTGCGGCTGCAGAATCACACCTCCGCGTCGCGCATGACTTTGCGTTTCATTACCGCTGCCGACGGCACATGGGACGATGCGAAGTCGCGCAGCTTCGAGGTGTCGCCGAACGACAACGCCCCTCGCGACTACATCGTGGACATGTCGCAGGTCCCCGGATGGAGCGGCACGTTGCGGCAGTTGCGGCTCGATCTGACGGCGGGCACTCCGGCGACGGGAACGTGCCGCATTGATTACGTCAGATTGGAAGGAACCCGATGATGCGAACTGGACCGCTGTGTTGGTTCATTCCTGGACTGATGTTTCTGTCCTTTCGCTTCGCAGCCATCGCCACGGGGTCTGAGGAAAAGCAACCGCTCGAAGCCGACTTGCTCATTGTGGGTGGCAACGAGTCCGCATGCGCAGCGGCGGTGCAAGCAGCGCGGCTTGGCGTCAGACGTATCGTGCTGGTTAACGACATCGACTGGCTTGGAGGCCAGTTCAGCGCGGAAGGCGTCGGGCCGGTGGATGAACGCACTACGCTGCACGGCAAGTCCGCGAACTTTCCGCGATCAGGGTTGTTTCTCGAAATGATCGAACAAATCCGCGCGCACAACACCCGGACCTATGGCGTCGCGGCTCCGGGAAACTGTTGGTCTGCCACAGAAACGATTGAGCCGGCAGCAGCGGCACGGCTTTTTGAAGAGTTCCTGGCACCTTACACAGACAAGGGAACCGGCCAGATCAGAATCCAGCGTGGCTGGCAAGTCTCCAAGGTCACCCTGACCGGCCGGCGCGTAACGGGAGTTGTGTTTGAGCGCGCGAACAAGCCGGCTGAAAGGCTTGCTGTCATGGCGCGGTTGACGATGGATTCGTCTGACTGGGGCGACGTGATCCGGCTCAGTGGCGCTCGATACGGCGCGGGGCCGGATTTGCGTGCGCGGTTCGGTGAGCCGAGCGCGCCCGAGAGGCTCGACACCGACGGGCATCAGGAAATGAACCCCATCACCTGGGCCATCACGCTACGCGAGGCTGGCCGTGACGCGCGCATCCCGCAACCGTCGAACTATGACGACAGGGCTTTCGCGAACCCCGGCCGGATCTGGGTGGACAGCGACATGAGCACGGGCATTTACTCACAGGCCGGTTTGAGCATCTACACCCAGCGGCGGCTTGTTGACCGCTGGCATTTTGGTCTCCCGCGCGGCACGGAGAAAGTTCAGCTCAATTCAACCTTGCAGGATTACCCACTGTGCCAGTTGCCGCAGCACGTCGTGGATGCGCTCGAAGCCAGCGAGCGAGGAGCGTCGCGCAAAAACATCGTGGCGATGACGCCTGTGCAGCGACAGATCATTTTCGATGACGCGAAGCAACACGCGTTGAAATTTCTCCACTACCTCCAGACCAAGGCTCATGGTCAGACCGGAGATTGTCCGCAGAGCTTCCGATACATGGAGTTGTCGGGCGAATTTGGGACAGCCGACAAGCTGCCGCCAAAACCCTATGTGCGCGAAGGCTTGAGGCTGGAGGCGCTTTGCATGTTGCGCGAACACGACATCCGTGCCGCGACGCAGGAGCCGCACTGGGCCAGGTTCATGCCGGACGACGCGGTTTTCGGATTTCAGTTCCACATAGATTTTCATCCCACACGACGGAAATACCTCGACGGTGGGCACGATGGAGCGTGGCGCCCGGTTCACACAGCCAGCCGCAACTGGCACACGAACACCGACCGGGCCATGTTCCCATTGCGCGGTCTCGTGCCGGTGGATCGCGACGGCTTGCTTGGAGCCTCCAAAAACATCGGCGTTAGCAGCATGGTCCAGGCGGCGTTGCGGCTGCACGGACAAATGATGCTCTGTGGTCAAGCGAGCGCAACAGTCGCTTGGGTGTGCTTGCGCGATGGGGTGGAGCCGCGGACCGTGGCGGCAGATGCCCGGCGGGTTCGAGAGATTCAGCGAACGCTGGTGCGCGGCCGGTCAGGGCCGGGCGTCTTGCTCTGGCCGTATCATGACCTGCCGCCAAACCATCCGGCATTTGAAGCCGCCAACCTGATGTCCGTCGCGGGCATCTGGCGCCCTGATAGCGACACGGTTTCTTTCGAGCCTGATAAACCGGTTTCGGCCGTGGAATGGCGCTCGATCATCGAACGCGTGCCTGCGTCATCGCAGCAGGCCCTTGTTGGGCAACTTCCCACCACGCGCGCGGAAGCGGTGCGCGCACTCGCATCAGCCGTGGATTTTGACGGGTTGCCTGTGCGTCATACAATAGCCGCGCGGAACGACGTGTCGCCGCCGACCATCGGCCTCGACCTGTGGCATTGCCGCGCCGCCGACGGCCGCAGCATCCGCGTGGCGCTGGATTGGATGCTG
>CAZGGF010000274.1:0-8894 GCA_964524715.1 uncultured Verrucomicrobiota bacterium | reverse complement strand
GTTTCCGTCCACTGTTCTTCTACGGCAACTTCCGCCAACAACTCGTGGACTTCTGCCGGATGCTTAAGCTGCGTCCACAGGTGGTGTGAGTTGCTTCTTGCGATCTCTTCGCCGGGCTGGACAATTCGCCATGGGTGGAGTCATCCTCATGACATGAACCGGCGCGCATTCTTGACGAGTCTCGGAGTTGCTTCAACCACCAGTGTTGTTCGAGCTGATGCAACTCGGCCCGTGAAACAGTTGGCTGTGGACGTTCTGGTTGTCGGCGGTGGCACGGCGGGAACCATCGCGGCTATTCAGGCGGGCCGGCTTGGCGCGCGGACCATTCTCGTCGAGGCTGGCAGCCAGTTGGGTGGCACAACGACCACCGGCGGGGTGGATATTCCCGGCTTGTTTCACGCGTGGGGCAAACAGGTCATCGCTGGGATTGGGTGGGAGTTGGTGACGCGAACGGTTGAGATGAACAGCGGCAGCCTGCCCGACTTCAAGAAGCCGACGGGACGACAGCATTGGAAACATCAGGTTCGTCTCTGTGGCGCACTCTATGCTGCGCTTGCGGAGGAAGCGTGCGTGAAGGCAGGTGTTCAACTCCGCTATTATGAGTTTCCCGCCGCTGTCGAACGGACAGGCGATGGTTGGATGATCCGTCTGGCCGGCAAAGGCACGAATGTTGAGATTGCAGCGAAGCAATTGGTGGACTGCACCGGCAATGCGTCAGTGGTCGGCATGATTGGTTTGCCTCGGCAGCGGGAGGAGACCACTCAGCCTGGCACGCTCATCTACCGGCTCGGTGGCTACGACGTTAGTGCGCTCGACCTGAAAGCGCTCCAAGCGAAGGCGAACGCGGCTGTGAAGGCCGGCACGCTCAAGCCGACGGATTTCAACAAAAGCATTGCCGGCTTCCTGCGGGGAGGAGGCGAGAATGCGATGCATGTTCCCGGGGCCGATTCATCCAACTCCGAGACACATACGGCGACAAATATCCGCGGCAAACAGTCGTTGCTGCGCGTCCTGCGGTTCCTGAAGCAGGAACCGGGATTTGCCGCGCTTCGCATCGAGCGGTTGCAATCGGAAACCGGCGTGCGCGAGACGTTCCGCATCGTTGGCGAGACGACGGTGACTGTGAAGGATTACACCGCGGGGCGGGTGTTTGATGACGCCGTGGCGTATTCATTTTACCCGATCGACCTCCACGTCGAGCATGGAGTGAAGCCGGAGCATTTGAAGGAAGGTATCGTGCCGACGATCCCGCTTGGCGCATTGATTCCCAAAGGCTGCAAGAACCTGATGGTTGCCGGCCGCTGCCTGAGCAGCGATCGGCTGGCGAATTCCGCGTTGCGGGTGCAGGCCTCGTGCATGGCGATGGGGCAGGCTGCCGGCGTGACCGCTGCGCTGGCGGCGAAGGCTGCGACAACGCCTTTGAACGTCCCCTTGGCCGATATCCGTCGCAAGCTTTTGGAACACTCTGCGATTGTTCCCCAATAGTCCACGCGGCCGTTTTACAGGGCTATTCGCTGGATTCCTATTCGAGCGTCACGAGACTACGACGCGTTGTCGCTGCGACTGATGACGAAAATGGCTAGATCGGCGTTGAGATTGGGGTCCTCGAACACCTCGGTGTCGGCCTCGGTATCAAGTGCGATACGGCGGTGGACATGGATGTTCTTCTGGCGGCAGAAGTCGTCAAAATCAGCAATCGTGAAGAAGCGGATATTCGGCGTGTTATACCACTCATGACGCAGCACGCCGGCGGACTTCGGTGAACGGCCCTCGTCGGCCAGCATGCGGCGAAGTTTGTGAAAGCCGAAGTTGGGGAAGCTTACGACGCAAATGCGACCGACGCGCAACATGTCAGCGATGACACCTTCGACATCATGGACCGCCTGCAGGGTCTTGGAGAGGACGACGCAATCGAATTGCTGATCGGCGAACGACCGCAAGCCTTTGTTGAGGTCAGCCTGCACGACGTTCAGCCCGCGTTGGATGCACGTGAGGATCGCCTGCTCGTTGAGTTCGACTCCGATAAGCCGGTGGTGGTTTTGTTTCTGGACACGGGCCAGCAGACCGCCGCGGCCGCTGCCGAGATCGAGCACGCTCGCGCTGGATGGAATCAACTCGATAATGCGTTCGTAGTCGAGCCGCCGCTGGTGAAAAATGCTGGTCGGGCTGTGGCCGCGCGGCTTGTCGGTATCGTCTGAATCGCCATTCGCCTCTGCGTTGCCCGCGAGATTGTTGACAAACGCGCGAATCATTTCCCCATAGCTGGCGAACTCGTTCGGCAGCAGGAAGGCGTCGTGTCCGCAATCGCTCTGGACGTTGCAGTAACTGACGGCAGCGTTGTTGGCGATGAGCGCGTTGACGATGTCACGCGATTGTTCCGGCGGGAACAACCAGTCGCTGGTAAAGCTCAGCACCAGCCAGCGGCACTGCGCGCGGTTGAATGTTGCCGCCAGTTTCTCCGGCGTGTCGCCGAGGTCGAACAAATCCATCGCCATCGTGATCGCCATGTAACTGTTGGCGTCAAAACGTTCGACGAATCTCGAGCCTTGATAGCCGAGGTAAGAGCCAACGGAAAACGTCTTTTCGAATTCGATCGCGACGTCGCGCGGATGGAGGCGGTTCGCCTCGAACTTCTGCGTCATCGCCGCTGGCGAGAGGTAGGTGATGTGACCGATCATTCGCGCAAGAGCGAGGCCGACATCGGGACCATGCGGCTTGTCGTAGTACTGGCCGCCGTGAAAATGCGTATCGCGCCGGATCGCGTTGCGGCCAACGACGTCAAACGCAAGCGCCTGGCTTGTCAGCCGGGGCGACGTGGCGATCGGGATCGCGCCGCGCACTCGGTCGGGATGGCGAGTTGCCCACGTGAGAGTTTGATGGCCGCCCATCGAACCGCCGAGGACAACAAGCCAACGGTCTATTCCAAGATGATCCGCAAGCCGGCACTCCATTTCCACCATGTCTGTGACTGTGATGATCGGAAAATCGCGGCCGTAAGGTTTGCCGGTGTCGGGGTTGATGCTGCCAGGGCCGGTGGAGCCACGGCAACCACCGAGCAGGTTGGGACAGACGACAAAGAACCGGTTTGTATCAATCGGTTTGCCCGGCCCAACGAGGATATCCCACCAGCCGGCATCGTCGTTCTCGTTGTGCTTTGCGACGTGCGAATCGCCACTCAGTGCGTGGCAGGCGAGGATTGCGTTGTCGCGGGCGGCGTTGAGATGACCGTAGGTTTCGTAGCAGATCGTGACGCTCGGCAGGCTGCCGCCCAACTCCAGGGTCACCGGCTTGTCGAACGTGACGGTCTGGGCGTAGCGGAGCGGTTTCGCGGTGCGAACGCTGTCACTGCTGTCAAAGAGTTTGTCTGTCATGCGTAATCTGCCGGTTTTGTCGCGTATGGCGTCAATGTTGCGACGCCTTCAGCGCCTGGTCAAGGTCGGCGATGATGTCGCGCACGTCTTCGATGCCGATCGAGAGCCGCACGTATTCCGGCGACACGCCGGTCTTCTGCTGCTCTTCCGGCGTGAGCTGCGAGTGGGTTGTCGAAGCTGGATGAATGACGAGCGATTTCGCGTCGCCGATGTTGGCGAGGTGGCTGAGGAGTTTGACGTTGTTGATCAGCTTGATGCCCGCTGCCGCGCCGCCCTTGATGCCGAAGCCCATGAGCGCACCGCAACCGTTCGGCAGATACCGGCAGGCGTTGGCGTGTTGCGGATGACCCGGCAGACCGGGGTAGTTCACCCACGCGACTGCGGGATGCTTGCTCAGAAATTCCGCCACGGCCTGTGCATTCTGGCAATGGCGCGGCATCCGCACGTGCAGTGTCTCGATGCCAAGCAGGAACAGAAACGCCGCGAACGGACTCATGCATGCACCGGTGTCGCGCAACCAGTGCGTTCGGATATGGATGATGTAAGCAACATTACCGACTGACTTCAGCGCTTCGGTGAATACGGCGCCGTGATATGCCGGGTCCGGCGCGCAAAACTCCGGCCATTTCTCCGGGTTGTTCGCCCATGGAAACTTCGCGCTATCCACGATCGCGCCGCCAACATGGATGCCGTGGCCACCGAGGAACTTGGTCGTGGAGTAAACGACAATATCAATGCCATGTTCGATGGGCCGCAACAGCGCCGGGGTCATCACCGTGTTGTCGCAGATCACCGGCAGACCAAGTTGATGCGCGATGTCAGTGATCTTCTTGAAATCCGGCACATCGTTCTTGGGGTTGCCAAGGCTTTCGAGATAGACGCAGCGCGTCTTGTCATCCACCAACTTCTTGATCTCCTCCGGCTTGTTCGGGTCGAAGAACCGGACTTCGATCCCGAGCTTGTTCAGCGTTTGTGTGAATAGCGTCCAGGTGCCGCCGTAGAGGCTTGTCGCAGAGACGAAGTTCTGGCCGGCGTGTGTGATGGTCAGGATCGCTGCCGTGATTGCCGCCAGTCCGCTGGCAAACGCCAGCGCCGCCGCGCCTCCGTCGAGCGCTGCGAGGCGCTTCTCCAGCACGTCGTTGGTAGGGTTCGACAGTCGCGAATAGATGTTGCCGAATTCCTTCAGCGCGAAAAGATTCGCAGCGTGCTCGGTGTCCTTGAAGACATAGCTGGTGGTGGCGTAGATCGGCACGGCCCGCGACAGAGTCGTCGGGTCGGGCTCCTGGCCGGCGTGCAACGCCAGCGTTCCAAAGTGCAAGTCTTTCGATTGCTCGCTCATGATCCTATGTGTTTCCAATCTCTGTTCTGACACGAATATCAGTCCGTATCATAGCATGGTGTGGCTGCAAATCATACCCGCACTGGTGGCACAAGCACACTCTCTGTTTTGCCGGTGACAAGAAGGCAATGGCTGGTCCGCTCTTGGCGACGTAACACATTGCGCTGCAAAATGTACCAACGATACTGTTTGTTGAGCGTGAAATGGGGGCAGTTAAACCCGAACTCGACAATCACCAGCGGGGAGAACGAATTACCGCACGCCCGGCAGTGCTAGGACGTTGGCGCCGCCACTGGCGGCTTGAAGAGCCAATTCGGCCAGCGCAGTCAAGTGCACCTGTTGCCGCCAGCTTCCGTCGCTTTGTTGCCGCGACTTGAGCGCCGTGACGAGGGGAGCGGTCGGTTTGGAGAAGACCTGAAGACAGAGGATGGCAAGTGCCAGCGTCAGAGCAGACTGGCGGCTCTGCATCCGGCGTTCCAGAAACGCGAGGCCGCGCTCGACAGCCGGACGCGCAATGGTCGAGTCCTGCAATGCCAGCGCAGCCAGTGCAGTAGTGGAGGGAAATCCTTGAAACGCCGCGCCATAGACGACGCGATTGCCATAGTTCCAGCCGCCATCTTCGCAGACGCGGTCCAGCAACAGCAATTCTGCTTCTGAAATGCGCTTGTGGCGGCCTTGTCCGGCGAGCTTGAGTGCCAACATTGCGTAACTGGTCGGCTCGACCCAACTAAACGTGCCGCTGGCCCACGGCCAGCCTTGGAGCATGCCATTGAGGGTGATTTCTTCCTTCGGGTTTGTGCGATTGCCTTTCCATGCCAGCAACCAGTTGACCGCCTTGTCCCGCAAATCGCTGCGGACTCCCAGACGTGTCAGGGCGATCACAAATAACGACGTGCTCCAGTGCGGTTGGGTGTCCCCAATGAGTGTGATAGCGCCGTCACTGTTCATCCGTGATTGCAGCCAGCGGATCGCTGCGTCGCGCAACGCGTCGGCTTCGCGCAAGCCAGCCAACGCCATCAGACTCAGACATGTCGGTTCCGGTGAAGGTTGTTTTCCAGGTTGATATGGCCACCCGCCACCCGGATCACTGGACTTCAGAAGAAAATCTACAGCGCTCATCGAACGGCTTGTTCAAACGTTACTTTTTCTTCGCCGGCGATTGTTTCTTCGGCGGCTGCAGTTGCTGCAACGCCTCACGGGCCGCTTCAGGGTGCTGGGCCTTGACAGCCGCCGCGATCTTCCTGACCGCCAGTTCTGCCTCGGCGCGTATGTTGGGGTTCGAGAGCATCGGATACACCAGTTTGAGCGCATCCGGATGTGCGACACCACCAAGGGCGCCAAGAATCAATTTGCGGTCGTCCGCGTTGCGCGCAACGCCCAGCAACTGCCGGTAGCGATCGATCAATGCCCCGTCCGGCTTCGCATTCAGATTGCTCGCCAGACGCACCAGTCCTCGCAACGAGAGAGCCCGGAGTGTATCGGTCTCTGGTTGTCGGCACACGCCGATCAACAGGTCCCATGCGGCCACATCAGGCCACGTCGCCAGTGAGCGCACCGCCGCTGCACGAATCTTCGGCTCCTTGTCCCCACAAGCCCCCTTCAGTGCCGCCAGTGCCTTGTCGTCGCCTGCGCTCGGCAGCAAACGCAACAGCGAACTGCGTCCTTCCAAATCCGAACACTTCGCCATTCTCGCCATGATTATCTCCGTGCGCCGTCCCGCGTCGGCTACCTTCTGCATGGTGCGCACTGCGGCGCTTTCGCCCTCGGAGCGCGCATCCTCGGCGCTCATGCCCACCAGCCGTTCCAGCACCGCCGGCAGGTCTTCCGCCTTGGACAGTTTCCCAATCGCCTGAAACGCGGCCTGCGCCACTGCTGGATCGAAAGCGCTGGCTTCGGTCAGCAACGTCGGCATTGCCCCATGGGCACCGCGCCGCGCCAGCACCGAGCACAGACGAACCTTCGACTCGGCGGGGGATTCTTTTAGTTCAGCGACAATCGCCTGGTCAGTGGCCGAACCGCCGCGCAGACTGATCAGGGCAGTCTCGATATCTTGAAGCTCCTCGGCTGTCTTCTCGCCCGGCATGGCTTTTGCCAGCAGCGACACGGCTGAAGCTCCCTCCAGCCGGCCCACCGCCGCGATGGCGGCGCGACGCACGGCAACATCGGCAGCGGAAACCTGCGCGTTGATGGCAGCACATACGGCCTGATCCCCCCGGCTTGCAAGCGCCTCAATCATACACACTTGCTCGCACGGCTGGAGCTTGGCCAGTTCCGCCGCGAACTTCTTCGACGCATCTTGGGACTTCAATGAGCCGATGGCCGCAATCGCTACCGGTTTCAGCTTGGCGTCTGAACCGTGAATCGCTTTGAGGATGCGTTGCTCGGCGTCGTCCTTTTCCAGCCGCAACAAAGCGCCAAACGCCCCGCGACGAATGTTGTCCGGTTGCGATGGCTGGAGCAGTTCTTCGCAGATCGCCGTCGCACCCTTGCAATCGCCCTCGGCTGCAAGACTCTCGGCTATTCGCAGTGAGGCATCAGCCGCGATACGGGCCAAGGCTGGCTTGGCTTCCTTGCGCAGCGCAGTAATGACCTTGCGCGCCGGCTCGTTGGCAATCTTGCCCAAGGCCACGATGGCCGTGCTGGCCACGAGCACATCATTGTCCCGTGCCATCTCCGAAAGCGTCTTCACAGCCTCCACGTCGCGCCGGTTGCCCAGCGTCGTGGCAATCTGCAAGCGCGCCCGTCCGCTCGCACTGGCCAGAGCGGAACGAAGAATGCCATTGACCTTGCCGGACGGATACACACCCAGCGCCAGACAGGCGATGCCGACGGTCTCTTCGTTCTTCAACAACCCGGTCAGCGCCGGCAGCGAAGCGTCGGTGCCGATGGCCGCCAGTTGCTGGCAGGCAAACCGGCGGGCCTCAAAGGTGGTTCCCGGCGCCAGCAACTTGATCATGGCCGCCTCCAGTTCGGCTCGCAGCGCGGGCGTTGCGGCCGAGTCGCGAAGCAGTTGCTCAAACTTCCGCAGCGGCTCCACACTCTGGCCGGATTCGTATTTCGCGGCGGCGGCAATGAGGGGGGAGAGGTCGGCGGCCTGCAGCGGCAACGCCAGCGCGATGCCGATAGACGCCAGGAGGACAGAGGTTTGTAGCTTCATGAGTTTGTATTCCTTTCCAAAAGTTCAGCGGCTAGATCAACCCTGGCGTGCGCGGTTCACGATGACGCATGCGGTTGGCTTCTTCACACTCAAAACTTGCCTTCACCGGATCCCACCGCAACTTGCGGCCCAGGCGCAGGCCGATGTTGATTGCCTGGCAAATGGTCTGCGAGCGATGGGCCGATTCCGGATGACAAATGGTCGGGCGGCGGCTGCGGATGGAATCGAGCAGATTGCGCACATGGTCACCGGCGTTGGCCCAACTGATGCCGGCAGAACCACGCAGGTTGAGAATGGACTTCGGTTCGGCGGTAACCTCATTGGTCTCGTCGTCCACCTGAATCCACCCCTCGTCGCCGATATAACGAATGTAACGATCCTTGAAAGTCTTCCGCGAATACATGACGCACTTGATGCCGTCCGCGTAACGGCAATGGACTTCCGCCGTGACAGGCGTCTCGCTCATGTACTTCACCGGGTCGGGCCAGGTGCATTCACCCTCGAATTCCACCGGGCCGGTATGGTCGCGGCCCAGCGCCCACTGCATCTGGTCGGTATAATGGCAGCCCATGCCAATGATCGGACCTTCACCGGTATCCCAGAAATAATTCCAGCCGTTGACGCGCTCAGGCACGAATGGACGCCATTGCACCGGGCCGAGCCATGTATCGTAGTCCCAGCCTGCCGGGACCGGCGTGGCTTTGCCATGCCCGACCGTCGGGCCGGTCCAGACCTGAATTTCCACCGTGTGCAGGCGTCCGATGCGGCCCTGACGAACCATTTCGACTGCAAACCGGTATGAAGCAGTGGAACGCCGTTGCGTGCCTCCTTGATAAATTGTGCCGTGACGACGGCATGTCTCCACCAACTTGCGGCCTTCGCTGATGCACATCGAGATCGGCTTCTCGCAATACATGTCCTTGCCAGCGCGCGCTGCGTAGACCGAGGCCGTCGTGTGCCAGCGATCGCCGGTGGCAATGAATACGGCATCGATATCCTTCTGCGCCAGCAATTCCTGGAAGTTTGT
>CAZGGF010000273.1:0-2846 GCA_964524715.1 uncultured Verrucomicrobiota bacterium | reverse complement strand
ACACGGCTGTTTCCACATGAAGCGGATGCAGTGCGAACAACGCGGAGGCCAAGGCGCTTCGCCACAGGCTGCCGGTCATGCAGCGCAGCAGCAGAAACAACAGCACCGTATTGACGGTGTGCAGCAGGATGCTGGTCAGGTGATGCCCCCAGGGATTGCCCCCATAAAGCTGCCAGTCCAAAATGTGCGAAATCCACGTCAGGGGTATGTGGAGGTTTTCATATCGGCATGCAAACGCCCAGCGGACATTCTCTGCTGTCAGCCCCTCTTGGACGTCGCTGTTGTCCGTCACATAATCGTTGTCGTCGTAATTGATGAAGTCGCAAGAGGTTGCCCGCCAGAAGACCGCGAGCGTCACGACCGCCAGACACAGTGCCATCCACCAGACACTGCGGCCGTTTTGTGACAGGGCTTCAGTTTTGCCGGGACCATTCACAAGTCGTATAAGGGTATTTATGGACATTTTTCGCCCATTTTTCCAGTGCGATTGCAATCTGTCGGCGCATGCGGGACGGGGCTGATTTTATCTGGTTTTTACCCCTGTTGCGACCTTGACAGGCGGCGGCATTTCACTAGACGCCCGGTTTCTTTGGCGGCGGGGTTTCGCCGTCCAAAGTCACATATAACGAATCAGGACTAATACCATGGCTAAAACAAAAGCTTCCAAGGCCGCCAAAGGCGGCAAGACCCCCAAGTGCGTGTATTTCTTCGGCGGCGGCAAGGCCGACGGCAACGAGTCGATGAAGAACCTCCTCGGCGGCAAAGGCGCCAACCTCGCCGAGATGGCCGGTCACCCGAGCCTGCGTCTGCCGGTGCCTCCGGGATTCACCATCACGACCGACGTTTGCACCCACTACTACGCCAACAAGCACACCTATCCCAAAGTGCTCAAAGAGCAGGTGGGCGCCGCGCTCGCAAAGGTCGAGGAGTTGATGGGCAAGAAATTCGGCTGCCCGAACAATCCGCTGCTCGTCTCGGTCCGTTCCGGCGCGCGCCGTTCGATGCCGGGCATGATGGACACGGTGCTCAACGTCGGCCTCAACGACATCACCGTCCAGGGCCTCATTGCGCAGACCAAGAATCCCCGTTTCGCCTATGATGCCTATCGCCGCCTCGTCATGATGTATTCCGACGTGGTGATGGAAAAGGCCGAGGGCATCGAGCCCAAGGGCGGCAAAGGCATCCGCAAGTTGCTCGATGAGCGGCTTGAGGCAGTCAAACACGCCAAGGGCTACAAGTCCGACACCGAACTGACCGCCGACGACCTCAAGGGCCTCGTCGCCGAGTTCAAGCAGAAGGTCAAGGAAGTGCTTGGCAAGCCGTTCCCCGAAGATCCGCTCGCGCAGCTTTGGGGCGGCATCGGCGCCGTGTTCATGAGCTGGAATGGCAAGCGCGCGGTCGAGTACCGCCGCATCGAGAAGATTCCGGACGAGTGGGGCACCGCCGTCAACGTGCAGAGCATGGTGTTCGGCAACATGGGCGATGATTGCGCCACGGGCGTCGCGTTCACGCGCAACCCCGGCAACGGCGAGGCGTATTTCTACGGCGAGTATCTCGTCAACGCGCAGGGCGAAGACGTGGTCGCCGGCATCCGCACGCCCGGCCCGATCAACGAGAAGTCCAAGAACGACCACAGCAAGGACATGCCCACGCTGCAGCAGGTCATGCCGACGATCTACAACGAACTCGACAGCATCCAGAAGCGCCTTGAGAAGCACTACAAGGACATGCAGGACATCGAGTTCACGATCGAGAAGGGCCGCCTGTTCATGCTCCAATGCCGCGTTGGCAAGCGCAACGGCGTTGCCGCCGTTCGCATGGCCACCGACATGTACAAGGAGAAGCTGATCGACGGCAACACCGCCATCAAGCGCGTCGCGCCGAACCAGCTCGTCGAGCTGCTCCTGCCGATGCTCGATCCGAAGGCCGAAGCCATCACCAACGTCATCGCCAAGGGTTTGCCTGCCGGTCCCGGCGGCGCCATTGGCCGTGTTGTGTTCACGTCGAAAGACGCGGTCGAGTGGGCCTCACGCGGTGAGAAAGTCATCCTCGTTCGCGAAGAGACTTCGCCCGAGGACGTGGACGGCATGCACAAGGCGCAAGCCATCCTGACCAGCAAAGGCGGCATGACCAGCCACGCGGCGCTCGTCGCCCGCGGTTGGGGCAAGTGCTGCATCGTTGGCTGCGGCGATCTCGAAGTCAGCGACGACGGCAAGTCCTTCAGCACCAAGAAAGGCACCGTCGTCAGGGAAGGTGATTGGATCAGCCTCAACGGCACCAAGGGCCAGGTTTACCTCGGCCAGGTGCCGCTCGTGGCCGTGGACCTCGAACACAACACCGCCTACACCACGCTCATGAAGCTTGTGGACAAGGTCCGCGTGTTGAAGATTCGCACCAACGCCGACACGCCGAAGGACGCCGCGCAGGCGATCAAGTTTGGCGCGGAAGGCATCGGTCTGTTCCGCACCGAGCACATGTTCTACGGCGAAGGCAGCGACCAGCCGTTGTTCCTGTTGCGCAAGATGATCATGAGCAAGTCGCTCGCTGAGCGCCGCAAGGCCCTCGATGAGTTGTTCCCGTTCGTGAAGCGCGACGTGAAGGCGACCCTCGAGGAGTTGAACGGTCATCCGCTGACCATCCGTTTGCTCGACCCGCCGCTGCACGAATTCGTGCCGACGGCCGAAGACAAGCTCCAAGAGCTCGCTGACGCGCTCAAGATCGACATCAACGAAGTCAAGAAGCGCGGCGAAGGGCTGCATGAGACCAACCCGATGCTCGGTCATCGTGGCGTCCGCCTCGGTATCACCTATCCGGAGATCACCGAAATGCAGGTGCGTGCAATCCTC
>CAZGGF010000272.1:0-2257 GCA_964524715.1 uncultured Verrucomicrobiota bacterium | reverse complement strand
CAGGATTGCAGAATTCCGTCCAGAGGCCGGAGAAGGCCAACACTCAGGAGTAGGGTGGTGGGGCCCAACGTAATTTGAAAATGAAAACAAAACAACACGTTCGGAACCCGGCAGATGGTCCGGCCACCTCCGTCCGCGTTGCCGCGTCAATTGAGGGGGAAGTCTGGTCATGAAAACAGGACTGTTAGTAGCGCTCGCGTTCCTGTGCGCTGTGGGCGCTTGGGCGCAGCAGACTCCGACCGCGGACGCCGCCAAGGCGACGATCCGCATCCGCGCCAGCGACATGTTGCGGCAGTCTTCCCAGGGCAGCAATGCGGTTGTGGTCGCCGCTGCGCCGCTGGCGGCGTCGGCAGCCGCACAACCCCGTCCAGCCGCCGCCGGTGCGCCGCCGCCGGGTCCGGCTCCTGCGCCGGCGACTCCGCCGCCGCCTCCGGCCGTCACCGTACCGCCGCGCGCGCCCGCAGCCGCTCCGGCCGCCGCCGCCGTCGAACCGGCCCCGAAGCAGACATTCCGTCAAAGCGCTCTTGCTGGCGACGAGCCGATTGAGTTTGACTGGATGAACGCCGATCTCTCGCAGGTGCTCTCCAAGTACAGTGAATTGACTCATCGCAGCGCCGTCATGCAGCAGGGTTTGCAGGGCATGATCACCTTCCGCTCCTCGGGTCCCCTTAGTGTCGAGGAAGCCATCGGTGCGCTTGAGAGCGTTCTGCTTGTCAACGGCTATGCCATCGTTCCGATGGGCGAGAAGTTCTTCAAGGTGGTGCCGTCGCCCTATGGCCCGCAGGAAGGGTTGCCGGTTTTCACCGAGGACGTGAAGATGCAGCAGTTCGACCGGTTGGTGGCCCAGGTGGTGCGCGTTAAGTTCCTCGATCCCACCGACGTGGCGCGCGCGTTGGGCGGCAGCGGCGGCACCACGGGTGCTCCCATCGTGCAAGGCGCACCGCAGGCGGGCGGCGCCAGCGGCCGCGTCTTCATGCATCCCTACGGCCAGATCATCCCCCTGCCGCGGTCCAGCGCCTTGTTGCTGATTGACACCGCGCTGAACGTCTCGCGCCTGAAACAGATCATCGAGTACATGGATACCACCAGCGAGACGAAGATGGAGACGCGCATTTACGTTTTGGAGAACGCCGACGCCACTGCCGTCTATGGCATTCTCCAGCAACTGATTGCCGCCGACCAGGGCTCCAGCACCTCGGGGGGGCAGACGGGTCAGATCATGCAACCGGGAATGGGGACGATCGGTGTGGCCCTGGGTCGAAGCCGGCCCAGCGTCACTTCCATCGAAGAGAGTGTCATCATGGGCCGTGTTCTCATCAACTACGATTTACGAACCAACGCCCTCATTCTGATCACGCAGGAAGTCAATTTTGCGTTCTTCGAGAAGATCATCAAGGCGCTCGACGTGAAGACCAACCAGGATTTCAAGACGCGCGTCTTTTTCCTGAATTACGCTGACGCCAATGACATGGCCAACATCCTCTATCAGTTGGTCCAGGGCGCCGAGCCGTCAGCGGTCGGGCGGTCTGGAACAAGCGGTTCGCCCTACACCAGCCGCGCGAGCACGAGCGGCCGCAGCACCGGCTTGGGCAGCAGCACCAGTGGCTCGCGCAGCGGCACCGCGTCGCGCAGCAGCACGAGCAGCCGCTCCACCTACGGCAACCGTTCCAGCACCACGTCGCGGACCAGCGGTTCGCGGCGCTCCACGGGCACCGCTGCGGCCACCCGGTCCACGGCCTCCGCCGCGCAGGGAGTCGCGGGCGCGCAAGGCACGGCCGGCGCCAACGTGCCGCAGCAGTTGATCGAGATCATTCCCGACGAACGCAACAACGCGCTGGTCGTTTTCGCACCGGAGCAGGATCTGGAATCCCTCACCGACGTCATCAAGCAACTCGATGTCTTCCCGCCGCAGGTGGCCATCGATGTGGTTGTCGCCGAGGTGAGTCTGGACAAGGACACCACGATCGGCGTGGATTTGTTCCAGAAAGCGGTGACCAGCCCTTCACGGGCGGGCGCGGGCATTTCCACCCCTGACGGCGGTGGCATCCCATCCACCAACACGCCCCCGCGGTTGATCGACCCGCGTTCCATCACCAGCCCGCAGGCCCTGGCAGGCGCGGGCCTGACGGGAGGGTTAACTTACTTTGCGAGTTTCTTCGGTGGCGATCTGCGTGCTGTCCTCAGCGCGTTGACCGACAACAGCTCTTCCAAAGTGCTCCAGACGCCCCATCTCTACACCTCCACCAACCAGCCTGCC
>CAZGGF010000271.1:0-6348 GCA_964524715.1 uncultured Verrucomicrobiota bacterium | reverse complement strand
CTGGAATAAGGCGCAGGCGCACGGTGCGGGCAGACCTGAAATGGCGATAGTGGCGGACACCGCGTCAGGCAAACGGGTTGTGCTGTTTCTCCCCACCCACTGTGGTCAGCGGACCATGGCCCGGGCACAAGATCGTCCCGTCGTCCATGGCCAGGAGTTTCCGGCGCACCGAGTGCATCAGCGCCTCGTAGGAATACATCGGCCCACCCGCGGAACCGGCGAACAGCGTGTCACCACATATACACAATGCGGGTTGGCCTGCGCCGAATCCTTCGACGTGGAATGACAGTCCGTCCGCCGTGTGACCCGGCGTCGTGAGCGCCTTGATGCGGAGGCGTCCCAACGAGAATTCCGTGTCGCGCTCCACCGGTTTCGCTCCACTGCATGATTCGCCAGGGCCGGTGACGACCACCGGCGCCCAACGACGCCGAACCCTGCCAAGCGCGCCGATGTGATCGCCATGTGTGTGTGTCACGAAAACGCAGCGCACCTCGATGCCATGCCGGGCCTGCAATTGTTCCAACGCCGTGAAATCCACGCCTGTATCGAAAAACGCGCCTTCCTTGCTGGATGGATCCCACACCGCGTAACAATTCACAACACCGCTTTGGAATGGACTGCTGACCATTGCCGCCACGCCCAGTGAATCGAACGCCGTGGGCGCTGGCACGTAACGCTTGTGTGCCAGATCCAACAGCGCTGGCGCCTTCAAGCCAAGCCCATCGGCCAATTTCCGAATCGTGTTGTCATCGGGAACGGACAAATACTGTTCCGCCCTCTCCAGTTCCGCCTCCGACAGCCCGGCGCGCCGCGACACCGTCTGGCAGGTGAGAGCCAGTCCAACGCGCGCCTTGCGGATCACGTCCCCGAATTCGTCTTCAAGTGGCATGCTTTTCCTTGTTGGGTCTTCCAACCGCGAAAACTAGAGCACCGGCGCGCGCCGCGCAATCGCCGAACGAGCGGCTCCGGCGGGATTTTGATGGCGTCTGATACGACGGACTGGCGGTGTCCAAGTTACCCGGCTATAGTCGCGCGCCATGAAAGTTCATCTCGCTTACGGCAAGAATGGTCTGGACGTGGAGTTTCCGGACGGCCGCACGACTGTCATCACGCCCTCGCATGTCGCCGGGTTGGCGGACGAGCGCGCGGCGTTTGTGGAGGCACTGAAGAAACCGATCGCGGCAAAGCCCTTGAGCGAAACCGTGCGGCCCGAGGACAGGATTTGCATCGTCTTCGCCGACCTCACCCGCGCCACGCCAAACGAGCGGATCATTCCTTGGCTGCTTGCGGAATTGGAGAAGGCAGGCGCGCGGCGCGAAAACATCACGCTGCTCAACGCGCTGGGCACACACCGGCCCAACACGACGGCGGAGCTGGAGAAGCTGCTGACGCCGGAAGTCGTTGCAAACTACCGCGTCGTCAACCACGAGGCGATCGATCCACAAGCGCTGGCAAAGGTCGGTGTGACACGCGCCGGCAGCGAGATCCTGTTGAACCGGCTCCTCGTTGAAGCCGACGTACGCATCATCACGGGTTTCATCGAGCCGCATTTCTTCGCCGGCTTCAGCGGCGGGCCCAAGGGCATCATGCCCGGCGTCGCCGGCCTGCACACGGTCGAACGCAATCACGGGGCGGCGATGATCGGCCATCCAAACGCGACGTGGGGCGTCACGTTCGGCAATCCGCTCTGGGAGGAAATCCTGGAGGTGGCGCAGACGGTGAACCGGCGGTTGTTTTTGATCAACGTCACGCTCAATGACAAAAAGCAGATTACACGCGTGTTCGCGGGCGACCTCGTGGAGGCGCATCGCGCGGGCTGCGCGTTCGTCAAGCAGACGGCCATGCAGCCGGTGGACGCGCCGTTTCATGTCGTCGTCACGACCAACAGCGGCTACCCCCTCGACCTGAACCTTTATCAGGCTGTCAAAGGCATGTCGGCTGCCGCGCGAATTGTCCGGCCGGGTGGAGCGATCATCATTGCAGCCGAGTGCAGCGATCCGAAGGGCCGCAGCGGACCGTTCTTCGACCTGCTCCAGCAGCGCGACGGACCGGATGGCTTGCTCGAACTGATCAACTCGCCGGGATTCTGTTGCCCTGAACAATGGCAGGTGCAGATCCAGGCGCTAATCCAAAGGAAAGCGGCAGTGTCGGTGTATTCTTCGCTGCCGGCGGAGTTCGTGCAGCGCACGCACCTGAAGCCGTGCGCAGACATTGCGGCGACGGTGCGCGAGTTGCTGGCGCGCGATGGCGACGCGCGCGTGGCGGTGTTGCCGTTGGGGCCGCTGACGATTCCGTATCTGCGCGGCGCGTAAGTCCGCCGTCGCTACCGCGCGGGCGTGTCGGTCCAGCGTTTGCGGTCGCAGAGCAGGAACATATTGATGCCCCCATAGAGGTCCTTGATTTTCATGACCTCAAACAGCTTCCAGGAAACCGGCGTCAAGTCGGGACCGACAAACAGCCGGCCGGCCCGCAGTGGGAAGTCCTTGGGGAACTCCATGAATCCGAGCACCGGCGACCATGGCCGCCATTCGCCGGCCATCACATCGGTCAGGAGCCGGTTGTTGAGCGTCACAGGCGTCAGCAACATCGCCGAGACGTGCTTGTGCAGGTCGTTGATCTTGTAAAGCTGGTCGATCGTGTACGGCAGCCAGGCACAGCAGCGAGCGCCATACCATGCCACAGCCCACGGCTGGTCGCTGACCATGAGCTCCTGCGGGTCGATGATGCCGCTGATTTGAGCCAGCGTCGGAGGATAATATGGCGGTTGCATCCGGCCGGCCGGAAGTGCCGTCGTGCGCAAGGCTGTCGGCATGACTGCCGTCACGGCGAGAATCACTATCGCAGCGTGCCGGTGAAAAGGAGCCGAATTCTGAAGCATATCGAGCCATATGCAAATCATCGCTGCCGCAAACACTGCCATGAGCGGCAGCGCGTACATCAGCAAATTGCCGGCTTGAGCCACGGAACCTTCGGGCGGCGGTTCGATACCGACAGCGCATATTACCGTGAACCACAACAGCACGTTGCCTGCCGCGAACCACTTCAATTGATTGGCTTGGGGACGCCGGAATCGGTAGCAGATCGCCGCAATGAACGCCGCCACACTCAGCCAGGCGCCGCCTGCCCAAGGGCTGTTCGTACACACTTGGTAGGCGGTGGAGGCTGCCTTCCGGAGTACTCTGGGTGTTGTGACCTTGAGGATTTTCGGATCCAGTGTTCTCTGCAGGCTGTCGCCGGGTGTGACAGATGTGCGTTCGAGCAAGCTGTATTGCGCGAGGCCAAGGAAACTGCGGGACTCGGCATGGTTTCGCGCCAGCCATGGTCCTGTCACAATCAAAAACACCAGCGCCATGCCTGTTGCCACCAGCATGCCGCGCATCGAGCCCCACCAATACCAGCACAACACACACGCCGGCAGCAGCAACCACCCGGCGGCGTACTTGGTCAAGAACGCCCCGCCGATCAAGGCTGCCGCCACCAGTGCCAGCGTCACGAGAAAGCGCGGCTTGCGATCTGATTCGCGCCACTCTGCCACGACAACCAGTGCGAGCGTCGCCAGGTTTACCCACGCCATCGTGAGCATCGTGCTCAGGCCGGAAATGGCATACTGACACGTCGTTTCCGACACG
Source organism: uncultured Verrucomicrobiota bacterium (assembly GCA_964524715.1). GTDB lineage: Bacteria > Verrucomicrobiota > Verrucomicrobiia > CAIQCK01 > CAIQCK01 > CAIQCK01. The sequence continues at coordinate 2,719 of CAZGGF010000271.1, read as the reverse complement.
ATGAACAGCAATGCCGCGACTGTCCCCACGCGCCGGTCAAACAATCGGCGGCCGATGAGATAAATGAACACTCCGTTCAACAACGTCAGCGGCAACCCCAAGCCATAGACCAGGCAGGAATCCGGCCCGAAGGTCGTGAAGTTGATCTCAGGATCGACCTTGAATGGAATCGCCGGCATCAACGACAGCGCCAGCATCGTCACACACATCAGGATTCCCGTCGCGTGCCAGGGCAATGTTCCTGCCGGCACGCGGCCAAACCACGCTTGCTGCGCCACGATCAACAGCCACAGCAGTCCCAGCCCGCCCCAAACGAATGGCCAGTCGAAAAGCACAAGAACACCACGCGCGACCAGCGATTTCAGACTGTTGTGGGGTTTTGCCGCGTCCGAGCCGGCTTCGGCAGGAGGCCGCAAACCACCTTTGCTCGCGATGTGAAAGAGCAGGCTGGCAATTGCGGGGTAAGCCGGCGGGTTGATGAGGTCCGGATGGTGCTCCAGCATCGCGTTGCGAGCCGTCGACTGCTCCACGAGCTGCCAGATACTCAGCGGACGAACAAACCGGGTCGTGAATCCCCCGCCAGCAGCCAGATTGCGGCCCACTTGCGCCTGGTCCATTGCCTCCGGATGCCGCAGGCCATTGAATTGCATCGCGGCGTAACCCCATAGAAAAACTGCCGCAACACCCGCCAGCGCCAGCCCGCGGAACAGAAGGGTGGTTGCCCTTTGCTGAGCCTGTTGTGCTTTCGAATCTTGAGCTCCGAAAATCTTCATGCGTTTGTGGCAACTCTCCCTGTGTCAGTCGTCCTGACGACGACGGCGGCTTCCTATCATACCAAGGGCAGTGGAACAATGCTGAACCGCGACGAATTACGACCCTCCTGCCTGGCTTCAGAACTTGCAGTCGAGCGCCACCGCCTTCCTGAGCAATCGCAGATAGTCACGACGCGGGATCTCCGTCGTGCCGAACTGCGTCAGATGGGGTGTCGTCCATTGCGTGTCCAGTAACGCGAAGCCGCCGGTGCGCAACCGCTCCACCAGTGCCACCAACGCCACTTTGCTCGCATCGGTGGCCCGATGGAACATGCTCTCGCCGAAAAACGCGCCGCCAATGTGAACGCCGTAAAGGCCGCCGACGAGTTGGCCGTCGAGCCGCGCCTCGACGCTATGGGCGAAACCGAGCCGATGGAGATTGCAGTAGCTCTCGACGATCTCGTCTGAAATCCAAGTGCCTTCATGGCGTTTGGCGCACGCGCGCATCACCGCCTCAAACTCGCGGTCCACGGTGATCTCGAAGGGGTTCTTTTTCAGTACGCGCCGCAGGCCGTGTGGGACGTGAAACCGTTCGTCGATTGGAATGATGGCGCGCGGGTCCGGCGAGAACCAACCGATGTCGCCACGTTTGCCCATGGCCATCGGGAAGATGCCCTTGCAGTAAGCCGCCAGCAGTAAATGCGCCTCAAGCACACATCGATGGTAAAACGCGGTTCGGCGCGCATAAAGCCGGAATTGCGGAACTGCCATGGGCCCGGGACCACCCGTGTTATTCGGTGCGTTTTCGCTTTGCAATCAGCCGCCGGGAGGGTTAGAGGAACGCTTATGAACGTGATTTCGTATCGCATCGCGCGGAACAAGGCCGGTCTGGTGGTGGTGGACATCCAGGAAAAACTGCTGCCCTCGATCCACGAGAAAGAACGCGTTGTTGCCAACGCCGTGCGGCTTGTCAAAGGCGCGGCGATTATGAAGTTGCCTGTTTTCGTCACCGAGCATTACCGCAAAGGAATCGGCCCGACCGTGCCGGAGGTGATCGCCGGTGTGCAGGACTTCACGCTGCTTGAGAAGCTCACTCTCAGTTCGTGCGACGCGGAAGGCTTTGTCGATGCGCTCGAGGCGAAGAAGGTCCGCGATATCGTCCTTTGCGGCATCGAAGCGCACGTTTGCGTGACGCAGACTTGTCTGGGGCTTCTCGCCCAGGGTTTCAACGTCTACGTCGCGGCCGACGCCATCTCATCGCGGACACCGGAGAACCACCGGATCGCCGTGGAAAGAATGCGCGACGCCGGCGCGGTCATTGCGTCCACGGAGATGATGCTCTTCGAACTCCTCGGTCGCGGAGACACCGACGAATTCAAACAGATTCTGGCGCTGGTGAGATAACCGCGCGAGCAAGACTGAAAATGCAGCGCTCGCGAACGGAAACCGTCACCATTCCTTCTCGGTCACCGAGTCGTAGAACTTGACGATCTCGCGATAGCCGTCGGCCTCCATGAACTTCATGGCCGACTTCGGGTGCATGTTCAGGTGGCCAGTGACCATGTAGGGAATCGCAAAGCCCCAGCGCAACTTCTCACGCATCGGCTCGACGTTGTCCTGGATGCACTGCAGGATCGGCCGCAGGTGGAACTTCGGGTTGTGTAGGAAGCTCAGGAGCAACTCCATCTGGCAGTTGCCCGCGCCGCGGCCGAGACCGGCCATGCTGGCGTCGAGCAACGTGGCACCCGCGATAATCGCCTCGATGGTGTTGGCGAAGGCGAGCTGCATGTTGTTGTGGGTGTGAATGCCCACCTGCTTGCCGGCGGGTTTCGCGTGCTTCAAGAAGTTCCCTATCCACATGCGAATCTGCTCGCTGTAGAACGTTCCGAAGCTGTCCACGACACAAAGCTGTCCCCCGGGCGACGCCCAAACCCCCCCCCGCGCCTTTTCCCGTCACAGGTCCGCCC
>CAZGGF010000270.1:0-9401 GCA_964524715.1 uncultured Verrucomicrobiota bacterium | reverse complement strand
GCTCCACCACCCGCAGGGCGCTCCCCCGCAAGGAGGGGGATTGACAGAGAAAGTAAACTGTCCAACAAACACGAAAGCCTGAGTCAATCATTCCTGCCTACTCAGTGCCCTTCGGTGTCATTTATCCATGAGGCAACGGGGGGGTTGCCCTGCGCCAGCCGTCGACCGGCCATTCTTCGTTCTTCACTCGCCGGTGTTCTCCCGCTAGGCTGTGGTCGTGCTTTTTAACTTAACGGATCGCTATGTCCTTCGGGAATTCCTGACGGCATTCGGGTACTGCCTGCTGGCATTTGTGCTGATGCAGGTGGTGTTCGATATGTTTCAGTCGCTGCGTGAATTCCTTGATTGCGGTTCCTCGACGCTGACGATCATCCTGTATTACCTGCTGATCCTGCCGGGCGCGGTCGCTGCGACGTTGCCGGCGGCGATTTTCTTCGGGCTGATTTTCGCGCTCGTCACCATGTCCAAGAACAACGAGTTGACGGCCATACGTGCCGCGGGCCGGAGCCTGCTGAGAAGCAGCATGGGAGTGCTCCTGGTCGCGCTGGGGATGGGCGCCAGCCTGTTCTTGATCAACGAGGTGCTCGTGCCGACATCCGAGGAACAGGCCGCAGAGTTGATGGATCAGCAGAAAACCCTCTCGAGAATCGGCCGCGGCTCGGCCAGCGAAGCAGACGCCTACACGATGCCCAATCTCACCTACGTGAACAACCGCGAGGACCGCAAATGGTTCTTCCGTGCTTTCAACACCAAGACGCTGTCGGCCGAGAACGTGGACCTTCACTGCAAGACGCGCGGCCAGCCGGAGCAGGCCATCAACGCCAGCTTCGCCTACTGGGTGGGCGATCATTGGTTGTTCCAGGACGTGAAAGTCATCACCTATTCGGCGGACAACACGCTGGGCGGGGGCATCACCCAAAAGTTCCTTCCGCGGTGGGAGAACCCCGCGATCAACGATCTGCCGGAAGACATCATGCTCTTCTCAAAGAAGGAACCGGAGTTCATGACAATCCGCCAGGTGCGCCGTTACCTGGAGTTGCACCCGAAGGAGGAATTGTCCAAGTTCCGCGTCAGCCTCCATCAACGCTATGCGGCCCCCTGGTCGTGTGTCGTTGCGTGCTTGATGGCCTTGCCGCTCGGCGCGGGCACCAGCCGGCGCAGCGCGCTCGCAGGCGTCGCCTCGGCCATGGTGCGCCTCTTGTTTTACTTCGTGCTCAGTTACGCCGGCGTGAAACTGGGGAAGACTGGCAGACTCGACCCGGCGATTGCCGTCTGGCTGGCTAATGGCATTTTTACGGTCATTGGCGCGTTCATGGTGTGGCGCACGCGGTGATGGCCGGAGAAGAACCCTCTCTCCACCGGTTGACTTTGGGGCGCTTGTCAGATTTAACTGGCGCTGTATTGACGGCGGGCGCGCCGGTGACGAACACCGGCCAACCGCCGCGAAGAAACCCAAGATTGTGGAGATTTCGTTTATGAACCGTCGCTCCTTTCTGAAGAACACCCTTGTCGGTGCGGGCGCGCTCGCCTTGCCCGGATTCGCGCTGCCGTCGCTGGCCGCCGCGGAAAGCCGAAAACCGGCCGTCCTCAGGCTTTGCAGCCAGGAAGGGCGCATCCCCGGCAAGACCCTCAAGGAAAAAGTCGCCAATCTCCAGAAGTATGGCTGCGTCGGCATCGAGTTTGGCAGTAATCCGGCCAATCGCCTCGCGGAGATCAAGGACACGCTCAAAGGCACCGGCATCAAGGTCGCGGCGCTCTGCTGGGGTTCGCAGAAGGGCGACCTCGTCTCGCTCGACTTGGAGAAACGCAAGAGCGGCATCGAGGCCATCAAGTCCGCCCTCAACACCGCCGCCGAGCTGGAGTCCAACGGCGTCATCTTCGTCCCATGCTTCCACAAACAGAGTGACCTCAAACCGGAAGAACTCGACAAGATTCTGTTCGACATCCTGCCCGCCATCGGCGACTACGCGAAAAAGGTCGGCAGCCGCATCCTGTTGGAGCCGCTCACCAAGAAGGAGACCTTCTACATCAACCGGCTCGAACAAGCCGTCGCCATCTGCAACAAGCTCAACAACAAGGGTATTTGCATGATGGGTGACTTCTACCACATGTCGCTGGAGGAGACGGACCAGACGCAGGCGTTCGTCACCGCCGGCAAATGGCTGCATCACGTCCACATTGCCACGCGCGACCATCGCATCCTGCCCGCCCAGGAACCACACAGCTTCGTCGAAGGCTTCAAGGGTTTGAAGCAAATCGGTTATCAGGACTTCTGCAGCCTCGAGTGCGGCTGCAAGAAAGGCACCAACCCCGAAGAGGAAGTGCCGAAGGCGTTCGACTGCCTCCGCAAGCAGTGGGATGAGGCGAAGATCTGAGGCGTTCGCCCGCGTGTCGACAACGCGCCGCGGTCGCAGGATCAGATCTTTTCGTCGCCACGCGCGATCTTTTGGAAGCGCGGGCGGTTGACGATACGGATGACGTTGCCGCGGTAGGTGAGAATACGGTGTTCCGCCAGCCGGCGCAGCAACCGCGAGAGCGTCTCTTTCGTCGTGCCGAGAATCTGCGCCAGCATCGTCTTGCTGACGCCAACCTTGATCGGCTGGCCCGGCTCGATGGCCAGGCTCAAGACGTAGCTCGCGAACCGCGCTGGCACATCCTTCATCGTCAGATCGGTCAGCGCATCGCGCATGCGGGCCAGCCACTTCACCAACGTGCCCATGATCCTGAAACTCAGCCGCGGATCGCGCGTCAGCAGTTGCTTGAAGCCGTTCTTGTCGATCGCCACCACGGTCGTGGGCGATGTCAGCGCCTCGGCTGACGCCGGATACGCCTCCATGAACATCGCGGCCTCCGCAAACGCCTCGCCCGCCGGCACGACATGAAAGACCCGCTCCCGCCCGTCCGGCCCGACGCGATAAACCTTTGCCGAACCGGTCACGACGAGGAAGAACCCGCGCGACGGTTCGCCTTCGTTAAAAATGATCTGGCCCTTGCGGTATTCCTTCGAGCTGGCGATCCGCTGCACCGCGTCCAAATCTGCGCCCTCCAGGTCCGAAAACAGCCGGCAGCTTCGCAGCAGATAGGTGAGGTTCATGGTTGGCTGCACCCTTTATCACGAAGCCCGCGCCGCGAAAACCAAATTCGATGTCTTCACGCCGCGCTGGACAAGGACGTTATTCAAGCGATAGTAACGCCACATCAACCTAATCGATCAAACGGATGAATCAGGCATCTTCTGGCGAAAACGAACTGCGGCTGCTGTTCTGGGAAACGACGGCCGGCTGCAATCTGGAGTGTATCCATTGCCGCCGCCTCGACGTCGCCCGGCAGCTCATGCAGAACGACATGCAGACCGGGCAGGCGCTCCAGTTTATTCGCGAGCTGGCGGGTTTTGCCAAACCCATCCTCGTGCTCTCCGGCGGCGAGCCGTTGTTCCGGCCGGACATCTTCCAGATTGCCACCGAGGCCAAGGACCATGGCCTGCCCGTGGCGCTTGCCACCAACGGCACGCTCATTGACGAGCCCATGGCCAAACGCATCGTGGACGCTGGCATCCGCCGTGTCTCCATCAGCATCGACGGCGCGGACGAGACAACCCACGACGATTTCCGCCGCCAGCCCGGGTCGCTCGCGGCGGCGTTGCGCGGTTTCCGGAACCTCAAGCGCCTCGGCATGAGCATGCAGATCAACTGCACGATCACCCGCCACAACGTCCATCAAATCGAAACGCTCTACGCCACGGCGCTGGAACTTGGCGCGGACGCGTTGCATTTGTTCATGCTCGTCCCGGTGGGCTGCGGTGTGCAGATCGCCGAGTCGAACATGCTGCCCGCGGCGGAATACGAGCGCGTCCTGAACTGGCTCTACGACAAAAGCCTGCTCCGCCAGATGCACGTGAAGGCCACGTGCGCGCCGCATTACTTCCGCGTCGTCCGCCAGCGCGCCGTCGCCGACGGTATTCGCGTCGAGCCCGGCCACGGCCACGACAAGCCGCGCCACGACATGGCTGCGATGACCAAAGGCTGCCTCGCTGGCAGTTCCATCTGCTTTGTGTCGCACACGGGCGAGGTCTTCCCGTGCGGCTACCTGCCGTTGAGCGCCGGCAACGTCACCCGGCAGCCCATCCGCGAGATTTGGGAGAAGTCGGAGTTGTTCGCCAGGCTGCGCGATCCGGACCAGCTCGAAGGCAAGTGCGGCTGTTGTGAGTTCAAACGCATCTGCCTCGGCTGCCGCGCCCGCGCTTACCACGCCGACGGCAACTTCATGTCCGAGGAACCCTTCTGCGTTTACCAGCCGAAGAAGCTGCGCGATGAAAAACAATCCGAGGGTTGAGGTGGATTCGTTGGCACGGACACTGTAGAATTCCGTGCCGTCGAGACCATCAACCACGCAACGGAGATATGACATGTACTCGAGCCGAATGAACCGCCGCCAGTTCCTCCATCGTGCCGCCACAATCGCCAGCGCCGCCCTGCTGCCGCCGGCGTTGCTTCACGCGGCGGGTGCCGCCAAGCGCACAGCAACCGATCAGGTCGCGCTCGGCAAGACCGGGCTCAAGATCAGCCGGCTCGGTTTCGGCGCAGGATCCAACGGCGGAAACGTCCAGTACAAACTCGGCCAGGAGACGTTCAACAAACTCATCCGGTACGCCCACGAGCGCGGCATTACCTACGTTGACTGCGCGCAGAACTACAAGACGTTCGAGTGGGTCGGCGACGCCATCAAGGGCCTGCCACGCGAGAAGGTTTTCCTCCAGTCCAAGATTCCCGGCAAGCCGGAGGACGTGCTCGCGGCCATCGACAGGCACCGCAAGGTCTATAACACGGATTACATCGACTCCATGCTCATCCACTGCATGGTCAAGCGCGGTTGGACCGACGACTGGAAGCGCATCATGGACGGCTTCGACGAGGCCAAATCGCGCAAATGGATCCGCGCCAAGGGTGTCTCCTGCCACAGCCTGCCCGCGCTCAAGGCCGGAGCCGAGTGCGACTGGACCGATGTGCATCTGGTTCGCGTCAACCCGCAGGGTCACGTCATGGATTCGATGAATGAGAAGTGGGATGCCACGAGTGACGTCACGCGCGTCAGCCCGGTGCTGACGGAAATCAAGAAGATGCACGCCAAGGGCCACGGCGTCATCGGCATGAAGATCATCGGCAACGGCGACTTCACCAATGTCGAGGATCGCGAGAAATCCATCCGCTTCGCCATGTCCCAGCCGGAAATTCACGCTGTCGTCATCGGTTTCAAGACCACTGCCGAGATTGACGAAGCCATCGAGCGGATCAATCGCGCGCTGGCGGCGGCATAACGACCACCCTCGTTTCCAGGATTGCAGTTGCGCCTCCCAGGAATGTGGATGCCACACCCTGCCGCGCAGGCAACGTGTGACACACGCGGGAGGGGTTTTCTGCTCGCCAACTTTTTTGAAACTTCGTTCCTGTCTGTTGTGTCATTCACAATGACGGGTACAAACCCGGGTTCTTGATGATTATGAAAACGACCCTTGCCAGACTTGTCTGCACAGCGTTTCTCACCGGAGCTGTCGCTTGTTCGGTTTCCCCTGCCGCGTATGCAGAAACCGAAGATTGTGTGGAGAAATCGTTCGCCGTGCGTACCGGCGGCCAACTCACGGTCAACGCTGACCGCGGCTCCATTGATGTTACAGCGGCGGAAGGCGAGACAGTTGGAGTCAAAGTGATCCGCAAAGCCAAGGGCCCCAGTGAGGCGAAAGAGAAGGAGATGCTTCAGGACCACGAACTGACTTTCAACCCTCAGGGCGACAAGGTTGAGATTTCAGCCAGATACAAAGGCGGCGACCATTTGTGGCAGGGGTGGCGCAATCAACTTCAGGTGCGTTTCGTGATCAGCGTGCCCAGGAAGTACAACGTGGATCTCAAAACGGCTGGAGGTTCCATCACGGTTTCCGACCTCACTGGCAAAGTGAAGGTCGCGACCTCCGGTGGCAGTCTCAAGATCGGCAGCATTCAGGGTCCAGTGTGGGCGAAAACCGCGGGCGGGAACGTCGCTCTCGCCGGTGCGACCGAGGCTGCTGACTTGAGAACTTCCGGCGGAAGCATCGATGCCGGCGAGGTCCAAGGCAGCCTGGTTGCGCAGACTTCTGGAGGCTCGATCATCATCCGTCATGCCAGGGGCAACGCCGTCGCAAAAACCTCCGGCGGCAACATCACCATTGACGATGTTGGCGGCACGATTGACGCGTCCACCTCCGGCGGCTCTGTTTCTGCTCGTTTTGCCATCCAACCCAAAGGCAACTGCTCTCTGCGTTCCTCCGGCGGCAGCATTCGAGCGGACCTTTCCGGCACTCTCGCCGTTGATCTCGATGCCAAAACCAGCGGGGGCCGCGTGATCACCGACCTGCCCGTGACCGTGCGTGGCGAGCAAAAGAGCCATCATCTCCAGGGAAAGATCAATGGTGGCGGTCCTGTATTGGAGCTCAAGACCAGCGCCGGCAACGTCCACTTGCGCAAGCTCTAGAGGCACTCGCTCAAATCACCTGCCCGTGCTGGCGGCTTGACCTTGAAGCCGGCAAAACCCGGCAATCCGACGCCAGCCGGTCGCAGATATTCCTGAAACTTTGTTCCCCCCGGCTGTGTCATACACTACGATGAACACGAACAGGTTCTGGCCAGATGATGACCGACCCGCAACAGTTTGAGGTGTTTATGCGGAACCACCAAGACATGGTTTTCGCAACGGCGGTGCGGTTGCTCGGCAACTCAGCCGACGCGGAGGACATCGCACAAGCGGTGTTCCTGAAGGCTTACGAGCGGTTTGCGGAAATCAGCGGCAGCCCGACCGCCGGCGGCTGGCTGCGAACCGTGGCGACGAACCTGTGCCTCAACCATCTCTCGCGCTATCGCCGCCGCTGGCGGTTGTTCTCGGAAATGCAGACGCCGGATGGGGAAGAAGCCGGCGATTATTCCGAGTCGCTCGCAGCACCGGAGACAACGCCGGCCGCGCGGAGCGAGGAGCTTGAAGAGGCGTTGCGCCAGCTCCCCAACGCCCAACGCGTGCCGCTGGTGCTGTTTCACTTCGAGCGCATGAGCTACGACGAGATCGCTTCGCGGCTGGGCGCGTCGGTCGGCAAGGTGAAGACCGATATTCATCGCGGCCGGCTGGCCTTGAAGCGGAAACTGGAGTTTGTCAGACCATGAACCCGGAACAGGATTTGGAAAAATGGATGGACCGTGAATTGCGGCCGCTGCCGGCGCCGCGCGCTCCAGAGACGCTTGCGCCGCGCGTGATGGCGGCGATTGCGGCGCGCACCGCGCTGCCGTGGTATCGGCAGACATGGTTCGAGTGGCCCCGAGGCTGGCAGGTTGCATCGGCGGTGCTGGCGGCTGCGTTGGTGGCGGCATGGGTGTTTGCCCCATGGCAGGCGTTGTCCGCCGTGGAACCCCTGGCGACCCTGGGCGGCCAGTTCAACGTCCTCCTCTCCCGCATCGGCGATGCGCTCGGCTGCGTCGCGCGAATTGCGCCTCCGTTGTGGGTTGCGCTTGTGCAGCAGTTTCTTATCTACGTGACAGCGGCCGTTGCACTGCTCGCAGCCGCAGTCATCGCCCTCGGAGGAGCTGCCACCCACATCATATTGAAGGAAATCTGATCATGACGAAGTATCGACTCCAGTTTTTCCCGCTGATCGCACTCGCCGCGGCGATTCTTGCCGCTACCGCGTTTGCAGCAGACCAGGAAACCAACCGGGCGGCAGCCACCAACGGTCCGGCGCCGGTCACAATCTGCCTCGAGTTCGGCGACAAGAAAACGCACAAGTCAGCCAGGAAGTCCTCCAACACCGGCGACGTCGCCGTGGTGGGTGAGAACTTCGAGTTGAAGGAAGGCAAGACGTCACGCGAGGTCGTCGTCGTGGGCGGCAATGCCACCATCGCCGGCAAGGTGCGAGGTGATGTTGCTGTGGTGCTGGGATCGTTGACGCTGGCGCCCACGGCCGTCATCGAAGGCCAACAGGTTGTGGTTGTGGGCGGCACAATGCACGCCGCGTCGAACGCCGTGGTCCGCGGCGACGTGACCGTGGTGGGTGGACGGCTCGATGCAGAGCCGGGTTTCAAACCCGGCGGCGAACAACACGTGATCGGCTGGCCTGACTTGACGCCGGAATGGCTCAAGGACTGGATCGACAAGGGTCTGTTGCGCGGCGCGCTGTTGCCGCCGTCGACCTTGGCGAGTTGGATCTTTGTGGTGGTTGCGCTTCTATTCAACATTCTGTTGAGCCTTCTCTTCCCGCGGCCCTTGCAGGCGTGCACCGACGCTGTTCGTGAGAAACCGGTTCAATCATTCCTGCTTGGGCTGTTGCTGCTGGCTGCGTTTGGACCTCTCTGTCTCCTGCTGGTGATCTCCTGCATCGGAATTCCCGTGGTGCCATTCATGTTTTTCGCAGCGCTGATGGCGTTGCTGTTTGGGTTCATCGCGGTCTACCGGTGTGTCGGCCAGCGGCTCGGGCAATTCGGGGACAAATCCCGGCTGGAGCAACCGTTGCTGGCGTTGGTGATCGGCACGCTGGTTCTCAACCTGGCCTATATGCTGCCGGTGGCCGGTTTCATCGTGTGGGGGCTGGTGATGATGCTCGGCTTCGGCGCGGCTTGGCTGGCGGTGTTTGGCCGTGCGAAACGGCAGGCGCCACCTGTGGCGCCCGCGGCAGCTCCTCCATTCGTTATTCCGCAACCGGTCGCAACTGTCGTCCCGCCAGCGGGTTTGACCACGGCTGCCGCGCACGCTGTGCCTCCTGTCGAGGTGACTACGCTGCCACGCCCGGGCTTCGGCTCGCGCATTTGCGCGGCGATGCTTGATTGCTTCCTGATTTCGATCTTGGTGTCGGTCGGCGGCGCGAGACATGGCGTGGATATGAATGATCCGTGGACGATATCGTTGCTGCTGGCTTACCTGATCGGACTGTGGACATGGCGCGGCACGACCATCGGGAACATCGTTTTCGGGCTGAAGATCGTGCGCACGGACGGCCAGCCGCTGACGCTGGGCGTAGCGATAGTGCGCGCTCTGGCCAGCCTGTTGTCGTTGGCAGTCATGGGTCTGGGTTTCTTCTGGATCATCTGGGACCCGGAGAAACAGGCGTGGCACGATAAGATCGCCGGCACGCTGGTGGTGCGGATGCCGAAAGGTGTATCGTTGATCTGACGAAGCGTGGTGCTTTTTCAGGATGTGGAGAGAACAATCATGAGCACACATTACATGATCGGAGGCGACGGCCGGCAATACGGGCCGGTGTCGGTGGAGCAAATCCGGCAGTGGGTTGCGGAGGGTCGCGCGACGTCGCAGACGCTCTTGCGCGTGGAAGGCGGCGAGTGGAAACCGCTGGCCACTTTTCCCGAGTTCGTCGGTGTCGCAACCAGTTCGCCGCC
>CAZGGF010000269.1:0-7874 GCA_964524715.1 uncultured Verrucomicrobiota bacterium | reverse complement strand
GTAGCTGTGGATTTCGTCGGCCGCAAGCGACGTGACGACTTCCTCGTGAGTCGGGCCGAGCACGAGTTCGCCGCCGGGCGCGACCTTGCTGCCGTCGGCGGGGCTGGCGGCGAACATGACGCGCTGCGCGGCGTCCCAACGCGGCCCGCGCTGCCAGAGTTCCTTCGGCTGGAGCGCCGGCATGCGTATCTCGATGGCACCGGCGCGGTTCATCTCCTCGCGCACGATGCGCTCGACCTTTTCGTAAGCACGCAAGCCGAGCGGCAGGAACGTGTAGCAGCCGCCGGCGAGTTTGCGCATGAGGCCGGCGCGGAGCATGAGTTTGTGGCTGGGGATTTCCGCCTCGGCGGGCGATTCCTTCAGCGTCGGACAATGAGTTTGGTTCCACTTCATAAGTAAAGTAGGACAGGCGTCTCGCCTGTCCCGTCATTTTCAATGGTCAGGCGAAACGCCTGACCTGCATTGGCGGGGCAGTCTAGCGATGGATGCAGGCCGGACAAGAAAAATAGCGAGCGCGGCAGCACAAAACGGACCATTGTTTTTCCGGGTGTAGCCGGCGAAGTTCGAAGAAACTTGAAGCGCAGCATATTGCCGAAGAGCTTGCACATCTTGGGCACGTCACGGCAACCACAGACCGATCGCAATTTCCAGCCTGTTCAGTGTCTTGCAGCAAATCCGAGTTCGTCAGTCAATTGTCGCGACCGGAAATCGTGGACGGCGGTCTTGCGGAAGCTGTTTGAAGTCTGATCATCTGAACCAGTCCAACGACACCGATACAGAAGAAAATCGCTGGAGGAGCCACATCGACTATGGAAGGCTTCGCACTGGCGCTAGCAGGCGGGAACTTTGTATCAAAGACGATTTCGATTATGCCCAGCGCGATGCCATAGAGGAACGTGCCCAGCAATAACAAAACAAACCCGCCGGGAACCATTATGGGAAGGCACTTGATTCTCCATGGCATGTCGCTGTTGTATTGCTTCACGATTGCCACGATTGAAAACACGAAGCTGGTTGCAAAGGTCAGGATTGCCAAACCGGTGGTCCAGACATTTTTTAGATTCATCTCCAGGAAAGTCAAAGGGAGTTCCATCGTCAACAGCCAGAAACATATCATGTGGGCCCTGCCGTGATAATGGTGCCGCATTGCTTTGTTCTCGTTCTTCAACATGAATCTCCTTTTCAGCAAGTCCGTCGCCGCGGTGCAGATGTTCGTTACGGTTAGCCGATGCTCGGAAACTCTAGAGGAAACTGCATGACGCGCACCAGTCAGAAGTTTCCTGGGTCTGGGACATGAAGAAAGGCAAGGGAATCCAGCCTTATTAACACTTGTCTCGTCTGTTGGGTATGCCTAGGCTGCGGGCGGTTGAAGCACAGCTTGGAGAACCCGCTAATGACACAGAATGGTTTGCCCGCCACCGCCAAGGAAAACTCCCCGCGTCCCGCCGCGCCAGCGGAAGGCGGCCGCTTGATGTCGTTGGACGCCCTGCGCGGCTTTGACATGTTCTGGATCGTCGGGGCGGGTTCGTTGGTGCATGCGCTCAGCAACATGGGCAAGAACCCCGTGACGGACTTTCTTTCCACGCAGCTCGAACACGTCCAATGGGCTGGCTTTCATTTCTACGACCTGATCTTCCCAATGTTTGTGTTCATCACCGGCGTCTCGATGATGTTCTCGATGGACAAGGCGCTGGCCCAGCATGGCCGGCGTGGCGCGATCATGCGCCTCGGCCGCCGCTGCGCGTTGCTGGTGCTGCTGGGCATCTTCTATTACGGCGGCCTGAGCAACAAATGGCCGGGCATTCGCCTCACGGGCGTGCTTCAGACGTTTGGCGTATCCTGCTTCCTCGGCGGGTCCATCTATATCCTGTGGCCGCGAAATCCGCGCGCGATGGTGACCGCTTTTCTTGCGTTCATGATTGGCTACTCGGCATTGATGACCTTCGTGCCGTTTCCCGACCTGCGGTTGAACAAGGAGTCTGTGTCCAAGCTGGCGGCGCAGGTTGGATCGACCGATCCCGCGGTGCTGTCCCGGGCAGTCACCGGCCGCGTGCATGGCGTGTTTGAGGAAGGCTACAACCTGGCGAATTACACCGATTTCCGGTATCTGCCGGGGAAGAAGCAATATGGCGACGGGAATTGGGAAGCCCAGGGCCTTCTCCAAATGGTGATGGCGACGTCGTCGTGTTTGTTGGGCATTCTTGCCGGGTTGTGGCTCCGTCGCCAGGACGCCACCGATGCGCGGAAGGTGCTGGTCTTGTCCGTTGGAGGGGTGGTGAGCGTGGCGCTGGGGTTCTTGTTGGGGATGTATTTTCCCGTCGTGAAGAAACTCTGGAGTCCGTCATTTGTGCTGGTGGCGGGCGGTTACAGCGCGATGTTGCTCGCCCTGTTCTATTACGTCGTCGAGATGCGGAAGAACCAACGTTGGTGCATGCCATTCGTCTGGATCGGCGTGAATCCGATCACCATCTACCTCGCGCACAACATCATCAACTTCCCGACGCTGTCGGCGCGCTTTGCCGGCGGCGATTTGCAGCAGTGCCTCAATGTCCACGTGGCCAAGGGCGCGGGCGGCTTGCTCGTGGCGTTGGTTGAGGTGGCGCTGACGTTCCTGCTCGTGCGGTTCCTTTACGTGCGCAAGATCTTCATCCGGCTCTAAGACCGCCGGAACAGCGGGACTGCACGAGGGGAAGCGCGACCCCGGCGCTATTTCGGTCCGGCGAACGTCTCGTGACCGGCCTCAGCCCTTCCTCAGATTGGCGATCAGCGCGTCGGTGACTTCGCGGGTGGTGGCCTTGCCGCCGAGGTCGGGAGTCTTGATGTTGGCCTCCAGCGTGTCCTCGATGGCGGTGACCAACCGCGCCGCGAGCGATGGCTCGCCAAACCATTCGAGCATCATGGCCGCCGTCCAGACCTGGCCGACGGGGTTCGCAATGCCACGCCCGGCGATATCCGGCGCGCTGCCGTGGACCGGCTCGAACATGGAAGGATGCTTCCGTTCCGGGTTGAGGTTCGCAGCGGGCGCCATGCCGATGCTGCCCATGAGGGCGCCGCCGAGATCGGTGAGGATGTCGCCGAAGAGATTTGAGGCAACCACCACGTCGAGTTCCTCCGGTTTCAGGACGAAATAAGCCGCTGCCGCGTCCACGTGCATCAACCGCCACTGGACGTCGCCATAAGCGGCGGCGACCTCCTGGGTGATCTGGTCCCAGAATGGCATCGAGTGGATGATGCCGTTGGATTTCGTTATGGACACAAGGCGCTTGCGACGTGATTTTCGGGCGAGTTCGAAGGCGTGGCGCAGCACGCGCTCGCAGCCGTGCCGGGAGAAGTACGCTTGTTGAATGGCGGCTTCGTGGGGCGTGCCCTCATAGACACGTCCGCCAACGGTCGTGTATTCGCCTTCGTTGTTCTCGCGCACGACGGCAAAATCGAAACAGTGCGGTGTTTTGTCGCGCAACGGCGACATGATGCCGCGGAGGAGTTTCACCGGGCGGAGGTTGACGTATTGCTCGAAGCCGCGCCGGATGTCCATCATGAAGCCCCAGAGCGAGATGTGATCCATCACCAGGTTGGGCAGACCCACGGCGCCCAGGAAGATCGCGTCAAAACTCTCAAGCGTCTTCTGCCAGTCGTCGGGCCGCATCTTGCCGTGCGCGACGTAATACTCGCACGACCAGGGGAACTCGGCTTTGGTGAACTTCAGGCCTCCATGCAACTCTGCGGCGGCGTCCAGCACGCGCAAACCCGCCGGCACCACTTCTTTGCCGATGCCGTCGCCAGGGAGGACTGCCAGTGAAATTGTTTTCATACAGGGAACCG
This sequence comes from uncultured Verrucomicrobiota bacterium, assembly GCA_964524715.1. Lineage (GTDB taxonomy): Bacteria > Verrucomicrobiota > Verrucomicrobiia > CAIQCK01 > CAIQCK01 > CAIQCK01. Next base: position 4,052 of record CAZGGF010000269.1, on the reverse strand, counting down.
TTTCTGTCCGGAAGACATTGGGGGTGAATCAGACGAAGATATCCAGCACCGTTGCTGTGCCGCGCGGGCGGAGGGTGAAACTCTTAACCGATGCGGGCACGAGTGCGAACTGTCCCGCCGTCAGCGGCACGTCACCGATGTTCACTCTGCCATCGACGGCGGCGATAATGTGAAAGCTGTCGTTGCAGTGAAGTTGGCGCGGACCGTCGAGCTTCAGCCGGGCGCAGACGAAATGTTCGCAAGCCACCAGCACTTCCTCGCGCGAGTCTGCGAGCGACGGCTCGAAATCCTCGAAGTCAATGCACTGGAGCGACTGAGCCACATGGATTTCGCGCGGCCGGCCCCAATCATAGACGCGGTAGGTCGTGTCGGAATTCTGCTGGATCTCGAAGATGACCAGTCCCGCGCCGATGGCGTGCAGCCGGCCCGAGGGCACAAAGAGCGCATCGCCAGCGCGTGGCGCGAGTTGATGGACGAGTGGCTCCAATTCCTGTCGGGCGATCGCGTCCTCGAACTGCTTGCGCGTCACACCGCGTTTCAGCCCGGCGTAGATTGTCGCGCCGGGGTCGGCGTGCGCCACAAACCACATCTCCGTCTTCGGTTCGCCTCCAAGTTTCAGCGCGGCTTTGGCGGGCGGATGCACCTGGAGGGACAACCGGTCGCGCGCGTCGAGGATTTTGATCAGCAGTGGGAAACGGCCGTTGGGCATCGGTGGCGTTTCGCCGAGCAGTTCCTCCTGATGTTCCTCCATGATGGATCGCAACGTGCGGCCGGCAAGAGGACCGTTGGCAACGACGCTGAGGTTGTCGCCCTGGTCGGAAATCTCCCACGATTCACCGATGGTCACAGCGGAGGGCAACGGCTTGTGGTAAAGCCGTTCCATCTCGCGTCCGCCCCAGACGCGCTCCTTGAAAATCGGCTTAAAGACCAACGGGTAAAGCATGTGGCGAATGAACCCGTTTTCATCAGCGGAGTCAAGCCAGCGAGAGACGGCGGCGAGTTGCGCCCTTCATGAAGGGCCGGGCATTTTGCGATTGAGCCGGGCTGGGTTTGCTGCTAATTGTTAGCAACTACAACACGCGCGGAGATGATCATGATTATTGCCACAGTGACCGGCGGTTCGAACCATGAGTGGTTGCTGGTGGCGTTGACAATCGCCATAGCCATCCAAAGCGCTGTATTGCTGCTGGTGTTGCTGCGGTTGAACCGGTTGCTCAAGTCGGTGGGTGCGATCGGTGTGCGCCTGCATCTGGCGTCGAAAGTGGCACAACAATCCACGGTCGCCGCCGACATCGATGCGAGAATCGCTTCCGCCGCCAAGGAAGCCCTCAACGCCACGAAAACCGGACAGGCCGTGAAGGCCGCCGGCAAACCGGCGGCAAGCGTGACATTCACCAATTCGGAGGGGTTGGCGTTTGTGCGGATCGGACCGGCCGAGTTTACGATGGGCAGTTCGGATGCGAAATCTCCCGACAATGAAAAACCCGCGCATTCGGTGCGGCTGTCACAGGCTTATTGGATGGGTGTGACGCCCGTCACCAACGCCCAATACGAGCAGTTCGATCCCGACCACAAACAGCTTCGCCCGTCATGGAACGGCGACGATCATCCTGTGATTTTCGTGAGTTGGAACGATGCCACCGCGTACTGCCTCTGGCTCTCGGAACGCGACGGCCGCGAGTATCGGCTCGCGACGGAGGCACAGTGGGAGTATGCGGCGCGCGGCACGGACGCGCGCATTTTCCCGTGGGGTAATCAGTGGGATCCGCGCAGGTGCAACAGCGCGGAGGAAGGCGGAGATTACGACCAAAGCTCACCGGTCACCCATTTTCCAAACGGCGCCAGCCCGCACGGCGTGCTCGACATGGTGGGGAACGTCTGGGAATGGTGCGCCGATTGGTATGAGCCCGGGTACGGCAGCGGTGCGGCTCGGATGAACCCGACCGGACCGGAGAACGGCCAATACAAGGTTTGCCGCGGCGGAAGCTGGATGAATCACGGTTACAGTTGCCGCGTGACGATGCGAGCGCGCCGCGCGCTGGATTTCAGCGACGCTTATATTGGTTTCCGGGTCGTGTGCGCGGCGGATACCGACACACCACCCCTGCCTAGAAACGGCACGAAAGACTAGCAGGACGCGGGATTGAAAGCGACGAAAGGCGTCGTATGCAGCGAGTGATGATGTGGGCGATGGCGGGGTTGCTGGTCGCGGGAGGCATCATCGGTTGCGCGAACTGGGATTGGTCGAATAACTCGACGGGGACGTGGCGTGGTGACGATAGTTACCTGCACTCTTACAACGGCCACGATTCGCTCGACCGATATTTTCAAGAGAGACAGATGGGAGTAAGCGCAAGGGATTGAAGCCGCGCGGTCGCCGTCCATGCGCAGGAACTTCACGCCGGGGGTTTTCGCCAAGCGAATCGTTCTCGACATGTTGCTGCAACGACAGCAACTACGCTTCACTTGGCTGTCAGGAATGTGGCAACGCCGTGCAATCCGGGTTTGATCTTGTGATCGGGGTTGCTTATCTGCACTTTGACACGGAACGCGCCGTCGAATCTCGCTCCATTGCTCCATGCCGGTGTACATCCCTTCATAGTTGATGAAGGTGCCACACTTTTCGACCGCCCGTTACGCCCGTGACCCCGCTACGGTTTTCGACCGGCGTTTACACTACACGCGTCAGTGTTTCGTCTTGCTTCTTATCAAGGCTGGAAACACTTCATAACTCCCTTCCATTGGCACTTGCGTCAGCGCCCCTATTGTGACCAACAGTTCACAAAACTTATAAAGGCCTGTCAAACCTCGTTCGTCTGTATGTGCTTCCACAGAATCCCGCTCAACCATATGATATTTGCCAGCACACACACCCTCCAGCAGCCAACTATTACCATCCATCGTGCATGGCATTGTTCTGGAGCGCATCTGGAATAACTTGATTTCATGGAGATGTTTCTCAAGCGTTGCAGCATCCGTCGCGGACAGCACTCGCTCTGCATGTTCCAATACCTGCTTGTCGTCACAACGCTTTGCCCACACTTTCCATGTCTTCCCAATCCGCTGAATGCGAACACTAAACTGATTGCCTCTTAAAGTCATAAACGTAAAGCGATAGCTCTCGACTTTGGGATCTTGCATCAGACGCAACAACGACGGCTCGCCCATCCGAATTAGAACACGTGCACGTCCTTCGGCTTCCAGATAATTTAGCCCTTGCCCATTTGCCCGCCATGTATTCGGGAAATAGTTCTCCTCCACAGTCGCGTCGATCGTCCCTCCGCTGAATTCCCGGCTCAGGATGCCCTTTTTACCTTTCTTGTCCACGGCCCGGACGCGGTAGTGATAGCGCGTAGCGGGCTTGAGGCTTTGATCGAGGTATCTCCCGACGAAATAGCTTTCATCGCCGTCCCCCGCGATTCCGCCCGGTTCTTCCGTGTATCCTGCGATAAGCCGCAGCACGTTCTGATACCAGGATTCGGGGGTGGTCTCGGGATAAACGTCCGCGATCTTGTTTTCGGGCGTGGGCTCGAATCCTCCCTTTTCGGAGCGGAAGAGTTCGTAATGAGAAAAGTCGGCATCGTCTGTACGCCCCCAGAGCAGATACATGCTCGTCGGCGAATCCGTGTGCCCGGCGCGGGGCTCGCGTATGAGGCTGGTGTAGGCGGAGCCTATGGCGAGTGGTCCGCGACGATCCTCCTTGCGGCCTTCCATGCCCACGCCTTGGCCCGGTTCCGCGCCGTCGCGCTCGACGCGTATCGTGGCAGTGCCGAAAGGCTTCAGCGCCACGACAGGCTCCGGCAGCTTTCCGATGTCATCCTCGATGGTGTTGCAGCGCGTGAAGCGCATGCTCCCCGGGAGAAAGACGTTCAGCCGCACGGCGTCCTTTGCAAGTCCGTCCGTTTCCTGCAGCCTCACGATGAATCCGCGGCCGTCTTCCGCCCGCTTGAACGCGAGGAGGCGGACATTCTTTTCGGAGACCGAAATGAAGCTTCCGGACGGCTCCTTGCCGTCAGCGCCGACCACGGCGTCGTACCGGCAAACCCTCAACG
>CAZGGF010000268.1:0-5313 GCA_964524715.1 uncultured Verrucomicrobiota bacterium | reverse complement strand
CGTTGTTTGCTGGTCATGGCACGGGACCTTTGGAAACCGCCTCACTCCAGTGTCGGCCTGGCGATCCCGCCGCGCAGTTGGGCGATGCCGCCTTCATTTTCATAAACGCCGTAGAATGGCGAGGTCGAGTCGAGCCAGACGGCGATCCGGTGGAGTTCCTCCGGCGAAAGCTTCACGTCGTGGTGACCCTTGACGAGCATCGGGTAGAGTTTCGACGCCCGCGCGCCGAACTGGCCGGGAATGGTGCGATACGCGCGCTCGTCGCCGAAATCGTGGCCGCCGTAATCGTAGAAGCCGTATTTTTCCGTGAGGTTCACGTAGGAGGCGTAGAAGGTCCCGCGCCGCCACCACGTGCCGCTGATCTGGACCGGTTCCGCGTCGAGCCGTGGCGCTTTGTCGGAATTTTTCTGATGGCAGCCGACGCAATTCTTGTTCAACACCGGCTGGACGAGTCGCGGATAGCTGAATGGGTTGGTGCCGTCCACATCCGGCTGGAGCCGCGATGGCGCGCGCTGCATCGCCAGTGGCCGACCCTTCGACGCGATCGGCGCGCGCGTCTTTGGCTCGTGACAACCCTGACAGGTGCGTTTCTCGCCAGCTTGGAGGTGAGTGGCCGAGCGCATGGATTGCACGGCAAGGCCATTTTCGTCAATGGCCTGGAAGAAAAGTTCCTTGCGCGCCGGCACGATGAAGTGAGCGCTGCCGTTCGCCTCCACCGGCACGGTGCCGAGAACGGCGCGCGCGACATTCACCGAGAGGGAGAACGGAATCTGCACGCCTGTCGTGTGGGGAAGTGCGTCGGAACCCAGCGTTTGTGGCAGAACTTGATAAACGCGCAAGGCCTTGATCCTCGTGCCAGTCGGCCAGGGCTTGAGGCTGTTGTAAACGTCGAGCACTGCCATCGTTCCCTCCGCAGGCTGGCCCGCCGCGAGCGGTTTGGACAATTCGTTGACCACCGGCGGCTTCGGTCGCGGCGCGAGAGGCATCGGGTTGTGACAGCCAATGGCAGCGTCGCGGTAGATGAGTTCCTTGTTGCCGAAGCAGTCCACGAGGTAGATGCCATAGGCGCCTTTCCCCACGGGACCGCCCGAAGAATGTGTGCCGGCAGCGGCATCGTACACGCAGAGGTGATAATTCTCGCTCAAGGGCCACGCTTCGCCGTAGTTGATCGTGCCGCCTTGACTCTCCGGGAACGCGATCTCCGGCGTGAGGCGCTTGACTGGTCCCATTGCGTCGTCGTCCTTCGCGCGCGGGCCCACGATGATGAGCGAGCCGAACGACTGGCCGTGGTGCGGTGCGGCGGTCGCGATGAACCGCGGCGAGCCGGGAATCGCCCGCACGTCCAGTTCCATGTCCGCCCGCTTGCCGCGGAATGAGTAGTTGCCGTGCACGGCGCGCGGGTCGCAGCCGTCGGGCGTCGTGGTCCATGGCATATGCGCCACCACGCCGTGGCGGTCCACATAATCCCACCGCGTCCAGACGATCATCCCGTCGTGCGCGACGCTCGGATGCCACTCGTTCGTCTCATGGGGCGAGAGACATCGGATATTGCTGCCGTCGGCGGCCATGTCGTGAAGCGTGTACGTCGGGCAGATGCGTCCGCAGCGCAGATAACCGCCGCGGCGCTCGCTGATGAAGGCAATACGCCCGCTGGGCATCCAGCAGGGATCGAACTCGTTCCACGTCCCGTCGGTGAGCTGTTCCAGCCGCGAGCCGTCCGCGTTGGCCTTGAAGACGTGGTAGCAGCGGCCTTCGTCCCAGTGGCCACGGCTGGGATCGGTGTGCTCGCGGTGCCCGCGCTCGCCGCGACACTCGACGTAGGCGAACGCGATCTGTTTCCCGTCGAACGACACGTCGGGCGAGATGAACGAACCGCCTTCGGCCTCGTCGCCGCTGAGATTGCCGACGCCGTCGAAGCCGAGCTTGTAGTCGCGGTTGGGACCGCCGCTGAGTTTCCGGCCCTTGAGCCGGCCTCGCTCGACCTCCGAATTGGCAAGAAGGTCGCGCACTGTCGCGTCAGGGCTGAAAGGCCGCTCCAGCACGCAGACCGCGCCGCCGGGCCGTGCGGTGATGCCGTAATACTGGTCGCACATATGGTTGTAGATGGCGAGGTGACGCTTGAGGAAAAGCAGCTTGTCGAACGCGAGCAGCGGGTTCGCGAACGCGATCTGCCGCCGCAACCGGCACGCGTCGGCAAAGAGGACGTAGCGAGCTTCGGCGTGTGTGGGTGCGATGGTGGCATTGACGGCTTGCAGCGCGGAGAGTTCTTGATTGAACTGCGGAAGTTTCAGGTCCGCCAGCAACGCCGCCGTTCGCCGTAACACGATATCGGCGGGGTCGCGGTCGCCCGGCAGCACCAGTGACTCTTGCCGGAACGTCTCCGGCGCGACGGCGTCAAAATGCGCGCGGTTGCCGAGGTCGCGCTGCAGCGCGGCGAATTGCTCCTCCCACTCCTGCTCCAACCCGACGCGCGACCATGTGCCCAGAAACCCGTCCATGCCGCGCACCGCCAGCAGCAGCGAGTGCCGGAACGCTCGCACCTCGCCGTAAAGCGCCGGCAACTGCTCCATCGCCTTCGCATCCTCGTTTAGCACCCCGTCGATGACGACGTTCCACTTCGGCTCGGCTTCGGTGAGCCGCTTTTTCAGCGCGTCGCCGGAAAAACGCTCCGGCATCGCGGCGGTCAGCGACTCGATGGTCGCGTGTAGTTCAAGAACGCTGCCGACATGGGCGACTGCCCCGGCGTCAATGCACTTCGCGGCATGCTCCTTTAACTTCGTCCAACCCGGTTCTTCGCACGGCGTCTGGCGACACAGCACATTGACTGCCACGAACTCAAAATTGTTTCGCAGATCGGCCAGCCAGAGCTTGCGTGTGACGGTGAGAATCTCTTCGTACCGGTTGGCACGGCCATAGAGATTGAGCCAGCGCGGATCGCCAGGCGGTGCCTTCCGTTTTTGGAGGTCTTTCAGATCCCAGTTCACATACTGTTCGTCGAGTCGCTTCGCTATCAGACTCAGCAACCATTGCTCGAAGCTCACGTCGCGAGCATGGAGGAACCAGTCGAGATGGCGATTGCGGGGCAAATCCTTCGTGAACCACCCACACTGTGCCGGCCAATCACGTTTAATCAACGCCCAGAGCCGCGGCAGCGGCGTTCCGACGAGCTGGCCTTCCTTTGGTTTGGCTTCCTTGATCCACCCGGCGCAGTTGGCGCGCGTGGAGATCATCGTCTCGGCCCACGTCGCCTTTTTGGTGTAGGCTTGTTTCGGGTTGAGCGATTGGGTTTCGGCCGCGTTGGCGCAGATGATCGTGGCGAGTGTCAGCGCCATCAACGCCGCGCGAGAAGGCTGCAATGCGTGGTTGTGCATGTTGACTCCAGTCCGGTGCCGCACGTTGCCGGACACAATGTAACCATTCGCACGGGCTTTCCAAGACCCGAATTGCGAAAGCGACGCTCACCGCCCGCTCGTCGAATACATGCGGAAATCTATGACTCGTGGCGGCGGGAAATCACGCCGGACGCGCTCACGGAGCTTGTCGTCCACGGGAATCTTCTCGGTGGCGGCGATGCGTTTTTCCTGCCATGCAAACCACATGTCGGTCAACGAGACTTCACCTTCGCGAATGGTTGCGAACTCATGATTGAAGACGCGCTCGATGCCGTCGAATTTGCCGATCTCAATCGTGGCCTTGGCCCAGAGCAGCAGGACGCGTTCATGAGCGCGCACGGCCGCAGGGAGTGTGGCGACAAAGTCATACGCCTCGGCGTAGCGCTCGGCTCGTGTGAGCGTCTGCAAACACTCGACAGCGAGCGGTGCAATCTGTGGGCCTTTTTGCCACGTTTGTCGCATCAGCTCGCAGGCTTTTTCCTTGTCGCCGCGACGTTCGGCGAGAACGGCAAGATTGCGCAGCGTCCAGCCCGTCGGTTGACATTTCAACGACGCCTGCCACGCCTTCTCCGCGCCGTCGAAATCAAGCGCCTCCATCCGCAGGTTGCCGAGGTGCCACCACGTCAGCCAATGATTGCTCCGGGTTTTCTCCAGCAGCGATTGCCACTCCGGTTGTGTCATCAACGCGCCCGGCTCTTTGCGGGGATCGCGCTTGGGCAATTCCTTCTTCTCCAACAGCGCGAGCCACGGTGCCTGGTCCGCACCGAGCGATTCCTTCGGAAACGACAACTCGGCGGGAATGGGGTCCGACAAACCTTGCGCGGCGCAGCGGCGGCGTTCCAGCGCAGCCCAGCCTGAACCGAGCCGCAGCGACCGCTCCGGCGCGCGCGTCGTGACGGCGGCGAATTTTGCGTCGAGCTGCTCTACGCGCGCTCGCGGCAGTATCTTCTCGATCGCTTCATCAGCGGTCTTCCACGCACGCGTCCAGTCGGCGCCGTGGACGAGCTTCGGGTCGGCTTCGAGGGAGCCGAATGCCTCGGTCCAGCACCACGTCTCGCGCGCCGGCATCGGGATGCTCTCCGCCTGTGTCTGTGCGAGACCCGCTTGGATTTCGATGTAGGCTTCACCGGGCAGCGAGAGAAACTCCTGCCAGCGCCGGCCTCCTTGAGCCATGCCCCATCCCCACAGTTTCCGGCCGCGCAGACGGTCGGTGGAGGTCTCGAACAGGCCGCGTCCCTCGCCGTCAAGCGCGGCGATCCAGCGTCGCTGGCCGGCGGCGAAGCGCGAGAAGAAATCATACGCGCTCGATGATTGCGTTGTATACGTCTGGTCGCGTCCTTTCCAGATCGGCAGTGGGACCAGCGTGATGCCGGTCTCGCGGCTGTGGTTGAGCGCAGTGACGGCGGGTACCAGTGTCCGGACATCCTTTCGTTCCGGCACAGCGATGGTGGTCCACCAATACATCGGAAGCTCGCGGTCGTGCGGATTCACAATCCGCATCCGTGCGAACAGGAACGGCGAGCCGGGCGGCAAATGAAAATCAATCTGCCACGGGAAACATCGCACGCGGTCCCACTCGTAGAGGCGCAATACCGGCTCGCCTTCGGTGCCGCGCACTTCGGCGGCGAAGACCGGCGAGCAGGAGAGGAAGTAATGGCCGCGCAGCGCCGTGTTCCACTCGATGCCGCCGCAAAACCCCGCGTTGCGCAGCGCGAGGTTCGCCGGCTGTAATACGGGGTTGCGCGAGAGCAGTTCGCGTCCGCCCGGCTTTTGGACGAGCGAACCGAGCCGTCCCCCGAATTGCGGCAGGAAGGACGCGCGCACGAATACGTTCTCCACCCCGAGCGACTCCAACGAGCGCCTCTTCCCGGTGCGAATGTCACGGGCCTTCATCACGTCCGGCAGCCCCGGCCACACCTTG
>CAZGGF010000267.1:0-15610 GCA_964524715.1 uncultured Verrucomicrobiota bacterium | reverse complement strand
CGCAGGCATTGGACGGCGGTGGTCGCCTTGCCCAACTGGCGCATCAAGTCGCCCGGGTTGCGGTTCATGCAAAAGTCCACCGACTGGGCCTGCATGTATTCAAAGACGCGGAATTGGAAAAGCTTGCTGAGCCGCTCGCGCAGGGCTTCGGCCCAGTAACTCCGATAGTATTCCAGAGGCACGTTCAGCAAGGTCAGCCCGACGAAGATGCAGAAGGCCGTCAGCCACGGGCTGGACTGCATCAGGGCTCCCGTCAGCATGCCCGACTGGCGCGCCACAATGATCAGCGTGACACCGGCCACGAGTCGCACGGCAAGCAGTTGCCACATCGTGGTGCGGACGACGCGTTTCTCGTCATCGGTCAGCATTCTCCACGACCCGCGCAGGAAGTAAGAGAGTGACCGTTGGGACGATGGTGGCCTTTGTGATGAATCGGATGGTGGAGTATTCACGAGAATAAAAATAGCGACTCGGTCTTAGTTGCCTCGGACGCGGCGCGTATTCGCCGCCGTTTCTCCCCGGCCAGTGCTTCAAGGCCTGGCCGGGGAAAAATCAGCGATGAGGTGGCGTGTTTTAATAGCCGTAGTAGTTCGCGTAGTTCCGGTAGTTGTAATAATTGTTGTAGGTGGCAGCAGCCGCTGCGCCCAAAGCTGCCAAACCCGCAGCAACTCCCCACCATGCTCCACCACCGCCATGATGGCCACCGTGATGTCCGCCATGGTGGCCGCCGTGAGGTCCACCACCATAGGCTTGTACCTGACCTTGTGGGACCATTCCTCCTTGCATGATGCGGGGAGGACCGCCACCACCGACGTAAATGATGATGCTGGATGTATCCAACATCATCGGCCCGCCTGCCGGTGCGCAGCACTGCTGTTGCTGTTGCACGATACCCGCGGCACGCAGGGTTTCTTCCACCTTGTCGACCGGCACAAGGCACTTCTCAGCTTCCTCGTCCGGCACTTGGTAGAATTGTCCATTGATGCTTTGCAGAATTGCCATGACTTTCTCCTTTTCTCGTCTCGACAGGTCAAACAACCGCCGTGAACCACACAGCACCTTCAAACAACCGAGGCGGCTCCGGCTGCGGAGGCAGTTCCGCCCCAGCCGCGCCATACGGCTGCGGCCGGGGCGGAATCAGCGCAGAGAAGGGCTTCACCAGCCGAAGTTTCGATAGTTGCCGTAATTGGAATAGTTGCTGTAGGGAGCCACGACGAAGCCGCCCCAGCCGCCACCCCAACCACCGCCCCAGTGACCGCCGTGATGTCCACCGTGGTGTCCATGGGGCCCGCCATGATGGTAGGCTTTGATTTGGCCGGCCTCTTGCGATGCCGGTCCCGCTCCTGCCGGTGGCTGGAGGCCGGCTTCCTTCAGTACTTCGGCCACTTTGTCCGCAGGGATCAAATACTTGGCCGCTTGTTCATCCGGCACATTGTAGAGCCGGCCGTCTATGCTTTTCATCAATGACATATGCGTTTTTCCTTTTTCTGAGTGAACTGTTTACCACCCGTAGTAGTTGTAGTAGTTGCTGTAGTTGGAGTAATTGCTGTAGAAGCCACCCCAGCCGCCCCAATGACCACCCCAGTGGCCGCCGTGATGTCCGCCATGATGTCCGCCGTGTCCGCCGTGATGTCCGTAGGCTTGCACCTGCTGCCCCATCGGAGCGCCCATCGGTTGCCCTTGCGGGCCGGCGCCCATCGGCTGAGGCCCCATGCCGCCCTGTTCGCCACCACCGACAATGTAGATGATGACCGGGGCCTGGGCTTGGCCCGACGCTGCGGGGCTGCCACACGCCGCGGGCGCGGCAGCAGCTTGTGGTTGTGCAGCGCCACTGGCGCGCAGGGTTTCTTCTACCTTGTCTGCCGGCACAAGGAAGCCTTCAGCCTCGTCGTCCGGGACCTGGTAGAACCGTCCGTCTATGCTTTGCAGTATTGCCATATGTACTTTCCTTTCTTGGGTGGATTGAGTTGCCGGTTCCGGCATCGTTACAACTTTTTTCGCCTTGCCTGAGATCTTCGAGCCTTTTGACGTTTTCATGGTTCTCCTATTCAATGAATTGCTGCAGACACGCCAGATTGGCGCCGCTTGGATGAACCGGGCGCGCTCCGATTTGGACCAGCCGTTCGATCGTTGCCGTGTGGTTGCCCATCGCGACTCGTGGGAGCGCAAGCGGCGCACGGATGACTGCCGGTATGCAGCCGCAGGAACGGCGGCGTCGGTTTCTTGATGGCCACATCCTGTTTCATCTTTTGCATGTCGATCCCGATCCACTCAAACAGCCGCGCGATGAGATTCCGATGATCGCAGAAATATTGGTAGAGCAACTTCGTGGCGCGGCAATCCATCTCGCGGGTCGGAATGGACTCCTTGTCGAACGCGGTGCAGCCGAACATGCAAATGAGCCGGGCGGGGCAACCGAAGCACCGCATGTACCACAAGTCCTTTTCATGGAACTTGCGCAACGTGGCCGGGTAATCGGCCAGCGTGCCGGGATCGTTGACGTTGCCGAATCGCCCCATGTCCGCATCGCTCGACCGTCCGCAGGGCCAGAGGTCACCGCTGGGGTCCATGCCGATCAATGAGACACCGGCGCCGCAATTATAATTGTGGCAGGTGCGCTCAGTCATGTCGCGCTCGCCGGTGTGGAAGTAAAAGATCTGTTTGATGAGGTCCGGGCTGAGAAGCTTGAGGTTGTGGCTCTTGTCCGCACGCTCAAGAACCGCGCGTTTGGCGGCACACAGCTCCTCGCCCGTGAGATCCTCAAGGTTGGTGCCACGTCCAGTCGGACAGGTTGCGTTAAAGGTTACGCCAAAACCCTTTCGATCGAAATAGTCCACGACTTCATCGAGATGACGGATGGTGTTCTTGTTGATCAAAGCAATGACACCCGCCGGAGCGCCTTCGCGCGCGAGCAACTCGATGTTTTCCTCGACGCGTTTGCCGCCTTGGCGATGAACGTCGCTGAGATGGGGTGGCCCGTCGAGGCTCGAACCGACCTGAATGCGATACTTCTTGATGAGCGCAAGGTACTCCGGCGTGAGCCGGGTAAGGTTGCTCTGCATGCCAATCGTCAGTCGTTTCAAGTGGGGGTTGGCCTCTGCGACGGTGATGCAGTGCTCTATGGCCTCCTCATACCAGGGGATCGGCAACAACATCGGTTCGCCACCGTGGAAAATCCACTGAATCTCCGGCAATTCCGTGCCACCGATGAGCAACGTGGCAGCATGCCGATGGGTCTCCATCGTCATTATCGCACCCGGCTGGGTAATAGGAATGGCATTGGTGCAACAATAGCTGCAACGCAAATTGCAGCTATTAGTCACCTTGGCAATGACCATACGGATCTGGCGGAAATCCGCCCCTGATTTACAATGGACACCCGCTTGCATGGTTGAACACTGAACCCGTTGATTCACCGCACCGCGTTTTCGCGACACCAATCCTTCTGTTGAATTACAGAGGATTTGAATCAGTTCTAGACCAGCCTTGTGCCAAAATTGCACCCGCAGATAGGACAAGTCAAGCGGCGATAATGGGTCAAGTCTAATGGGAAATGCCGGCTGAGGTATTTTGTGACCGGCGCGTTATATATCGCAGATGGCCGCGCCTGAATTCCAACCGGACGTTTCAGGAATAACCAATGAACTTCGACACCAAGGCTTCCTTTACGTTGCGCTGGCTGCTGGTGATGATTGCTTTGCTGGCGACCCTGTTGGTGGCTTGCCTGTGGTGGCTTGCGCGGCCCAGCCGGGCCTGGAATGAGCCGATGCGGGCGGAGCGGATGGAACCGCAGCGTGTTATGCGGCCCGCGGCACCCGGTCGAACGGGACGCTGGCCCGGCAACGCGAGCCACGTGCCGGAACCGGACGGCGAGGAGGCTTCGAAAATGTCGGAGTCGCAGTTGGGCGTGATGGAGGTGTTGCTGCGGATGCGGTTGGGCGAGCACCCGAAGTTGACGCCGGAGGAGGTGGAAGCGTGGTTGGGCAAGGAAGGACGTTCGGCGGCGAATCTGCTGGCGGCGCATCGGCTCTTGAACGACCCGGCGTTGTTGGAGGAAGCGGCTCGGAAATTTCCGAACGACGCGCGGGTGCAGATGGATGTGTTGTTGAAGGGGCTTTTCCCCGGCGATCGGCACCGATGGGTGGAGGCGTTCAAACGCAATGCGCCTGCAAATGCGTTGCCGAATGTCCTGGCGGCGCAGGAGTTTTTCAAAGCCGGGATGCCGGAACGGGCGGCACAGGAATTGTTGATGGCGGCAAGGAAACCGGGGATGGACACATATTTGTTCGATATGCAGCCGGCGCTGCAGTCGGCTTGGACCACGTCGGGCTATTCGCAAGAGGCGGGGCAGTTGATGAGCACGTTCGGCACGCAACTGCCGATGATCGGCGCGCTCCAGGACGTGGCGAGCCGTTCGGCGGCCTGGGCGGCGAAGCTGCGGGAGAGCGGCAACGCGGCGTCAGCGGATGCAGTCACGACGGCGGGCATTGCGATGGGACAACAACTCACCGAAAATGGGCGCACGTTCATCGCGGAACTGGTGGGTATGCAGATCGAGAGCAAGTTCTTGCAGCAGGTATCTCCCGAGGCACCGGCGGCGAACGACTCGACGGTCGCGGCCCGGCTGGCGCAACTCCAACAACAACAGGAGGAGTTGATCAAACTCGGGAAGTCGTTCGACGACACGACGCCGTTGCGCGTCAGCGACGCCGACATCGCCGCTTACTTCGAGCGCCTGCGCCGCGAGGGCGAATTCAGCGCGATGCAGTGGTTGCAGGGCCGGTTGGACGCGAAGTAAGCGGCTTGGAGTCTCGATGTTACCAACCGTCTCTGATTGAACATAGGATCAACGCTAATGAAACTGTCGTGGACAGCTGGACTGCTTCTGCCGCTGATTCTCACTGTCGGATGCAATAGGCCTGCATTTCCAGAACGTGACGGCCGGGCTTTCCTGGAAGGACGTGGGTATTCAGCGGAGGCCGTTGATGCTGTCGTGCTCCGCAAACCGCTCTCGCACGACCAGATCGTGGGATTCAGCAAGAGCCGGAGCCCGGATGTGCGCTTCCTTGTGGGAAGCAATCCGACTCTCAAGCCGGAGGAGATCGAGTTGTTCATCGACGACTCCAACGACTATGCGAGGTCGGGAACGGCGCGCAATACGAGCCTGACTCCTGCGCAGATGGAAAAACTATTCCATGACGATTCCCACACGGTTTACGCGACTCTCGCGGGTAATTCCGCTGTTCCCACAAGCATGTTGATGCGACTGCACAAGGAACGGAATCCGGGGCTTCTCTGGTTTGCCATGAATCCCAATTGTCCACCTGAAATTGTCGACGAAATCAACAAGTCGAACGACGATCTGGCGAAACACTGGCTGCAGATCATGCAACAGCGCAAGAAGCGTTGATCGGCGCCTGACGTTGCCGTTTGCGGGAGATTAACGTCGATGAAGACTGCTGCGGGGCGGCTGCCGCCTTTGCGGCCTTCATCTTCGCACTTCCATGATATGCCGTACGAGTTCGCGGCGCAGTTGTACAAACTCCTGGGGTTTCCATGGACAGTTGTAGAGGATGCAGGTCTTGTCCGGCAAATTGACGCTTTGCGGCAGGGTCTGGCGCAGATCGGCGAGGAATTTTTCCGCCGCTGCGGCTTGGGGACTTCCCCGGCGGGCGGCGATGGCTGCCTCAAGGGTGTAGAGATAGCGCGCGTCATCAATGCCCATGCGGATGCACTCCCATTGAATCGTCGGAATCGGTCCGTCAATGTCCGGATAGGCGACGTAGTCGTGCGCGTGCAAGTCGCCTTCCAGATCCTGGAAAGCGCGCGTTCGCTGCCAGCGCGACTGATAGACCCAGTAACCCTGCCCGTCCGCGCCCGTGCTCCAAAACCACACGCCTGCCAGATAGCGACGCACGTCCGGCAGTTCCCGCGCTGCGTTGGTGTACCACCAGAAATCCGCGCCCGCCTTTCGAGTCGAGGCGGCGGCATCCGGCACGTTTGGCACCGTGCCAATGGCGTAGCAACGCACGTCAAGCAGTGACCCGAGACGCGCAATGTCTTTGTCGGCGGGCGTGCAATAGGTGCGTAGCGCGCGAGTTTGCCGCGCCACGCGCATGGCGCGTTCGGCCAGCGTCAGGCGCTGGTCGTTGCCAAAAGGCTCGTCCACCGGATAGAAAAGAATTTCCTGTCCACCCACCTCTTGCTGAACCTGACGCACCCGACGAAGTTGATCCGCAAGGGCTGCGTTCCACTCTTCGGAGCCTTCAGGCGCCTTGATCCCCTTCGGACCGCTCTCGTGCCATGGCATCGGCCGCGTGAACCCCGCTTCTTTCGCCAGACGCAGCACGCGACGAACCGGTTCGACATCGAACTCGGATTTGCCATCGGGCTGCCGGTTCCATTTGCCCGCCAAGTCGGATGACAACGAGTTCATCCCGTGTTCGCGCATGTCGCGCAACAGCACCATGATTTCCTTGTCGGTGAGATCTGCAAGGATCGAATACATGAAGAACGTCTTCTCCGGCGGGGTCTGAAGTCGGAACGGGAGAACGGTGAGTTCCAAGGGTACCGTGGCGGGCGGCACGCCCTCGGCGGAGAACTGCAACTCACCGCGATACTGGCCGGGCGCGGCGTTCCCCGGAACGCGCACCGTGATCCAGTATTGGCGCGTGGCTCCTTCGGGCGCGCACACGGTCGGGTGTCGGTCCTGTTTCTCGAGCAGTTCCGGGATGACCTGCACCTTGCCCCGTCCGGCGGGGGTCTTGTCAATCTGCGGCCAGCAGCGCACCACGCGCAGATCCAGCGCTGACGCCGGGATGCGCGCACCACCCGGGCCGGTCAGATCAGCGCCGGTCAGGCGCATGTTCAACAGCGGGCGCAACGGCACCACGCCCAGGGTCACAGCTGTCGTCTCGCCGGGCGTTGCCTGAACGGCCAGTGGCCGGCCAATCTGTTCAGCATCGGGGCGCGTGTGGGGATAAACTCGCTGCACGGGGTCGGCGGCAAAAAGCACATAACCCCGTGCGCGATCTGCCTGTGGCATGGTGATCTCCGCAGAAGCTGGCGAGGGAACCTTCTTGCGCTTGTCCATCCACTCGGGCGAGCCAAGTGCCAGTTCTTCCTCCAGCTGGTCAGCCTCAACCAGCAATGCATTCATGTTGGACTCGGGGGCAATCATCAGGGCATTGACGAGCCAGACAGCG
Source organism: uncultured Verrucomicrobiota bacterium (assembly GCA_964524715.1). GTDB lineage: Bacteria > Verrucomicrobiota > Verrucomicrobiia > CAIQCK01 > CAIQCK01 > CAIQCK01. Next base: position 8,405 of record CAZGGF010000267.1, on the reverse strand, counting down.
TCGCTGCGGAACGTCAGTTGAAGGCCGTTTGCGCCGGCCTCCACGCGGAAGCGCCGTGTCTCCCACGCACCCCGGTTGACTGTAGCCAGCGACAGGCCGGCAGACAGACCGGAGCCTTCAATGGAGAACGGTCGCAGCGGGAGCGCGAAGTCAGTGGCGAACAGGGCAGCCACGTAGCGACCCGGCGCAAGATCGAGACGCAGGCAACCCGGAGCGTCCCAACCGGCGACGAAACCACGGGCAAAAGGCGCGCCACCGAAACGATCACAGTCAGCGCGGTTGCCATCACCAACCCATCCAATGCCTTGCTCGGGTGTATAACGAGTTTGTGCGGCAACCGGCAGCCAGCCCGCGGCCAGTGCACCCTCGCGTCGGCCGAACGCGATTCGCACGAGTGATGCCTCGCGGTCCAGCCGCGGGGGAGCCGAAGAGACGCTCGCAACCTCATCGCGCGCTTCCAGCACTTCGACCTCGTAGAGGCGCACCGAGCTGTCCTTCCCGAACCAGAAACGCACCTTGTCTGAAGTGACAGCGGGAAAACGGCAGCGCGCCACACCGGCGGCCGCGTCGCTGAACTCCCAGGCTGGAACAAAATTCCCGGCGGGTCGCGGAGTTGAGGAGAACTCCTTCACCAATGCCCAACCCTTCCCATCCCACCGTTCGACACGGCACGAATTGATCCGCGAAAGCTCGTAGGCATGGAGAACCACCCCGTCGAAACGCTTTGGCCCGCCCAGATTCACCTCCAGCCAGTGCGGCGGTTTCGAATTGAAGGCGGTGCACCAGTAGCCCTCACCGATCTGCCCGTCGATAGCGGTGCGCGCCGCATGGTCCCTGCCCCGCAACCGCCCAACCTCGCTGCTGGCAGTGACCTTTGCGCCGCGCGCGGCGGCGGCCAGATTGAGTGAGTTCTGTGGTGTGGTCGAGGGCGGTGCGGCAGCACCCGCCAGCGCCGGCAATCCGGCGCAATACACGACCGTTGACATGAAGACGGATGCGATCAGGGGATTGTGTCTGCCATTCATTGTTCGTTGCGTAGTTTGCGAGGGGAGAATGCGACTCAAAACGACTGCTGCGCCGGGGCTGGCTGCGAAGAACCTCCGGCCATCTGTGCCGTTCACGGTTTCCGAGTCCACAATAGCCGGCATGCTAGAACTGCTGCCGCAGAGTGTCAACCACCAGAGAGGTTCCGCGCAAAGCCGATCATTATGCTGCCGGCCATGGAAACCGTGCATTTGACGGCACCTTTTGCTGGCACTTCCGGTTTGGTGATTTTTCTAAATATTTCGCTCAAGTGCCTGCCGTTTCCGCCGATAAGTAGTGCGACAACTGAATTCAGGAGTATGGCGTATGATCATCGGGAATTGCATGCGATGCAAGGACACACCTTTCGTCATTTGTCCGGCATTCCGGGTGGTAATGGTGTCGCTGGAAACCGCGGAGTACCCCTCATGAACCGACGGATTCTGTCTGCCAGTGCCCTGGCTTTCTTGCTGGGAACAGTCGGTCGATTGATAGCCGCAGACACCACCGCTGCGGCACTTGCCGCGGAGAGCGAAGCCTACTGCACTTCTACGATCAACCGTGATGGCCGTCCCACACCTCCCAGCGTTGTCATCCAGAAGGTCAAGGAAGCCTGCGCTCTGCTGGAAAAGGAAGGGCCGGCGGCATTCCCGAAATTCTCCGGCAAGAACAGCCCGTTCATTTACGAGGGCACTTACATCTGGATTCATGCCCTCCACAATCTCGAGATGCTCGTGCACCCGATCAAATACAAGATCGTCGGCACCCGGCTCGCCAGCCTGAAGGACGTCAAAGGCAAGCGGCTCTTCGTCGTGATGAACGATCTCGTGCGCGAAAAGGGTGAGAGCTGGGTTGAGTACTTCTGGCCCAAACCCGGCACGAAGGATTTCGTCCGCAAGATCTCCTACGCAAGAGGGTGCAAGATGGCCAACGGCGTTGAGGTGGTCGTCGGCTCCGGCATGTACAAGTTCAGCGAAGAAGATATCGCCAAATTGGAGCTGCATTAATCGTTCCCACGACACGCGAATCAGATGCTGTCCCTCAACCAAATCAGTATTAGAACCAAACTGCAGACGCTGGCGGTGCTGTCGCTGGCGTTCATGGTTTTGTTGCTCATCATCGCGCAGATCACCGAGCGCAAGGTGGAAAGCGCCTACGAATCCATCAATGCAGCAGAACAGGCGATCCATTCCGCCCGGGAGACCATAAATGCTTCGGTGAGACTCAAGGATCAGGTCAATCTTGCAGAGCGCCGGGTCATGGAACTCCGCCTTCTTGAGAAGACGTTTCTTCAATTCCGGCATGCCGGGTTGAAGGAAAAATTTGATCGTCTTGCCGACCAGTTGTACATCGATTTGAAGCAGCTCGGACGACAGGAGATTCCGGCCGCGTTCCAGGACTATCGGAAGGCCTTTGCCGAACGCGCAACACTTCAGGCCGAGGATGACGCATTGACTTGCGCGATGATCCAGCCACTCCAACAGGCCAAGGACTGGCTGACTTCCATCCAGGTGGATTTGGACACGCGACGGACACTTCAGCAAATGGAAGGCGCCTCATTGACCGTGGATGAACTTGAGTTGATGAACGTGGCCCGCGACTGCAAGATCGTATTCCTCAAACTTCAGAATCTCCAGCAGACCTTCTTTGCCACCGGTGATCGGAAGCAAGTTGCACAATACAGGCGGATAGCCGCCACGGAAGCCCAGGACGGCATCCGTGCCCTGAGGGAGATTGCCCTGGCGCTCGGCAATATTGAGTTTCAGAAAACGAGCCATCTCATTGCCGCCTCGCTCAACGAGTTTCTCAAGTATATCGACAGGTCGCTGGCGATTACCGCACGCGAACAGCAACTTGATCAACAGCTGGACGCCACCGGCGCCGCCATACTGGGAATGGCTACTCAGGAGCTGGCCCGCGCAGACCAGGAAGTAATTCGTCAGAATAGCAACGCTGCCATCGCCGACAAAATGGCGGCGCGGGCCCGTTCTGCTGCGGCCACTGCGAGGCGATCCGCCACCGTGGCAGGCGTGGTGGTCGTCCTGATCGCTCTCGCGGTGTATGTCACGGCCAGCATTGCCATCGTTCTATCGATTAATCGTTCACTCTCGAACCTGGTGGACACGGTAACCACGGTCGCTTCCAAGAAGGATTATTCCGTGCGGGGCGTCAAACAGGAAGGGGGCGAACTGGGCCGTTTGGTCGATGGGTTCAATGAGATGCTGAGTCAGATCCAGCAACGCGACGCGGCCCTGATCGCCGCGCGTGACAGTCTGGAACTCCGCGTGGAGGAACGGACCCGGGAACTGGCAAAATCGCTCTCGCTGCTCAACGCCACGCTTGATTCGACGACTGACGGCATCCTGGCAGTGGATTTCTCCAACAAGATCCTCTGTCACAACCACAATTTCATCGCCATGTGGGGAATTCCGCCGTGGATGCTCGACTATGAGAACGTTGAAGGAATCCTGCCCTTTACTGCCGCACAGGTCAGTGATCCCGATTGGTTTCTCGAAACCGATCGCACCCACCGTGCCCATCCGGAGGCCGGACACTTCGACGTCCTGCACCTGAAAGATGGCCGAATATTCGAGCGCTACGTTCACCCTCAACGGATCGAGAACAAGTGTGTGGGCCGGGTTGTCATTTTCCGTGACATCACTGAACGCGAGCGGGCGGAGCAAGAGCGCGAAACGATGGAAGTGCAGTTGCGGCACGCACAGAAACTCGAGGCCATTGGCCGGTTGGCGGCGGGTATCGCCCACGAAATCAATACGCCAACCCAGTACATCAGCGACAACACACGCTTCGTACAGGACGCATTTCGCGACATAAAACCAGCCATTGAGCAGTGCCGCCACCTGCTGGACGCGGTCAAACGAAACGCGGTCACCGAGCAGATGGTGCAGGAAGTGGATCAGGCGATGCAGGCCTCGGACACGGATTACTTGCTGGACGAGGTGCCCAAGGCGATTCAGCAATCGCAGGAAGGACTGCAGCGCGTCACCAAGATCGTACAGGCGATGAAGGAATTCTCCCATCCCGGCTCGGAACACAAGACCGCCGTGGATTTGAACCAAGCCATCGAAAGCACGATCACGGTGGCCCGTAACGAGTGGAAATACATCTCCGACGTGGTGACCCATTTCGATCCAACATTGCCGCCCGTGCCGTGTCTGCCGAGCGAGTTCAACCAGGTGATACTCAACATCCTGGTTAATGCAACACACGCCATTGCGGATACCGTCGAAAACGGCCGAACAGGCAAGGGAACGATCACGGTCAGCACCCGTCAAGTGGACGGCTCGGTGGAAGTGCGCATCAGCGACACGGGCTCGGGCATCCCGGAGACGGTGCGGTCCAGAGTCTTTGATCCATTCTTCACAACCAAACCGGTGGGCAAGGGGACTGGCCAGGGGTTGACCATTGCCCGTTCAGTTGTAGTGGACAAGCACAACGGAAGCATTAACTTTGAGACTGAGATGGGCAAGGGAACGACATTTATTATTCGTCTGCCGCTGTCGGACGGTGATTCCAACAATCAAGTGCCAAAATGAAGAAGCGAATCCTGTTTGTTGATGACGAAGCGTTGATTTTGTTGGGCCTGCGCAGGCAATTGTACAATATGCGCAACGAATGGGACATGGACTTTGTGGAAAGTGGGTCCGAGGCACTGGCGCTGATGGAAAAGGCGTCCTATGACGTTGTGGTCACCGACATGCAAATGCCGGGCATGAACGGAGCGGAGTTGTTGAACGAAGTGATGAAACGCCATCCGCTGACCATCCGGCTGATTCTGTCCGGCCATGCCGATCAGAACCTCCTGGCAAAATGCATCAACGCGACACACCAATGCCTGTCCAAACCGTGTCCACCGGACATCCTGCGGGCCACCATCACGCGTGCCACAGCACTGAGTCTGTCACTGCAAGACAGTCCGATCCGCCGGCTGGTGAACCAACTGGATCGCGTGCCGAGTCTGCCGCAATTGTATGTCGATGTGGTGAACGCCTTGAGCACCCCGGACGTTGCACTGGAAGAAGTGGGATCCATCATCGCCCGGGACATCGGCATGACGGCGAAGATCCTCAAGCTGGCCAACTCGGCGTTTTTTGGCCTGCCTCAAGAGTTCGTCACCCCGCAAGAAGCGGTGGCGTATCTCGGCCAGGAAACGATCAAAGCGCTGGTGTTGTCGATGCAGGTGTTCTCGCAATTTGACGCGGTCAAATTGCACGGGTTTTGCTTGAACGGATTGTGGCGGCACAGTCTGGCAACGGCCGCCACCGCCAGGAAGATTGCCCATGCGATGCACGCCGATGCAAAACTTGCGGACGAAGCCTTCGTGGCCGGCGTATTGCACGACACGGGATGGCTCGTCTGCGCGACGAATCTGGGCAACCAATCTTTGGAAACCATTCAACTGGCGCGTGACAAACAGATCCGACTGAATGAGGCTGAGCAGGAGGTGTTCAATGTCACACATGCAGAAGTAGGCGGCTACCTGCTCGGTCTGTGGGGATTGCCGTTGCCTGTTGTGGAAGCAGTCGCGCTCCACCATGCCCCCGGGCGAAGCACAAACAAGGCGTTCTGCCCGTTGACCGCCGTCCATGTTGCCGATGCACTCGTACAGAGGGCGGGCGCATTTTACGAAGGAGTTCCTTCTCCCTCCCCGGACTTGGAGTACTTGCAGTCATTGAGCCTGGCGGGTCGCCTCGATGACTGGCGCAAGATCATCAGCGCAACTGCACGTTCTGAGGACGAACGAAATGAACCACAAGATCTTATGTGTCGATGATGACGCCGGAGTTCTGGATGGCATCCAGAGGAGCCTGCGCAAGCAATTCATGATCGATACGGCGCTGGGTGGCAACCAGGCCCTCGAGATGATCGAGAAACAAGGACCGTATGCTGTGATTGTGGCTGACATGCGGATGCCGGGCATGGACGGCATCCAGTTCCTCTCGAAAGTCCAGGAGAGGGTTCCGGATACGGTGCGAATCATGCTCACCGGCAATGTCGATCAACAAACGGCCATCCAGGCCGTCAATCAGGGGCATGTGTTCCAGTTCCTGGCCAAACCATGCCCCCTTGATCTGATCGAGATGGCGTTGCGCAGTGGGATCAAACAGTACGATCTGGTCCGGGCTGAGCGCGAGTTGCTGGAGCACACACTCAACGGCAGCATCAAGGTGCTGGTTGAAATCCTGTCCGTGGTGGAGCCGCAGGCCTTTGGCCGCAGCCAACAGTTGCGCGAGTACATGCGCACCTACCTCCAGCCTCAGATCACTCCCGACTGGAGACTGGAATTAGCTGCCATTCTTTCTCCGATCGGCTATGTGACAATCCCATCGGCGGTGGCTGCGAAAATCCGGGTTGGCGAACCCCTGACGGATGCGGAAAGCGCGGTCGTCATGCGCATGCCCGAGCTCAGCAGCAAGCTTTTGTCCAACATTCCCCGGCTGGAGACGGTCGCCGAGATCATTTTGTATCAAGACAAGCACTACGACGGCTCGGGTTTCCCAGAGGACACGCGTGCGTGCGATCATATCCCGCTTGGGGCCAGGATTCTCAAAGTCCTCAACGATCTGCTGGATTTGGAAGCCAAGGGAATGGGCACGGCCAAAGCCCTCCAGCAAATGCAGAAACGGTCCGGTTGGTACGATCCTCTCGTTCTCGAAGCAGCGTTTGCCAGGTTTGGGGTGCGTTCAGGTGAACCCATTCCGGTCCACAAGATAGGGCATGCCATACCGGCGACCGACTTGCGTGCCGGACATGTGCTATTCTCGAACATCTATACTGTGGACGGGATTCTGATTGTAACGGCGGGGACGAAAATCTCCTTGCTGCTGTTGGAACGAATCAGGAACTTTGCAAAATTGTGCGGTTTGAAGGAACCGCTGTACGTGCAGGGCTATTGACGAAATAAGACGATGCCGGTCCTGCTTTCTCGCCCCATGCGGATGGCCGGCATATATAGAAACTTCCCCGAACCGCGGGCCTGCAGGGGACACGCTGCCGGTCGGTAATTCGACTTGCGTTCGCAACCGGCGTTTCATGTGTGACTTGACGATCATGGCGCGGCGGTCGTGTTGAGTTGAGTTCTTCTCCCTCCTGCGCTACAAGAAACGCCATGCAATCCTCGCATCCATGCGCAAGGCGTGGGTTTCCCTCACACGATAGCGAGTCACACATGAAAACGAGAATGGATCGCCGGCGGTTTCCCATGATGACGGCATCGGTCGTCGCAAAACACCTCATCCTGTGCGGATTGGCTGCGCTGCTGTGCAGCGTAGCAACCGCTGCGGACAGCGTGTGGAAAGCCGGCGTGGCGAAGGTGAAGATCACGCCGGAAGGACCGATCTGGATGGCGGGCTACGCCTCGCGCGACAAACCATCCGAGGGTGTCCGCCTGGATTTGTTTGCAAAGGCGCTGGCTGTGCAGGACGAGGCCGGCAAACCTTCCATCCTGGTCACGCTGGACCTGGAGAGCATTGACCGGGAGGTGGCGGATGCGATTGCCGGGCGTTGCTTGAAGCAATACGGCGTCACGCGTGACCGGCTGCTGCTGAATCTTTCCCACACCCACAGCGGACCGGTGGTCGGCTTGTCGTGGATTCCGGTTTACAAGATGACGTCCGATCAAGGTGGCGTGGTGCGCCGTTATACCGACGGCGTGATCAGCAAGATCGTCGGCGCGGTGGGCGCTGCGATCCAAAACCTCGCCCCGGCGAAACTGGAATTCAAACAAGGGTTGGCGGGCATTGCCGTGAACCGTCGGCGTGTTTCGAACCGCTCGCTGCCGGGACCGGTGGATCATGATGCACCCGTGCTGAAAGTCAGCGATCCGGCGGGAACCTTGCGCGCTGTCGTGGCGGGTTATGCGTGCCACGCCACATGCCTCAGCGATTTCCAGATCAGTGGCGACTGGCCGGGCTTTGCACAGGCGGAGATCGAGAAGGCCCATCCCGGCGCGATCGCCCTCTTCATGCAAGGGTGCGGAGCCGACAGCAATCCATTGCCCCGCCGGACTGTGGAACTGGCCGTGAAACACGGGGAGGTCCTTGCCGCAGCGGTCGAAGAAGTGCTGGGCCGCCCGATGACGCCGCTGGCCGGTCCCTTGAAGACCGCGTTCGAGTATGTGGACGTCGCTTTCCAGACGCCGCCGACACGGCAGGAGTTCGAAGCCCGGCTGAAGGAGAAGAACGTCTATCGCCAGAACCACGCCCGCCAGATGCTCAATATCCTCGACCGTGAAGGCAAGTTGCCGGCCAGTTATCCCTACCCGATCCAGGTCTGGCAGTTTGGCCCCAAGCTGAAACTCATCGCGCTGGCCGGCGAGGTGGTCGTGGATTACTCGCTGCGGCTGAAGGCGGAACACGGCT
>CAZGGF010000266.1:0-4883 GCA_964524715.1 uncultured Verrucomicrobiota bacterium | reverse complement strand
GCGAAGCTCGGTGGTCGCACGCTTGGCACGTCCGTGGGTGCGATCAAATGGGGCCAGAAGCTTCGCAAAACACCGGAACAACTCGACGCGCAGGCCGAGCTGCTTCGGAAGATCATCGCCATCTGCGAGAAACACGGCGTTGTGCTGAACCTCCACAATCACACCTACGAGGTCGAGAACGAGTTGCACGACCTCAAAGGAACGCTTGCGCGCATCCCCGATGTGAAACTCGGCCCCGACCTCAACTGGCTCGTGCGCGGCGGCGTGGACCCCGTCGCGTTCATCCGGCAATACGGCAAGCAGATCGTCTTTCTGCATCTGCGCGACCAGAAGAAGGACGGACGCTGGTCAGAAGCGCTTGGCGAGGGTGACATGGATTACGCGGCCATCGCCGCCGCGTTGCGCGAGATCAACTTCGCGGGGCCTGCGATCATCGAATTGGCCCACGAGCGCGGTTTCAAGCTGACGCGGCCGCTGCGCGAGAGCTTGAAAATGAGTCGTGAATGTGTGCGGACGGTATTGGGGTATTGAATTCGAGCAGGAGACAGCCATGAAACGCATCGTCTTGATCCTGATGTTGATGGTTGGCCATGCGATGGCCGTTGAGAAGCCAAACATCCTTTTTTTGCTTTCTGACGACCATAGCTATCCTTATCTCGGCTGCTACGGTAACAAGGATGTGCAGACGCCAAACCTCGACCGGTTTGCAGCGCAAGGCTTGCGCTTCGATCGGATGTTCGTCGGTTGTCCGCAGTGTGTGCCGTCACGCGCTACGCTCATGACCGGACGCTCGGCGGTGGCGGTTCGGATGGTGCGTTTCACGTCGCCATTGCCGGCAGAGTTGCCGGCGCTGCCGGATTTATTGCGCGACAAGTCCGGTTACTTCACCGGCGTTGGCGGACGCAGTTACCATCTCGACGGGCCGCCAATTGCCGGCAAGCGCGCCTCGCCCGAGATTGGGGCGACAATGCTGAAATATGGTTTGCGTACGTTCACCAATCGTGTGGATTACGTCGAGAAAGCAGGCGGGATGAAAGATTTTGGCGGCAAACTATCGGCGTTCCTCGATGCGGCGCCGAAGGACAAGCCGTGGTTCTTCTGGCTTGGTTTCAGCGATCCCCATCACGTGTGGGATACGAAGGGACCTCGCGGTGTGCCGGATCCGGCAAAGCTGACGCTGTCGCCGCATCTGCCCGACCTGCCCGGCGTGCGTTCGGATCTCGCGCGCTACATCGCCGAGGTGGAGCATCTTGACGGCGACGTGCAGAGCGTGCTTGACGTCTTGGAGAAGCGTGGTTTCGCCAGGAACACGCTCGTTGTATTCATGGGCGACAATGGCATGGCGCTGCCGCACGGCAAAGGCGCGTTGACCGATCCCGGCATCCACGTGCCACTGATTGTGCGTTGGCCTGGCGTGGTCAAACCCGGTGGTACGACAAAACAGCTTGTTTCCGGCGAGGACTTCACACCGACGATGCTGGAGGCCGCGGGCGTGACACCTCCGAAAGCGATGAGCGGCGTCAGCTATCTGAAGTTGCTGCGCGGCGATCCATTCGAGGGCCGCAAATACATCTTTGCCGAGCGCGGCCCGCACGGCGGGGACGGCGGCATGAAGCCCGATATCCTCGCCTCTACCTTCGACCTTGCGCGTTGCGTCCGATCGGACAAGTTCAAGCTCATCTACAACTGCACACCGCACCAAGCCGTCGCGCCAGTGGACAGCCAGCGTGATCCGGGCTGGCAGGAAATTCTCGCGGCTCACGAAGCGCGCAAGCTGGCGCCGCAATTCGAACGCGCCTACTTCACATTACCGCGCGCGACGTTCGAGCTTTACGACCTCGATGCCGACCCCGGCGAACTCAATAACCTCGCCGGCAAGCCGGAATACAAGGAGGCCGAACTGGAGTTGAAACGCGCCCTGACCGAGAAGATGGTGCTCGATTGGGATTTCCTGCCGACGCCGTTGCGGTGACCACGACCGATCGATCAAGGGTCAAGCCGCGCGTGGATGACACCGGCGACTTCACCGTCAGCCGGCTACACGTAGCTGCGATACTTCGGCGCCCACATTTTTGATCGGATGAACTTTAACAGGTCCTTGGGCTTCCTCACGCGCGCGAGGTTTTCCTTGAAAGCGCACTCGGCGACGGCAACGGCAATGCCGGCGCTGACTTCCTGGATGCGTTGCAGCGACGGATAGACGCGGCCCATCGCCAGGTCGCTCTCCTGCACCTGTGCGGCGAGCGACTTGGCGGCTTCAGCGAACATGCGGTCCGTGACGTGCCGCGCCTCGCACGCAATGATACCGAGGCCGACGCCGGGAAAAATGTAGGCGTTATTACCCTGGCCGGGCACGAAGGTCTTGCCCTCATAGACACACGGCGGGAATGGGCTGCCGCTGGCAAAGATGGCCTGGCCTTTGGACCATGCGTAGGCCTCTTCCGCCGAACACTCGGCTTTGGAGGTCGGATTGGACAGCGCGAAGATAATCGGGCGCTTGTTCAGCTCCGACATCGCCTCGACCACAGGTCGGGTGAACGTCTTCGGCATGGCGGAGACGCCAACGATGGCGGTTGGCTTGAGCGCCCGAATGGCGCCGAGGAAGTCGGCGCAAAAAGGATGGTCGTGCGCGAAGCGAAGCTTGTGTTCGGCGAGATCCTTGCGGGATTTCACCACGAGCCCTCGCGAATCCACAAACCAGCACCTCCGTCGCGCCTCCTCCGGCGACATGCCTTCGTCGGTCATCGCGGATACGATCAAGCTGCCGATGCCCGTGCCCGCCTCGCCCGCGCCGAGGAAAAGGATGGTTTGATCCCGGAGCGGCCGGCCGGTGATGCGCAACGCCGAGTAAAGCCCGGCCAGAGTCACCGCCGCTGTGCCCTGAATATCGTCGTTAAAGGTGCAAACTTTTTCGCGATAGTGTTCCAGCAGGCGGAACGCGTTGATGTTGGCAAAATCCTCAAACTGAATCAGTGCTTTCGGCCAGGTTTTCTGGACCGCCATCACGAACTCGTCCACCAGGGCATCATACTCCTTGCCTCGCACGCGACCCTGGCAAAGGCCGGTATAGAGCGGATTCTGCAGCAACGAATTGTTCTCTGTGCCGACGTCGAGCATGACGGGCATGCATTGCGCCGGATCCACGCCGGCGCAAGCGGTATAGAGCGAGAGTTTGCCGATCGGAATGCTCATGCCAAACGCGCCGAGATCGCCCAACCCCAGGATGCGTTCGCCGTCAGTGATCACGATGACTCGCACGTCCTTCTGAGACCAGTTCTTCAGTACTCGTGCGACGTGGCCACGATCCCTGCTGGAGATGTAGAGGCCCCGAGCCTGGCGAAAGAGCACCCCGAATTCCTGACAAGCCTGGCCGACCGTTGGCGTGTAGATGATCGGCATCATCTTCTCCACGTGGTTCATGACCACATGGTAGAAGAGTGTCTCATTGCGGTCCTGCAGGCTGATGAGCTGGACGTAGCGCTCCAGGTCGTTCGGCTTCTTCTCGAAGTTGGCGAGCACGCGCTGCTCCTGTTCTTCGATGGTGAGCACGCGTGATGGCAACAGTCCTCGCAGGCCGAGCGCATCGCGCTCCTCGTCACTGAACGCGGTGCCCTTGTTCCAGAGTGGATCATGAAGCAACTTGGCGCCGCGCGGCACATGGCGCTTGGCGCTTGCGGACTTTGATTTCGCAGTTCGTTTCAACATGGAGTTGTTCTCCAGAAATTATGATTCTTTAATTCAGGCACGATTATCGGCGCGTTGACGACGCGAAACTACGGTGCCAGTAACGGAAACGATAAAGCGCGCGGCGTGGCCCGGTCGAGCCCAATTTGGGGAGATGTATCATCAAGTTCTTGTTGTTTCTGCAGCCGTTGCTTCGTGCGCAGCGAACTGCGGCGTGACAAAAACGTTTTGTCGGGGTTTAAATACTCATATGAGATCGCGACTCGCTCTATTGCTCCTCGCTGGCGCGTTCATGGGCCTCGTCATCGGGACGCGCGCCGCTGAAACCAAACCCAACGTCCTCTTCCTGTTTGCGGACGACATGCGCTACGACTCGATCGCCGCGCTCGGCAACAGTTTCGTCAAAACGCCCAACCTCGACTCGCTTGTGCATCGCGGGTTTGTCTTCAACAATGCCTACTGCCTTGGCGGCAATTCGGCCGCAGTGTGCACACCGAGCCGCAACATGCTGCTGAGCGGCAGGGCGTATTTCCGGTGGAAGGACTTTATTCCTCCCGGCGCGAAGGCCGGCAACGGTCCTATTGCACCCGGCGATGCGCCCAACTGGCCGCTCTCGATGAAGGACGCCGGCTACGTTACCTATCATCAGGGCAAGAAGGGCAACACCGCGCCGCTGATTCAGGCAAAGTTCGACTACAACCTCTACATCAACGAGAATCTCGACCGCACCTGCGGCGAGCCGGGCAAGATGATCGCTGATGACACGGTGAAATTCCTGAAGGAGAAGAAGGATGGCCGGCCGTTCTTCATGTATCTGGCGTTCGCCAACCCGCACGATCCGCGCGTTGCGGCAGGTAACTACATGGGTGTTTACCAACGAGACAAAGTGCCACTGCCGAGAAATTGGTTGCCAGTTCATCCATTCGACAACGGCGAGATGGTCGTGCGCGATGAGCGATTACTGCCGTGGCCGCGCACGGAGGGCGATTTGCGCCAAACGCTGCACGAATACTACGCCGTCGTCACTGCGATGGATGGGTACATGGGCCGCATACTGCAGACGCTCAAGGAGATCGGCCAACTCGACAACACCATCGTCATCTTCTCAGCCGACCAGGGTATTGCGATCGGGAGCCACGGCTTGCTCGGCAAGCAGAACCTCTACGACGCCGGTATGAAAGCGCCGCTCATCTTCGCGG
>CAZGGF010000265.1:0-3870 GCA_964524715.1 uncultured Verrucomicrobiota bacterium | reverse complement strand
TGAGTTACAGATTGGAACCGCATCGATTGACATCACACCGAACAAAGACGTGGCCCGGTGGGGGCAATTCGGTCTGCGGCTTTCGACCCGGCCCGAGACACCTCTGACAGCCAACATCGTCGCATTGCGTTCCGGCGAGGTCCCGACGACCTTTGTCTCGCTGGACCTCCTGCAATTGCCGGAGATCTTCGTCAAGGCAATCAGGGACGCGGTGAGGAAAAAGGACCCGTCCATCAACCTTGAGAACATCGTCCTCACGGCCACGCACACACATACCGCTCCGGTCCTGCAACCGGGAGCGCCGGGCATACCGGTCAACCCGCACACGATGACCATCGTGGAAACCCTCGCCTATCTGGCCGACAAGATCAGCGACGGGATTGTGACCGCATGGAAGAACCTCGCACCGGGACGAATGGCGTATGGTCTGGACCGGAACAGCATCGGTTTCAGCCGGCGGGCCGTTTACGCGAACGGCACGGCGAAGATGTACGGAAATACGAATCAGCCGGACTTCGTTCATCTGGAAGGAATGGACGACGATGATATCGGTTCCATTTTCTTCTTTGACCGGCAGGACAATCTGAGAGCCATCATCGTCAACGTCGCCTGTCCCTCGCAGGTTGTTGAGAGCCGCTCCGCCGTCAACGCGGACTACTGGCTGCCGGTTCGCGACAAGCTGAAAGCCCGGTATGGGGAGAAGGTTGTTGTTTTGGGGTGGGGGTCCGCGGCGGGGGATATGTCTCCGCGCCCGATTGTACACAAGGCCGCGAACGCGAGAATGCGCGCCTTGCGTGGAATCGACGAACTGCAGGAAGTGGCGCGGCGCATCGATATCTCCGTCAGCCAGACGCTCGATGCCGCGCAGAAGGAGAAGTTTGACGGGCCGGTGCTGAAGCATTCCGCAGTCACGCTTCAACTGCCGCTGTCCAAAATTTCCGAGGCGCAATACCGCGAGGCCCAGGAGGCTTATGACAAGGTCATGGCGCAGATCAAGAAGGACCCGGCCTGCGCGCCGAAGGTGGCCTTTATGGCCAGAGACTGGCACTACGGGGTTCTCAAACGCTACGAGGAACTGAACAAGAATCCCGGCGCGACGTATCCGGTCGAGATTCACGTCGTCCGGCTTGGCGACCTGGTTGTCTGCTCGAATCCGTTCGAGCTCTATTGCGAATACGGCATTCGCATCAAGGCCCGGTCGAAGGCAAAACAGACATTCATCGTCCAGATGTCCGGCTTTGGCAGCTACCTGCCGACGGAACGCGCCCAGGCCCACGGGCATTATTCAGCCATCCCGCAAAGCAACATCATCGGCCCGGAAGGCGGGCAAATGCTGGTCGACAAGACCGTGGAGATTATCGACAACCTGTGGAAGTAGGTCGGGTCAGGCGTGTTGCGCCTTCTCGACCATGGCTTCCCAAGCCTGACGTTGCTCAAACAGGGCTTTGACGCGGTCGGGAACTTTTTCGTCCATTTCCGCCAACGCCCATCCTTCCCAGTTCGCTTTCACGAGCAGATCAACCATGGTCTGGTAGGGATACTTCGGAGAACGCACGTCGTGGAGGTGGATGACCTTGGAGAGGAGGTTCTTGACCATGTTGAAATTCGCAACGAACCCGTCTCCTTTTTCGTCGCGGGGATCGCAATTGAGCCGCACGCGCACGCTGCGTTGGGTCACACGATCCATGATGGCGCGCATCGTGGGCAGTTCTCCAGCCGGGCCATGGGCTTCGAAGGACACTTCCTGGCCCACGTTGGCAGCGAAGGCGCCGAGTTCATTCAACGACCGCGCAATCTGTTCGATGGTCTTCTCGTGCGGGACGTCGCGGTGAAACTGGTTGGGAAACACGCGCACCACGTTGCAGCCCACGTCGTGGCTCAACTGCAAATGCGCCTTGGCCGCCTCGATGGCCGCCTTGAGCTTCTCCGGGTCGGGCCAGTCCATGCGCTCGCCGCTGGCGATGCTCACAATACGCACGGGACTGTCGGCAAATCGCTTCTTCACTTCCGCGCGCTCGGATGCGCTGAGGGTCAACTCGATGCCATGGGCGTACTTGGAGCTCGTTCGCGGTTCTACGCCGAATACCCCGGCCGCTTTGCAGTTGGTGATCAGCGTGGGGATGTCCCAGTCCTTTCCCCATGTGTATGTCGCCAGACCGAACCGCAACTTCGATTTGACGGACGCCTCCGCTGCCAGCAGCGGCGAGGAACTCAGAGCGCCGAGCGAGCAAACGCCCATGGCGGCTCCGACGCTGCGGCTTAGAAAATCTCTGCGAGTGATTTGTGGGGTGTTGGTAGTCATGGTTCTTTCTGGGTCCTGCGGTCACACGTTATCCGCCACTATGAACGGCGCACGATATTCCCGGGAAACGAGTTGGTTCGCCGGCTGGCTGAACTCGCCGGTGAAACGCTCCGTGTCCGGGTCGAAAGTGAGCATTGGCCCCAAGGTGGCGGGCGTTTTGTCGAGGTCGATTCCGTTGGCCGACAGATGGGCTTGGAATCGCCCATAGGCGGCAGACATCTCTTTGTTGCCCGCGATGCGCTGGCGTATCTCGGCGGCCGGCGAAGTCTTGCCGAGGCGGTGAGAGATGTTGCCCAGATGGACCAACGCGGCGGAGAGATGCCCTTGAAGCACATCGCTCACCAGATCGTTCGCGCGGCGGCTGCGCACGGCGTCGATGAAATTCTGGTTTTGCGGCGGCGTGGTTGCCTTGAACTTCACGATTTCCTTGCCGCTGGCGTCGAAGGCGACATGGCTGCTGACGGTGCTGATCACGTATCCGTGTTCGCAGTGAATGACCTTGCCGACCGGGATTCCCTCATACGAGTCCATGGCTTTGGGGCCCCACGTGTCCTTCCCGACAACGGCGTTGGCCCGGAAGGACTTGTCCTTTGGCAGGGCGCGAAACTCGGAGAGAACCGGCGCCGGCTCGTAGTCGTAATAGACGATCAGCGTATTCGGCGTCTGGCCGTCATCTTCGTAACCGAAACGTCCTCCAATGCTGATGACGTGCCGTGGCAGGCCGCCGCCGACAAACAACCGGCAGCCATCCAGATGGTGGATGCCCCAGTTCCCGAGTTCACCGTTGCCGTAGGGCCATTGCCAGTGCCAATCGTAGTGTAGGTTCTCGCGCACGACCGGCAGGATGGGGGCAGGGCCGGACCAGAGATTGTAGTCGAGGGTGGAGGGGATCGGTTTGGGTGCGCTGACCTTGCCGATGCTGCATCGCGGCGCAAAGTGCACATGGCGGACCTTCAGGACCTTGCCGAGCTTTCCCTGCCGGACGTAGTCGAGCGCTTCCGCGTAACCGTTCTGACCTCGCGATCCGTTGGGGCACTGCACGATGCGGTTATACTTGCGGGCGGCCTCGACCATCTTCCGCCCTTCGAAGATGTTGTATGAAGCGGGTTTCTGGACGTACACATCCTTGCCGGCCTGACAGGCCCAGATTGTCACCAGCGCATGCCAGTGATTCGGCGTGGTGACTACGACAGCATCAATATCCTTGTTTTCCAGAAGCTTGCGCACGTCGGAATAGGCGGCAACCTTCTCATTGCGTTTCTGGAAACTCTCCACCTCTGGGCGAAGATTGGCCTCGTCAACATCGCAGAGCGCAACAATGCGAACACCGGGCACCTTTCGGAAACTGCGGATTTCGTTCCGTCCCATCCCGCCGATTTTCACCCGCGAGCCGACGCCGACGATGGCCAGGCGAATATCGTCGTTGGCGCCGGCCGCCCGCGACCAGGGGGAAGAGCAGAAGCTTGCGCACCCAATGGCCGCCGAAGCCGATGCCGTCTGTTTGAGAAAGCTGCGCCGCGAAGTGAGATTCATATGCTTCAATCCTTCGATGTGAGCCGCGAACCTGA
>CAZGGF010000264.1:0-4008 GCA_964524715.1 uncultured Verrucomicrobiota bacterium | reverse complement strand
AGGTGATCGAAAGCGAGCCGACACTGTTGCGCGATGTGAACCCACACGCGCCGCGGGAGCTGGGACTGATCTGCCAGCGGTGCCTGGAAAAATCGCCCGACGCGCGCTACGCATCCGCAGCGGCCCTGGCCGACGACTTGGAACGGTTCCTGAAAGGCGACGCCATCGAGGCACGACCGCACGGCCTGTGGCAGCAGGCACGGCGTTGGGCGCGGCGCGAACCGGCGCTGGCATCACGGCTCATTGCCCTCGCTCTCTGCGCGGCGGTCGCCCAGGCGAAATACTCGGCCGTGCACAGCGTGCCGCTGTCACTGCATATCAACGTGATGACAGTGCTCGCCCTCTGGATGCTGGTGTCGGCCGTCTGCCAATGGTTCTTGCGCAACGAACGCCGGGCCGGAATCACGCGTTTCGTCTGGGCCGGTGCCGACATTCTTCTGCTCACGGCAGTATTGAAGGTGGACGACGCGTTCCTTAGTCCGCTGGTCGTCGGCTATCCGATGTTGGTGGTGGCGTCGGGACTTTGGTTTCGCGTCTCGTTGGTGGCGTTTACAACGGTCGTGGCTACGCTCGTTTACAGCGTGTTGGTGTTCGACAATTACTGCCGCGGCGCAGGGCAGGGCCAGTGGAACTGGCACTCCATTTTCGTGGTGGCCCTGGCCATTATCGGTTTCATCGTTGCCTACCAGGTCCGCCGAGTCCGCGCGCTCAGCCGGTTTTACGAAGGCCGTCCGCTGCCGTAGGAGGTGTGGACGATACGCCAAGTGCCTGGCGCAAAACGGCTGCGAGCCATTGCAGCTCAGCGTCGTTACGACCGGCAAGAAAGCCCGTTTTTCGCCCGGTTCGGGGATGAATTTGAAGTTCGAGGATCGGCACCTCATTGACCTCCATGCCGCTGGGGCCAATGACAACCGCGGTGATTTGATTGCTGCTCCATTCGGCCCGTTTTACGCCAAAGAGCCCGGTCTGTACGACGGACAGACCGTCCGCCCGAACCGTAAAGACGGCGCGACGCTGTCCCATGTTAATCGCGCCCGCCAGTATGGCGATTCCAATCAGCCAAAACCCGCCGATGAACAGCCAGAGGGGCCAGGATGCGACATCTCCAGGCGTCTCGCCGGTGAAAATCGAGAAGCCCGTAAACACCACCATGAACCCGCACCAGATCAAGCCGAAGATCAACATCCCCTTGCCGCCGCGCCAAACACCCGGCGGAGGGATTGTCAGCACTACGTTGTCCGCGGCTGCCTCGAGCAGGATGTCGCTGTCGGCAGGTTGGGTGAGGCTGTCTTGCTGCGCGACCGCTTTGGATGGGTGCAGCGGCTCGGTGACGGTTTCCACGGCAAGCTTGCCCGGTGTGAGAACACGATCAGCCGTGGCAAGGTTGCAGCGGCGGGCCAGGTCGTCGCCGAGCGCCCGCAGCCACTCATGCGGATAGCCGAGCGCGAGAAGAAGCGGTCTCGGCTTGCCGCAGTCAGCGTCCAAGGCCGCGAGATCGCCGATAAAACCCGGCGTGTTCGCCGAATCCGTGGCGCGAATGTTGAACCGTTTGATGGCATTCACAGGTTGTCGGCGCGACCAGTGGAACGGCCCCACCCACTCCGTCATGCGCAATACGCCATCACGCAGTTCGATCTCACATCGTCCGATGAGTACAACCAAACCGATCGCCATCGGCGGGAAACCAGCCAGAAAAAACGGTAGGCCCCAAAGCGCAAACAACCAGCCGAAAAGGCCGCCACCATGCGTGGCCGCCATCATCCAGCCGACCGCAAACCAACTGATGCTGGCGCCGAATCCGAGCGGCAGCAGGCCAACAAACCTCAGCAGACCGAGCGGGCGCCGTGGCAATGCGTAGCGCACACCACCGCCGTGCAACACTTCGCGCACAGTGATGGCCGCGGGCAACGGGGCGTTCATATCGCGCGGAGCATAGCATTAAATGCCCTCCATGTCCTCTTCCGTCAACCGGGAGCGACAGCGGATGGACTCGTGTGATAAGCCCATGTTTCCCAGACGGGCTTCACAAGTCAAATGCTGTGAGTCAGAATTTAGCCCCATCAACCCCATTCCACGGGAATTGTTCCGATCCATCCTTCAGGCAATAGGTCGTCTGAGATTGCCCGCCGTGGCCAGCGGATGAACGAACAACGAATGAACACATCAGTCAACACGGGTGAACTATCTTCGCCTCCAGACCGAGCAGCAGCTTGGGGCCAGAAAACCGTCGGAGGCCCCGGAGGCCGCTCTGAAAAACACGGTTTTGGCGCTGCAAAATGGCTTGCAAGCCCGTGCGCTGGGAGGAGAATAACGGAAGGGACAGGCTGAAGTCACAAGGATAGCATAAACGATAGGTCAAATGGGAAATCTCGGGTTCAATCCGAGTTGGAAAACAAGGAAGGGATCGACAGCCATGAAACATTCTCGGACACTTGTTCGTCTGCAAAGCCTCTGTAGTTCCATCCTCTGTTTGGCCGGAGTGATTGCCGCCATGCTCGGCGTTGGCGGCGCGCTGGGTGAGGTGCAAGCCGCCACGTCGGCACAAACTCCATCCCTTGTTTTTTCCACTTATCTGGGAGGATCCGTGCCCTTTGCCTCGCAATGCAACGCCCAGACTTTCGCCCAAAACACCGCCTGCGACGCGTCCGGCAACATTTACGTGACCGGCGGCACTCAAGTCGCAGATATTCCGGTAATCAACGCCTACCAACCAACCCCGGCGGCAGGCAGTACCATGTCAGCGTTCGTGGCAAAGTACGACCCGAACGGCAGATTGCTTTGGTGCACCTATCTGGGCGGCAACAATCAAAGCATGGGCATTGGCGTGGCGACCACGCCGGACGGGGGAGTGGCCATCGTGGGCCTGACCAGTTCGAGCGGAACGAGACCCTTCCCCACGCTGAACGCCTATCAGCGGACGAACAATGGGCAATCAGATTACTTTGTGACTGTGTATGATGCCAATGGCCGCATCCGCTACTCCACTTACTTGGGCGGCAGTGGCGTGGAGGGAGGGCCGGGAAATCCATTTGTGGATAACAGCAGTAACGGCAACAACGTCGCAGTGGACAGCCGGGGCTTGGTGTATTTCACGGGTGTAACCCCGTCCGGCGGCGGCAGCGGGGCAATCAAGTTTCCCGTGACGTCCAACGCCCTGCAAAACAGTCTTAAAGGAGGAACGGATGCTTTTCTTTGCATCGTTGATCCGAACAAGAGTGGTACGGCGTCGCTGATATACTCCAGTTTCCTCGGCGGCAACCACGGTGAACAAGGACACAGTGTTGTCGTGGATGCCTTTGGCCGCTGCATCACCGTTGCCGGCTACACCGCATCCTCCAATTTTCCTACCACGGCCAACGCGTATCGGAGCAATGCGCCGCCGGCGGGTTTCTATAGCAACGGATTTGTGACTCAGTTTCAATCCAGCCTGCCGGGTTGGCCGACATCGCGCTATACGATGCGTTATTCCACCTACGTGGGAGCCAACACAAGCGTTGCCCGGGATGACACCTACGGCATGGTCGTGGATTCCAAGGGAATCATCGTGGCCGTAGGCCGCACTGAGTCGGCGTTCTTTCCAATGACCCGGCCGGGTGTGCCCCGCAGCATTTTCGACAGCGCTCCCTATCTCATGGCGAACGTCTCTGGAGATGAACCCTACGTCGTGAAGATCAATCCAGCCTTGAGCGGCAACGCCTCCCTCGTCTACTCCACGTACTTGGGTGGTGCATCCACAAACGGGCAGTGGGGTGGTTTTGCCACCAGCGTGGGCACAGATGCGCGAGGGACGATCCATGTGGCCGGGGAAACCTGGGCGCCAGGCGAGCTATACATCCCCGTCTCCAGCCCTGATGAAGCGCCGTACATGTTTCCATACACTTACGATGCGATCTTCACTTCGTTGCAGGGGAGTTACGACGCGCTGTTCATGCAAATCGCCCCCAACGGCAAGTCCTTAAGCTACTCCACCTACCTTGGCGGAAAGAATAATGATCGCACCTACGGACT
>CAZGGF010000263.1:0-10684 GCA_964524715.1 uncultured Verrucomicrobiota bacterium | reverse complement strand
TGCTATTCGAAGCCTACTGCCATCCGCAAGCCGACGAAAAAGCGGCAACCGCCTATCTGGATAACATGATCGGCGAGACGATGCGCCGCTTCAACGCGTTCTTCCCCGCCTTGCCGCCACCCCAGCGGCCCTGGCTGTTCTTGCCATAGCCGGCGATTGCGTCCGGGCGAATGGAACCTTCAGCGGCTGGTGACAGGGTCCAGCCATTCAGGCCATCCTCAAAATCGCAGTTCGCCAGAAAGCCGGGGGCATATTTGAAACCGTAACGCGTGGACAGCATGTCCTTATTGCCTTCGACCGCATAGTGGCGCATGAGCTTGAAGGACCAGCGCGCCAGCTCTTCGTCGCCGTAATACGTTCCCCAGTAGCCAATGGTGGCCAACCCGGCGAAATCGGGACTGTTGGCGACGAGGTTGACCTGCATGTCCAGGTAGTACTTGAAATCCACCGCCGGATTGTGTTCCAGCGAGATGATGGGAATCTGGTTGAAGTTGCCGAAGATGATCCCGGTTCCCGCGGCAGCGGCGGGGAAGAACGCGTTGAAGCGGCGCATCGTCTCGCCGATCATGTTATCCAGATAGGCGGTTGCCGCTTTTTCGTCGGCTTGCGGATGGCAGTAGGCTTCGAATAGCAGCCGGCCGCGGCCTTTGGAGGCGTTGAGGGCGGCTGACATGAAGTCGGTATGGAGAGAGGTGATGCTGGGTTTGCCGACGATCCAGGAATACACCAAGCGATTCTCCGGGTTGCGCAGCCGCCACAGGGCTTTGGTGTAGTTCTCGATGGTGGCGCGGCCGAAGAAGAGTTCGTCGCTGGTGAAGCCGTCGTATTGCGGCTGGGTCATGCCCACGGTTTTCTCCATGCGTGCCTGCACGTTGGCGGGATCGTCCACAGGCGCAACGTTGAAGTTGGCCAGCCACTTGAGGCCGCGCGCCTTGGCTTCGGTGAGGGCTTCGCCTCGCAGCGAGCCGCCGTTCAGCGTCGTTACGGCGTAGAGGATGTGCTTCTTCATGAAGTCCCAGCCGTAACTGCCGTTCTCCTTGACCTGGGAGTTTACGCACGGGGGATAGTCGAAAATCTCAGCGATGGAACGCACGATCAGATTCGCCTTGGTGGTGTTGCCACTGACGGTGATGCGATGTTCGCCCACGCGGAGTTCGCGGAAGGCTTCCAGATGCCCGGCGGTGTCGCTCATCATCACGTCCTGATCGTCAATCTTGACGGTCAGACTTGGCGCCGGATTGGCACGGGTGAGGGCCACGAAGATCCAGCCATCGCGCGGAGTGACGAAAATGAACGTCTGCGGCGCGGTTGTGTTTTTGACGGGCCGGTTCAGCACCTCGGCAACCAGGTTGTTTAGTTGTTTGATGCCGTCGCGCTTGATGTCGGGGATGTCGACAATGCTGATGGGATACGTGCCACTGAGCACGGTCTGCTGCGTTCCGCTGTGACGCAGGACCGCCTCCAGTGAGTAATCGCCACAGGGGAGACCGGCGAGTTTGACGGGGATCTTCCCGTCTTTAAGCGGGATGGTCTGGCGGGGGATGCGATCTCCGCTGACGGTGACAAGACATTCATAGGATTCCTGCTTCTCTGGCAGGATGCCGAAGAATCTGAAGAGCAACTGCGGTTTGGAACCGGGGATTCGGTTGAGCAGAGGTTCGAGCGGGACCAGTCTGGGAGCGGCGACGATGGACAGCTGTGTGGAAGAACCTTTGCGCGCTCCTTCGCTGATGGCTTCGAGTTTAACGTCCGCAAAATGGACCTCGCCGACCGGATCACTGGCGAACATGGCCACGCCGTATTCCTTGTTGCTGGAAGGGAACAGGGTGAACGTCTTTTCCATGAAGGTCCATTCGGAGTCGGCGGGGAGTTTTTTCAAACCGACATCGGAAACCCATCCGCTGTTATGGATAATCAGGCCCGCATTGCGGCTCTTGAAGCCCTTGGTCTTGATGTAGGCGCTGAGTTTGTACGTTTCGCCGGCCACCAGGGTGATGCCTTGCTGGCGCGCACTGACGCCGCTGGACTTGCCTCCGTCGCCCCTCAGGACGATGCAAGGCTTCTTGCCTTCAGGACCTCCGGTGCGAAGATAGACCACGTTGTTGGTGGAGGATGGACTCCAAAATTCGGGAAAGGCGACCTGCTCGGCGTCGAAGCTGCCGTTGATCAATAGGTTTTCACCTTCGGCCACCGCTGCATTCACAGAGAATGGCAGGAACACGATACTTAACAACGCAGCGAGACGTCTCATCATCTTCTTCTCCTTTTATGTTTGTCGAACAAAGTTGCGACTCGGAATGAACAGCCCGCGCCGTTCACTCGCCGAAATGCTTCATCAGCCAGCGGCAGTTGACCACTTTTTCCACCAAGTCCAGCGGCAGGTAAAAGTAATGGCACGAGGGTTCAAATCCAATCCGCGAATCCTCCCTCACCAGCGTCCAGAGTTGACGGGTCAGGGCAATCTCGGATTCCAAGCAACGTTTGATCTCGGCTTGGAAATGATGACGCTGTTCGGGAGACAACGTCTTCGGGTCTTTTGCGAGCGCGTCGCGGGCGATGACAAAACGGGATTGGTTGGCCACGGCCTGGAAATGAATGGCCGCCGCTTCGGCGTATTGCAGGTCGGCTTGGGCTTCCTTGCGGCGATTCGGCGGTGTCTTTTCCACGGCCAGCCGCAGTTCGGTAATGCCCGGGTTCCACTCCTGGACCATTTTCTCGAATTGCGCCGCGAATACATCAGGAGGGTAGGGGCCGCGCCAACGGTCGAGATCGTCGTAAGGAATCCCCCACATGGTTGCCCGGTAGCCAGTCTTTGACGGATACAGGGGATTCGCCGGACCCCACTGGACGGGAGACGTATATACCACACTGATGTGAAACGGATACTGGCGATAGGCGTTGCTGGCAAGCGTCCACGCCTTGCGGGCATGCGGGGCGCCCTCGGGGCCAAACCGCTCCTGCGCCATCGCATCCAACACCGTTTCAACATTCGGGACAGGCGTTTGGTTGAGTCGTTTGGCGAGTTCGAAGTTGGGTGAAGGATGCCCGCCCATCGTCCAGCCTATCAACATTCCCTCAAGCTTGGACGGGACCAGATTATGAATGTGTTCGGCCACCAAGTCCATGACGGGCAGATAGGGGATGCTGGCGACTTCGCACGTGTTGTTGAATTGAATCTCGGCCGCCGGTTTCAAACCAGCTTGCGCGGCGGCCTTCCAGTGCTGCAACGCGCGAGGCCCCGGGCCGACCGCGGAAATCGAATACTCGCCCACCTTGGTCTTGATGCCGCCGCGCTCGATGGGCAGGTTCCACTCGCTGACCGACATCAGCCAGACCGATTTCGGCAAACGCGCGATGATGTCCACGGCATCGCCATGATGTTTCCAGCCCCAGTCCGACAGGATGACGTTGGCCTTGGGATTGCCGCGGTGAACGCCCGCTTCGATTACAGCACCGACCTCAGCGATGATGTCGGTATCGGTTCGCGCCTTGCAGCGTTCACAGGAACGCCAGCCGCCGTGCGAAGCACAGTTGGTCAGGTTCTCCGATGCGGTGATCGCATAGACACCACCCAAGTCGGGCACTTCACGAAACACATGTGCGAGCGCATCCTCCACCCATTGGCGCACCGCCGGATGAGAAGTGCAGAGAGCCGTGAATTCGCCGTCCCGGACGCCGCGGATTTCTGGCCGGTTCTTGAAGAAAGACTCGGGCATTGCCCGCGGTTCGTTCATGTAGAGATACACGCCGACTCCGTATCGTTTGGCTCGCTGCACCAGTGTCCGGAGATTGGCCAGTCGCTGTTTGTGGCCGGCTCCAAATTCCGGGAATGTCGTTCCGCCCGGCGCAAGGTCGCGCAGGACGACATGCAACCAGACGCCATTGACTCCGACGCTGGCGAGGCGTTCCAGAAAACCGTCTGGATACGGATCCAATTTGGGATTGAGCAGTGGATCCCCATACACGGCCAGATACGAATAAACGAACCGCAGCGACACAGGCGGATGGTCGCCCGGTTTCGGTGGTGAGAAGACTCCGGGAGGTTTGCTGAGTTGGCGGACAAATGCGAAGCGTGGTTCGCCCGGGCGGCAAATCTCCTTGCCGAAATCCTTCTCGACCACGAGACGAATCTCGGCTGCACGGCGGCGCGCTGCTTCATCCGGCGCACGATAACGGAGCGGTTCGCACTTCGGTTTCAAGCTGCCCAGCTTGATCCACAGGAAATCCTCCTCGCGGAGCATGAAGGCCAATCGTTCCGGCGTCATCTCCAGAAGCTCCAGCAGTTGCTCGTAGGGCAGGAGGTGCCAATTGCGCCGGATCAAAGTGATGTAACCTCTCGACTTCATCTCAGGTGGAATCGTGTCCACCGGCGGCAGTCCCATTGACTCCGCCATCGCGATGATGTCCTGCACTGAAGCACCCAGAAGTTTTGCCAGCTTCGCCGGGGCGACGGCGTTCCAGTTTCGCCACACGAACTCGTGCACGCGGTCGGGGAAATGACTGCTCTCGATAGCTGCCTGGTCCTTGCCTTGCGGCAGAACCGCTTCTCCGGCTGAACTATCACCTGACCAGGAGAAGCAGGCCGTGCACGTCCACAACAAGACCCGGTTGAATGGAGTCCTGAGCGCGCTCGACCTGAACGAGCATTGTTTGTGGCCGTTTGAAGGAGTGACGCCGGTTTGCTTTGTCATTACAGCCATCGCATTCATCCATGTGGTTCGTGGGGACTTCGATGGCATTGTGCGCAGCCGTCGCTGACGCGCAAGCGCAAAGTCTCCCTCCCTGCGAATCACTTGGCACGGCATCCTGCAAGAAGGCAAGGCTCGCATTGACGAAAGACCAAGAGCATAGTCGAATCCATTCGTGAAGTGGCGACCTACTGCGGCCGGCCGCAGACGACTAGCCAGATGGAGTTGACATGATGAACACTCGATTGCTTCTGAATCAAACTGCCTGCTGCATTTTCTTGTTCGTTGCTCTCCATGCGTTCGGAGCGAATCCGATCCAGAAAGAGAACCGCCAGCCCGGCGAGGCCAACTGGCAGCTCACGCGCGTGCGGCTTGATAACCGGGACGGGTTTCGTTCGCCGTGGATCGAGGGCTATTGCTCAAAGCAGAGTGTCAAGGCGGGGGAGAACATTGACATCATGGTCTCCACCGACCCGCCGGCGAAATTCTCGATCGAGATATTCCGCACCGGTTATTATGGTGGCAAGGGCGCGCGGCTGATGAAGAAGATCGGCCTGTTGCAAGGCAAGGCCCAGCCTGTGCCGAAGCCCGGCCCGAAGAACATCCACGAGTGCCAATGGGAACCCACGACGCGGCTGGCCATCCCGAAAGACTGGGTCAGCGGCGTCTATCTTGGCCGGCTGACAACGCAGCCCGACGCGCCTGATAAGCCTTACTGGCAAAGCTACGTCATCTTCATTGTGCGCGATGACCGGCCTGCTGACATCCTGTTCCAATGTTCCGACAATACCTGGCAGGCCTACAACCGTTGGCCGACCAAGTATTCGCTCTACACACACCCGAAAGGCAACCAGGGGCCGTGGGCCGATGTAAGCTTCGACCGTCCCTACGGCCGCCAATCTCAATACACTGGCATCGTCAACGATCCTCTCTCGGTTGGCTCAGGCGAATTTCTCTCGTTCGAGCAGCCACTCGCTTACTTCCTCGAAGAGCACGGCTACAACGTGACGTATTGCTCCAACAGCGACATGCTCACTCCTGACCACGGCCTCAAGTGCAAGACCTTCATCAGCGTCGGCCACGATGAATACTGGGATATCCGCCAGTTCCGCAGCGTTGAGAAGATGCGCGACGAAGGAGTGAACCTTTTCTTCCTTTCAGGCAACGCCATCTGCTGGGTCACGCCGTTCCGTGCGAACAGCGGCGGCCAACCCAACCGCATCATCTTTCGCGGCGGGCCTTACGGTGGCCCCAGCAAGAATGATCCGGAAATCGATAAGAAATACGGTCCTTTCACCGAGCGCGGACCCGACGAGGGCTATCTCATGGGCGCCCGAAACGTGTCACCCGTCAACGGCGGTGGCGACTGGATCATCGTTCGTCCCGACCACTGGATGTTCAAAGACACCGGCGTAAAGAAAGGCGATCGCATCCCCGGTTTGATTGGCTGGGAATACCACGGCGACCCGCCGCCAATTCCCGGCCTTGAAGTCGTGGCGGAGGGAACCGCATGGGTTGGCGGCGATAAACCACAGAAATGGTGTGCGACGATCTACCCCGGCCCGAAAGGCAACTTCGTCTTTAACGCCGCGACGATCTTCTGGTGTCAGGACTTGAGCATGCCGCCGGGCCACACGTTGCCGTGGTCCCATTGGAGCCGGCCTCACGGCCCGGACTCGCGCGTGCAGCAGATCACACACAACCTGTTGAGACGGGCGGGTTGCGTGCACTGATTTTCAGATTGCCCTTGTAGCGGAATGGCCTCCACGCCCGCCACCTGGCCCCTGAGACGTGAGGTGTGTGTCCATGTCATGTGTCCTTGGTTTACGATTCGAGCCTGGGAAATCGATCCGCCTTAGAATAAACATTCTATTTCGCTCAGACTTGCTGTAAACACGGGTTTATGTTGAGACATCTTTTAGAGGCGTTCATCACTTTTTTTGTGATCGTCGATCCCTTTGGTGCGATTCCGATTTTTCTGACTTTAACGGCCAATTCCACGGCAGCGGAGCAAAGGCGAATCGCCATTAAGGCGACGATAGTCTCGGCGGCAATTCTCTTGTTCTTCATTAGCTTGGGACAGCTCGTATTCGATTATCTGTCGATCAACCTGCATGCGTTCAAAGTAGCGGGAGGGTGCGTTCTTCTCGTGGTGTCTTTTCAGATGGTGATGGGGTTGGTGGGTCAACAGGATGTTTCCAAGAATCAATATACGGACATTGCGATTTTCCCGATTGCCTTGCCTTACATCGCGGGTCCCGGGGCCATTATGGCTGTGATTCTACAGACAGATAATGACGTCTATTCAATGTTTGAACAGGCGATGGTTGCCTTGGTCATGCTGGTCGTGTTGGGGATCAATCTGCTGTTCCTGCTATCGGCGCCTTTCATCAATCGTTTGATTGGAAAGGCTGGCAACGATGTTCTCACCCGGGTTCTGGGGCTTATTCTGGCGGCGATATCGGTGCAGGCAATCTTCAGCGGGACTGCTGGATTTTTTCACATCAAAATCGGCTGAGGTGTGCAGCCGTTGACTCCGATGCCTGATCCTGTCTGGCTGGATGAACTGAATCCGCAACAGCGCGCCGCCGCCACGCATGGCGACGGGCCGCTGCTCATCATCGCGGGGGCGGGGACTGGCAAAACCAAGACGCTCGCCGCGCGTGTCGCGTGTCTGCTGGAGCGTGGCGTTCCGGCGGAGCGCATACTCCTGCTTACGTTCACCCGTCGCGCCGCGCAGGAGATGATCAGTCGCGCCGAACACTACACTCGTCACTCGTCGCGGCCTGGGGTTCGTTCCTCCCGCGTCTGGGGCGGCACGTTCCATGCCGTGGCCAACCGTCTTCTGCGCTTGCACGGCCAGTCCGTCGGACTGACGCCGGATTTCACCGTACTTGATCAGGCCGACGCCGAGGATTTGCTCAACCTCATCCGTCAGGAAATGGGGCTCCACTCGCGCGAGAAACGGTTCCCAAAGAAAGGCACGCTGCTGGAGATTTACTCCAAGTGTGTCAACAGCCAGCAGCCGCTGGAGAAGGTCGTGCCGCGCGACTTTCCGTGGTGCGCCGGCTTCGATGAGGAGATGGCGCGGCTTTTTACGGCCTACACCGACCGCAAACAACAAATCCACGTCCTCGACTACGACGACCTGTTGCTGTTCTGGTATCATCTCATGCGGACAGCGGACGGCGGGCCGCGAACCGCAGAACGGTTCGACCATATCCTCGTGGATGAGTATCAGGACACCAACGTCCTTCAGGCCGATGTGCTGCGGGCGATGGCTGCCGCGAAACGCAACATCACGGTCGTTGGCGACGACGCGCAGAGCATCTACGGGTTCCGCGCGGCCACCGTCCGTAACATCCTCGACTTTCCCAAACATTTCCCCGGCGCGACGGTGATCACGTTGGAGCAGAACTACCGCAGCGTCCAGCCGATCTTGGACGCGGCCAATGCCGTCATCGCGCGCGCGCGTCAGCGCTTCACGAAGAACCTCTGGAGCGAGCGCCGCAGCGAACAACGGCCGTTGCTGGTGAGCTGCGTGGACGAGGCGCAGCAATGCCGGTTCGTGTGCACGCGCATCCTGGAGCAACTCGAGGCGGGCGTGCCGTTGCGCAGGCAGGCGGTGCTCGTCCGCACAGGCCACTGGAGCGACATGCTGGAAGTGGAGATGTCGCGGCGAAACATTCCCTACCGGAAATTCGGCGGGCTGAAGTTTCTCGAAGCCGCGCACGTGAAGGACCTCCTCGCGTTGCTGCGGTTGCTGGAGAACCCGCGTGACCAGGTCAGCTGGCTGCGCGTGCTGAACCTGCTGCCCGGCGTCGGAGGCGCAACGGCCAACAACGTTCTCCGTTTCCTTGCTGTGAATGATCACGATTTCCGCGCGCTCGCGCACTGCCCCATGCCGCCTGCGGCGCGGGAGCGGTTCCGCTTGCTCTGCCTGCTGCTGGCGGAGCTTGCGGGAGAGGGGATGGCTCTTCCGGCCCAAATCGAGCGCGTCCGGCAGTTTTACGAGCCGGTGTTTCGTGACATCTACGACCACGCCGAGGTTCGCGTTCGCGACTTGGAGCAACTGGCTGCCATGGCGGTGGGCTTCGGCACGCGCGAGGAGTTTCTTTCCGACGTGACGCTTGATCCGCCGTCGGGCACGAGCGATTGGGCGGGCGCGCCCGTGAAGGATGAGGATTGGCTGACCCTCAGCACCATCCACTCTGCCAAAGGTTGCGAGTGGGACGTGGTCTTTCTGATTCATGCGACCGACGGTGTCATCCCGAGCGATCTCACTACCGGCAATGCCGTTGAGATCGAGGAGGAGCGGCGGCTGCTTTACGTTGCGTTGACGCGCGCGCGGAACTGGCTCTACGTCTGTTTCCCGTTGCGCTACTACGCCGACAAGCACGTGCTCGGCGACCGCCACAGTTATGCCCAGCTCACGCGCTTCATTCCAAACGACATGCGCACGCTATTTGAGCAAGTGACGCTGACACTGCCCAAGCCGTCAGCAGGCGGCGGGGGAGGCACAAAGACAGAGACCGACGCGCGCGCAAAAATCCGCCGTCTCTGGTCGTCCTAAGATCGTCGAGATAACTTGGGGTCGTCTGCTGATCTTGTGAGCCACACAATTACTGCCACCGTTCCCTCGACTTGTTACATTACAATCTTGTAATCTTTATGCCCAGCGGCATACTGTCCACGTGACTACCGAGTCAGTCATTCGTCACATTTTGCTTCTCACTCACAGGGCAGTGCGTTGTCTCATTGCGTTGCTCTCCATCGTGTCGGCACCTGATTTGTTGGCAGAATCCGGCATTACCAACATTATCAGTGGCACAACAGTAACCAATAGCTCTATTGATAATGTGGTGGGGACAAATGGCTCTTTCAATGCCTTGATAATAGCAAACGCTGGTTCACTCGTAGTCCCATTTGCCGACACGATTATTGGCGCCTCTTCCATATCGAGTAACAACTACGCATTCGTGGCGGGTAGCGGTTCAATCTGGACAAACCGATATGACATGTTCGTGGGCAGTGCTGGCAGCGGCAATTTGCTAATTGTGACTAATGGCGGGGTTGTCTTCAGCTCTAATACCTGCATCGGTTTCTCTTCATCTTCTGACAACAACAGCGTGTGGGTCAGTGGTACTGGTTCGGTATGGAGAAACACGGGTGCCGTTTCCATTGGCGCGGCTGGAAGCGGCAACCAACTGACCGTGAATGATGGCGGTCTGGTTATTTGCCCGGTTGGCTATGTTGGAGGAAAGGCCACTTCAACCAACAACACACTGTTGGTTGCGGATCCCGGCACGCTCTTCTGGGGTAGCATTATTATGGTTGGCAGCACCGGCGGCTTTAACCAATTGATTGTAACCAACGGTGCCAACCTTCGCAGTTTTATGACATCACTCGGTAGTTCCAGTGCCTCCAGTAACAATTACGCAATCGTTACCGGGGCTGGCTCGACCTGGACCAACTACACGTTATCAGTCGGTAACGCGTCATCAGGCAACCAGTTGATTATAACCAAGGGCGGCACGGTGGTTACTCATTGGTCCGCCGGAATCGGGGCCTCCAATGCCAGCAACAATTCCGTGTCAATAACTGGTTCAGGTTCAAAGTGGAGCATCAGAGGTAATCTTGTAATGGGATCCAATGGTTTTGGAAGCATGCTGAGTATTGCCAACGGAGGTTCTTTGTTTGCGTCAAATATGTTTGTGGGCAGCAGCACTAATCTTGCTGCCAATATTGTGACAGTGTGTGACGCCAATCTCATCGTCACCAACAATACTGCCACTGGAGCTTTGGACATTCGCCGCGGCACGCTCAATCTAAATAGTGGCACCGTCGTCGTGGAGCGCCTCTACGCCACCAACTTTGCCAGCAGCATTATCAATATCAACGGCGGCAGTCTGACCACGCCAATGCTGCTCAATGCCGGCCAGTTCACGATGACGGGCGGCACGCTGAGCGTCTCCAGTGCATTTACCAACGCGGTC
>CAZGGF010000262.1:0-4620 GCA_964524715.1 uncultured Verrucomicrobiota bacterium | reverse complement strand
CAGGGCAAGTTTCTCAGGCTTGCTGCAATCAAGGATGACAATGCTCCGCGCTATCCGCATCAGTTGAAGTCCAGCGCCGAATCGCCGGATCCCGTCAAGCTGTTGCGACAACTGCTGGCGAAAGCCGCCGATCAATCGCTGGTCCTCGTGCAAGTCGGTTTCTTTACCAATTTTGCCGATCTGCTGGATTCGAAGCCTGACGACATCTCCCCGCTGCCGGGCCGCGAGCTGGTGAAACGCAAGGCAAGGCTGCTCTCCGTCATGGCGGGCGCCTTCCAGACAATCAACCACAACAACCACTACCGCGAATACAACGTCATCAAGGACATCCCGGCAGCGCGCAAGCTGGCCAAGGATTGGCCGACGCCCGTCGTTTGGAGCGGTTTTGAAATCGGCATTGCCGTGCCGTTCCCCGTCCAAAGCATCGAACGGGACTTCAGCTACACGCCCCATCATCCTGCCGCCGAGTCTTACTACCTGTACAATCCGCCGCCGCATGAAAGGCCGACATGGGACCTGACCGCAGTCCTGCATGCCGTCATGCCTGACCGCAATTATTTCAGCTTGTCGCCACCAGGCGTTGTGACGGTGGAAGAGGATGGTTT
The DNA here is from genome assembly GCA_964524715.1 of uncultured Verrucomicrobiota bacterium. Taxonomy (GTDB): domain Bacteria; phylum Verrucomicrobiota; class Verrucomicrobiia; order CAIQCK01; family CAIQCK01; genus CAIQCK01. Next base: position 4,015 of record CAZGGF010000262.1, on the reverse strand, counting down.
CACACGCTTCACGCCCAAGCGAAACGGCCGGGATCGTTTCCTGATCATGAACGAAACAGAGGCGGCTCGCGTCAAGGAAGCGTTGGTGCAACTCAGCAGCCAGCCGCCGAACCACACAACAGGCAAGCCCTGAGTCAAGCTGGCAGCCATCGGCGGACGTCGCGACTGCGGATTCATGCGTGATGCACCGTGATTCCGGCTCATTGCCAGATTGCCGCATGCTGAAATGCGGGCAAGATTTTGCTTCCAGCAGGAGCGATGGAGGCGCAAATTGAACATGGTCCGAAAATTGAAAGACATGTTCATGAACACACCCACACTCCGCTTGAACCGCCGTGAATGGATCGCGCGATCAACCGCCGCGCTTGCCCTCGCCTCGCCGCTCGCGCCGTTGCTGGCCGCGCCGGGGAAACGACGGTTCAAGATTGGTGCGTATGACGGATCCATCGGCAAGACGAGTTCACCCGCCGCGTTTGAAGTGGCCAAGGAGATAGGTCTTGACGGTGTTCAGGTCGGCTTCGGCAACGTCGCAAACAACATGCACCTGCGCCAAGCCGACGTGCAGCAGCAATTCAAAGATGCCGCGCGCCAGACCGGTGTCGAGATCGCCTCGCTGGCCATCGGCGAGATGAACAGCATTCCCTACAAGAGCGATCCGCGCCCCATCGAATGGGTCAGCGATTCCATCGACGTGGCGAAGGCGCTCGGCGTGAAGGTGGTCCTGCTGGCGTTCTTCTCCAAAGGCGATTTGCGCGATGACAAGCCCGGCACCGATGAAGTCGTCAAGCGACTCAAGGCGGTCGCACCCAAGGCCGAGAAGGCTGGCGTCATCCTTGGCATCGAGAGCTGGCTCAGCGCCGAAGCGCACATGGATATCATCCAGCGCATCGGCTCGCCCGCCGTGCAGGTTTATTACGACGTCTGCAACTCCAATGACCGCGGCTACGACATCTACAAGGAGATTCGCTGGCTCGGCACGAAGCACATCTGCGAGTTTCACATGAAGGAGAACGGAGCGCTGCTCGGCCAGGGCAAGGTGAATTTCAAGAAAGTCCGCGCCGCGCTTGACGACATCGGCTACGCCGGCTGGATGCAGATCGAAGGCGCCGTGCCCAAGGGCGCGAAGATGCTCGACAGCTACAAGGCCAACCTGAAGTTCCTCCGCGACATCTTTCCGAAGGATGCGTGAGCTTCCGCCCACGGCGGATTACCTGCCGATGAGTTGCACGATGGCGGCATTCACCGCCTTGCGGATCACCGGAATGCGGTCAGGGTCCGGCAGAATTCCCGTCGAGCGCAAGCCGCCGGCGTTCGGGATCGTCACCAATTCCCGCGCCTGCGCCAGCGCGCGCTCGGCGGCAGCAACTGACTTCCCCTGCCCTTTCGCTTTCGACACCAACTCCGCCAGTATCGCCATCGCTTCGTAGTCCTCCAGACCTTCGCGGACCTGCTCCAATCGGATCGTGCTCACCGGCCCGTCCACGCCAACCGGCGCGCCCGGATATGCCAAGTAACCATCGCCGTTCGGATAGCGAACCCAGTAATGGCGCTTGCCGTCGTCGCTCTGGTTGATGAATGTGTGCCAGCCATACTGCCACGGGTCGAACGTCCACCACGACAGTCCCCAAAACTCGAAGCCGTTGCCGCCGTATTTCAGGCAGTAGTAGGGCAGCATCCGCTCCGTCGCCAGCAACGGCGTATCGGTTGCCATCTGCCCGTCGCACGTAAACAGGAAGTGTTTGCCCGCCTTCACCACGCGCTCAATCTCCGGCACCGGGAAACAACCGTATTGGCCGACGCCCCAGAGATCGAGCGAGTTGTCCCACGCCTCGCAGTGCCGCCACGTGCTGGAGTAAATCGGAATCGTCGTGTCCACCTCGTGGAGCAGCGCGCAGAGTTTCTTCATCTGCTCGACAACGAACGGATGGTCGAAGTGCGGCTCGTCTGAAATGTAATAGATGAACCTGTCGTGCCAGCCTTTCTCTTTCAGGTGGGCGGTGAAAAGACGATACGCCTGCTTGAGCGCGTCGTTGTATGCCGGCGTGAACGGCTCCAGTCCAAAAATCTTCTTCGGCGGATAGGCCCAGCCGAACGCGTAGAAAAACGACGGCGTGTAGCTGACATTCATGCCGAGTTCGTCAAAGCAATACCGGGCCATGGCATCGAACTCCGTCGCGTCCATCGTTACCTGGCCGTTCTTGTATTCAAACTTCGGTTGCGCCGGGATGTGGTCGGTGCCAAGCCGGTGCTCGGCCATAAAGCGCAGCCATCGGCGTTGTCCTTCCGGAGTCTTGATGCCCGCGCTCATCTCGCCGCCCGGCCCGCTGCGGAAATCGAAGATGGCCTTCAACCGCGTCCGCTCCGGCAGCGTGAACGGCAGCACCTTCACCCGCAACGGCAGTTTCAATCGCTCGCCCGCCGCGAGAATCGTCACCTCACCGCGATACTCGCCCGGCGCGGCATCGCGCGGCACACGCACCGTGAACCACACCGCTTGCGCACGGCCCGCCGCCAGGTCAAACGCGTTATTTGGAGCCAGCGGGTCAGGCCACCAATCCGCCCAGCCGTCGGTGGAACCGTGCCCGCGCGGCACGCGCCGTTGCCACGCAGACACATCGGTCTGGAAATAACCGCTCGGCCAGTCAATCGGCACAAAGCCGACGCGTTCCACCTTCACCGGAGGCAGCGTCCCACCCTTCGGCCCGCGCAACGCCGATACCGCCACATCCACGCCGCGCCGCGCCTCCGCGCTGCGCAGCACCAGTTCGAACGGTTCGTACTCGTTGCGCGCGCATTCCAACGTCACTGACTTTGCCTGCGGGCCCGGCAGCGAATCGCGGAATACCTTCACGAGCGGATTCACTTCCCAGACTTGTAGCAGCGGTCTCCGAGAGCCGGACGTCTCCCCGCTCTCAAACCCGACAACCTCGCCCGCCACGACGCGGCACAGCAACACGCCGTCATGTTGAATCGTGCCGCGTCCGCCCGCAGTCATGTGCGCTTGAAGCGTCGTTGCATCCGACAACACCACGCCGCCTTGCGGAGGCGCAACGCGCGCGTTCGTTGTCAGGTGCAGTTGAATCGTCACGGCGCCGGGCGGCACGTGAATCACCGTGGAACTGAACATCCAGCCCGCGTCGCTGCCGACCGTTGGTTGCGTGCCGACGTAGCCACCGCTTCCGACAACCTTGCCGTCGCGGCCCAGTTGGTGCGCATGCAGCGTTGCCGAACCGGATAGACCCGTGCCCTTCAGGAATCCGCCATAGAAATAACTCGCGCCGGCCTGCACGGGAATCGGTTGCGATCGCCAGCCGACCCATGTGCTCTTCGCATCCGGAAACAGCATGAACGCGGCGCTGCGCCTGCCGAACATCGCGTCCGCACCGAAACCGCCGCCCTTGGCCGTCGCCAGCCATCCCTCCGGCGAGTCTGCGCCCGATTCGAAGCTCCCGTTCGCTGCAAGGTTCAGCGGGCTGGCCAACAACTTCTCGTAAGCCGAAGCGAAGGTGTTCGTTGCCTCGCGTTGCGTCGCGCTAAAATAGACCGCAAACTCGCGTTCCGACTTGGCCGGCAGTGTTGCGTCAAACATCACCGTGCTGCCACGCCGCACGCAGTTCGCCGCCACCTCACCCGTCGCCGCATCCACAATACGCAGCACGACATTCGTCGGTACTGACCGCAGTTTCGCCATCGCCGGCCGCAAGTCCGCGTGAACCAGCGCACCGGAAACCGACGCATCCGTGAGGTTGAATACGCGCACGACTGCGCAGCACGGCCACTGGCGTGAGAACTCCAGCTTCTTCCGTTCTGCCCTTGCCAGCGCCAACTGCTCCGTCTTGCCCACGCTCGCGCGCAGACTGCTGCCTCCGTCCACTTCGTCGAACCGCGCGTCGTCGAACCACGCCCGGCCCGTGCCGTGCAGCACTGTGCCGAGGGTTGCCGTTGTCGCCGTCGGTGGCGCAGTGAATGTGACGCTCACTTCCTTCCAACCGAACGTACCTGCGCCGACACCGAT
>CAZGGF010000261.1:0-7271 GCA_964524715.1 uncultured Verrucomicrobiota bacterium | reverse complement strand
TAAACCGGTCCGCGCTCGACATCGTTCCACTCGCCACGCCAGATGCTTTGCGCGATGGCCGTATAGTTGTCGGCGTCGAAGCGCAGCGCCATGCGCGGCTCGATGGCGGGCAGCACCACGAAAACAAAAGCGAGCCGCAGCACCAGCGCGGTCAGCAGTAGAACAATCAGTCGCACAGCCGCAGCGTAGCGGGAGAGCGGTCCGCACGCAATCGCTTCATCCCGGCTTTTATCCTACTGCGCGCTCTTGGCCGGCGCGGATGCGGGCGGGTTGCGGTCTGAATCCGGCGGCGGAAGCGCCTCGCGCAGTTCGGCAAGCAGGCTGAGGAAATGTGGCGCGACCCGGATGAACTGGCTGAAGCTCTTGCCCATGCCGCGCATGTTCTCAATGGCCGGGTCGGTGCCTCTTCGCAACACGTGCGCCAGTTTCGCGTCGGGATGGCCCGCCTTCTGGCTGAGCCGATACGCGTAGCCGATGCCGTCGAAGAGCAGGAAGTTCGACCACGGCCCTTTCGACGAGACGGGGCAACTCGTGTAGCGGAACCCGCCGACGTCCTCGACCCACATGTCATCAATGAGGAAATGCGCGCCCATAGTGATGCCCCGGGCGACGCGCGGGTCGGCGGTCTCCAGGTGATACCACTTCAGGCCGGTTAACAGGACACCGACCATGAAGCCGGCGTTGCCATAGTGTGTCGGCTCGCAAAGGCAATGGCCCGGCACCATCATTCGCCGCCAGCCCCCGCCCTTGGTGTTGAACTTCGGCGCCGGCGTTTGCCGCTCCAACACGCGATCAACAATGATCCGCGCCGCATTGAGATAGAACGGGTCGCCCGTCGCACGATAGACCGCCATCGTCAGGATGAGATGCCATCCGGAGTCACGGCAGTTCGAGAAGTCATAGTTCATCATCCTCCAGAGGCCGTAATGGTCGGCGATCTTCAGTCCGGTCTCCAGCGAGCGCCGGTCGCCGGTGAGGAAGTAATGCTCCATGTGCCCCTCGCACCACGTGTGCGACACCGAGAAGCCGCCTCGCGGGCTGCCTTGGTTGCGGCCGGGCAACGGGCTTTTCGCAAGGTAGTCGCCGACGTGGCCAATGCAGTGTGAATAGACGCAACCGACGCGGTCAGGTTTGGTATGGTTATGGACTGTGTCCACGTCGCGGTTGTGGGTTTCGGCCTCATCGCCTGCCTGGAGAAACCGCCGGTCGCCGCTGCGCACGAACTGGAGGAAGAATGCGTGCTGCGTGTCGTATTCGATGTTGCCCCAGTTGATGATCCGCTCGCCCCACCAGTCGCCGAAGTTGAACTGGCCGAACTCACGGTTGCTTTCACGGTTCTTGAGATAGGCGTCGAGCGTTTCGGTTACTTTCTTGTCGTAGTCGCTCACGACAGCCCGCTGCGGATTCACGATGGCAACTTCGCCGAACGCGCCCGAGTCGGCATACCAGCGCGGCGGCGCGGCGGCGAACAGCGGCCGGTCCAGCGGCGGCACACTGCCGTCGAGGCCGAGCCAGACCTCGTGCGTTTTGGTCATGCCCTGGCGCAGCTTGTAGCCGCCGGCGTCGAACCAGTAGTAGAGCTTGTGCCAGTCGTGGTTCTTCCTGTTCGACAAATCATACTCGTCGGCCTTGAGCCGTGGCATCAGCCAGAATGTCGAACCGGTTGGAGCGACTTCGAGGTCCTTCGGATAGTTCTGCCAGAAGTCGCGCACAAATACCGGCCCGACGGCACCACTGAAACGCTTGCCTCCTCCGTCCGACGACTCGAAGCGGTCGTCCGTGTGCTGCCTCACGAAGCGCGTCGGGCCAACTGTCTTCGGCAACCGCCAGGCCAGGCTGCGGATCGTGGTGAACTCGTTCGTGGACTCCGCGTGGCCGACCGTCAGCAACACACGCGCCCACGGCAGACCGGGATAGACATGCACACGTGCGTCGTAGGCAAACGCCGACTCCCCGATTTTTCCTGCTGCGTGCAACCCACTACGCAAACCGTCGCCGTCTTCCTGCGCCAGACCGGCGACGCTCGCCTTGTGTTCCTTGCCGGCGACATCGGCAAGAACCAACTCACCGCAATCCGGTGTCGTTGTTTCGCGCTTCGGCTCCTTGCGCGAGACCTTCGGCCCAAACTCCAGCGTGTAGTCCGCCGCGCCGCCGCTGTGGCGGAAATCCAGCAGCACCCACTTCGCGCTACCGTCAGCCCAGCGGCCCGTCACCGCCGCCTGCAACGGCACCACCGTGCCCTTTGTGTCGAGCAGCCGGAGGTTTTTCGCCGTGCCGAGCGCGCCTTGGGGAAAGGGCACGCCGCTGGTCACCGGCCAGTCGCGCAGCTTGTCGGCGACATCCGACGGTGGCTCCACGCGTAGCGTCACACGACCGCTCCGCTTCGTCCGCGGCTCGGCGAATGGCTTCCACGTCAGCTTGCGCCAATCGGAGACAACCTCGGGTCCATCGCGAGCCAACGCCGTGATGCGATAGCGCGCAGAATCACCGGGCTTCAAACCGGGCAACAACACACGGTGGTTTTGAGCTGCAAGCGGCTCGACGATCTTCTGGCCATCGCCCAGTTCCACAGTGCATTGCGTGGCCCATGTCGTGATCCATGTCAGCCGGTTCTCCGTCGCCGCCACCTCACGGAACTCGCAGAGCGGCGGGCACGCCTTCGGTTTGTCGCGCAGCAACAGCAAGTCTTCGGTGCGATAAGCGGCGCCGATGCCGAGCGCGCGAAGTTGTATGCTGTCGCCGGCTTTCAACTCGACCGGCTCAGTCAGAAAGAACAGGTGCTGGTTGTTGTCGTCGAGGTTTGCTACCGCCACGCCGCGGCGCTTGCCGTTGACGTGGACAGCGATTCGTTCGCTGCCAGCGCTGTCGTAAAAGATGAAACCCACATGAAACCGGCCGCTCGCGCCCGCCGGCACGGCAGCGGTAATGACACCCGAGCCCGGTCCGCGCAGCGCGCAGTCAGCGCGATACTCGCTGTGGTCGAATCGGAAGCCGTCGAGCTTGCAGTCGCGAATCCAGATCGGGACGTTCTTCGGGTCGTTAACAAGCGCGGTGATACGTTCCAGACCCCACGTCTGCTCGACGCCGACACTCTCAGCAAGGTCGCTATCGAGCCGCAACTTCGGCCGGTCGCTGGCCGGCGGCCCTTTCGCCTCGAAGTAACCCGTGCTGCCCACGCCGCGATGCGGTTGTATGGTTTCAGAAAGAACATTGAGCCGGAACCGCGAAGCGCCCTCGCGTTGCGCAAGGTCCACGTCATAGCTGACGAATGCGCTGCCGCCGGCCACCGCCACGCGCGGTCCAGGGACGACACAAGTCTTGCCGTCGGCCGTGTAGCCTGTCACACCCGGCGCGCCACTGGAACAGTGCAGCATGAACTCGCAGCCTTGGCCCGGTTGGCGGCCGGTCGCCGGATTGTCGTCGGAGTCAAGATAGAGCAACAGGTTGGAATTCTCCGCCGGGTACGGCGCGAGGAAGTCCACGCGCCAAATGAAGCGGTTGCCGCCCGCGTTGGCGAGCGCGACGCGTTTGATCGCACGCGCCGGATCGGCGGGAGGCTTGGCCGACTTCGCCGCCGGCCGCTCCCAAATCGTGACGAAGCTCTCTTTCGCCTGCGGATCGCAACCGAGTGCGGCCTTCACTTCGTCGGAAATGGCATCCTGATTCGTGTCCTGTGCCGAAACCAGTGCAGCTCCCAGTAATATCAGTGTCCAACACAGTAGGTTCTTCATATTCAGAGCAGCTCCAATCATGGCAAACGAGACGAAGGACTATCCTTCTACAACCCCTGGATTTTCCAGCCTTCGCGGTAAGTGCGGCGTAAAAGCGATTCCGCCTGCGGCGCGTTGGGAATCTTCATGCCGGCCGCATCCCATTCCAACACTGTGTTGGGCACGCGGATGGCGACGGTGCCGAGCAGAATCGCCTCGGCCATCGGACCGGTCTGGCCGAAATGCGACTCAGTCATCTCGCCGCCAAGGCACGCGTCCGCGAAGTGATGATAATGATTGCGTGGCGACTGCTTCGGACGGGGAACGTCCTTGAACTTGTCGCGCGGGAACAACAGCGGCCCGGTGCCAATCTGGAGCAGCAATGCGCCTTCGCTGCCGATGACCATCGCCGATTCCTCCGGATATTTTTCCAGACTCGCGATCTTCTGCACGTCAGCGGGCGGAAACATGTCGCCGTCGAACCACTCGACCGTCAGTTCCTTGCCGCCGGTGAGTTTGCTGCCGGGAAACATCCACGTGATGTGCTGGCTTTGCGGCCAGTTGTCGGCGCGGCGTTCCGGCGCTTGTTCCCACGACTTCTGGACTTCGGCGACGACTGTCCTGGGTGCGGTCAGTTCGAGTCCTTTCCAGACAGCGTCGAAGACGTGACAGCCGATATCGCCCGACCAGCCGGTGCCGAAGTCCAGCCACGCGCGCCACTTCGTTGGATGATAGATTGCCGGCGCAAACGGCCTCTCCGGCGCGGTGCCGAGCCAGAGGTCCCACGCGAGGTTGGCGGGCGGCGGCTCTCCCTGGGCCGGGCGCGGACCTTTGAGCCGGTAGTTCTCGACCGCGCCTGCCCGGTTCGAGCAGAGGATCACGCGCTTGACGTCGCCGACGACGCCCTTGCGCAGGAGTTGCACCGTCATCCGATCACCCATCGCCGAGGCAAACTGCGTGCCGAGCTGTGTGACGACCCCCGCGGCTTTGGCGGCCTTGGCGAGGGCGCGGCATTCGGCGACATCGTGGCAGAGCGGCTTCTGGCAGTAGACGTGTTTCTTCGCGCGCAACGCCGTCATCGTGATCGCCGCGTGCATGTGGTCGGGCACGGTGACGTTGACGGAATCCATCTTGTCGCCTTCCTTCGCCAGCAACTCGCGCCAATCGGTGTAGCGGCGGGCGTTGGGAAGCAGCGCGGCGGCCTTGTCCAAGCGCGCGCCGTCCACGTCGCAGATGGCGATGATGTTCACCTTTGGATGCGACTTGAAGTTGCTGAGGTCGTTCCAGCCCATGCCGCCGACGCCGATGCAGGCGTGGTTGAGCTTTTCGTTGGCGGCGAAGCCGTCACGGGCGACGGCGAACGTGGCCAAACCGGCGGTGGTGGTGTGGAGGAACTGTCGACGTGAAATGCTGCGTGTCATGACGATCTCCTTATCAACCAAACGTGGCTCCAATGTTACCTGAGAACCGCTCGAAATGCCCGTCATTATGTTCGACGTTCAGCGCGTGCCCATCAAGTGACCGACGATGAATCGCTCCAGGCACTCGTAGTCGCGCGCGGCGATGAAAGCAGCTTCCTTCTTGCGGTCGAGCGTGCGGACTTTCTCCACCAGCGCGAGGAAGAACGCGCGGCTGTTGGCCAGGTGTTTGATGCCGTCTGCCTGCCGCGTGGCACGCATGGCTTTCACGTCGAGACCGACGAACTCGCCGTTGCGGCCGTAGCCGGCCTCTTCGAGCACGCGGATCTGATTGAACGCACGGCGGAGGTCCACCGCGCCGAAGGATTTGTCCTCGTCGAACTTCAGGCCGTTCTGATCGTTGAGGTGAACGCTCCAGAGCTTGTCGTGGGACAGCGCGTAGGCCATCTCGTCGGAGGGATCGAGACCAGCAAGGATGGCGTGGGCGCTCTCGATGAGGCCGCCGACGCGCGACGGGTCGTTAGTGCGGTAGGCCAATCCGATGGCGTGGCCGATGGTCGGGATGTAGGTGTGGTCCATCGGCTCATTCGGCTTCGGCTCGATGGCGATGCGGATGCCGCGGTCGTAAGCGAGCATCTTGTTGATGGCCTCCAGCAGGTGCTCGACGGCGAGGCGGGCATTCTTGGCCTCGCGGATGTAGGTGCCTTCGCGCGCCAGCCATATCACCATCAGGTTGGTGCCAAGCGCGCGCATGATGTCAATGGTCCTGAAACTGCGATCCAGGGCGTATTGCCGGTCGGCGGCGGAGTTGGATGTGTAGCCACCGTCAATGGTGTGTGGGTTGAACCAGAGCCGCGGCGCAACGAACTCGGCGACGAGGCCGTGGTCGTCGAGCTGGCGCTTGACGGCGCGAGCCTTGGCGATGATCTGTGCAGGAGTCATCGCGTCCATGCCGGGGACAGCGTCGTCGTCATGGAACTGGACGCCGTCGAATCCGAGCTTCTTGTAGATCGGGAGTTTCCTGGCGAAGGCGATGGGCTTGCGGGTTTCTGGGCCGAAGGGGTCGGCGCCTTCGCTGATGTTCCAGGGGCCAAACGAGAAGCGATACTTGACGGGCTGCGAGGTCTGCGTGCTCATGTGATGTCCTTTGTTGAGTTGTTGGCGCGCACTCTATCCGATGGCGGTTTTCACTCGCTACGCCTCGTCGCTCAATCGCTGACACTATCATCTCACCACTGGCGTTGCCTTTTCCTGTGATCGATGCCAATCATGTCAGTCATGCAGCCACCACGCGAAGACATCCGCCTCGGAGCAGGCCAGGCGTTCCGCCTGTTGCGTTGGAGCCGCAACGTCCGGCGGGTTGAGACGGTTCTCGCACCCGGCAAGACGGTCCCGCTGCAAGGTTACGGCGACCACTGGCATTACCACCGCGAGACCGAGCTGACACTCTTCCAGCGCGGGGCGGGCACGCGCTTCGTGGCCGACTGCATCGAGTTGTTCGAGTCCGGCGACCTCGTGCTCATCGGCGCGAACGTCCCACATTACTGGCATCTGCGCGGCAACTCGGCAGGGCTGGCGATCCAGTGGGATTTCCCGCTCGAACACGGCATCTGGAGTTTCAACGAAGCCGCCCCGCTGCGCGCGCTCGCCGAGTCTGCCCGGCGAGGCCTGCACATCCGCGGCGCGACCGCGAACACCGTGCGGCGGCTCATGGAACAACTCGCCGCGCTCACCGGCCTGCCGCGGCTCGCCGCATTCCTGAAACTCCTCTCCGAACTGGCCGCCGCGCCCGCGCGGGATGCCCGTCCGCTGGCAGCGCGTCCGTTCTCCCTCTCCGGCAGCGACGAACAACAAGAAGCCGTGCGCCGCGCCGTCAGCTATATCATCGCCCACTACCGCGAGCCGGTGCGTCTGCCGGAACTGCTGCGGCTCGCGGGAATGAGCCGCGCGACCTTCGCGCGCCAGTTCCACCGCCATGCGGGCAAGTCCTTCTCGACCTTCCTCAACCAAGTCCGCCTCCAAGCCGTCTGCCGCGCCCTCCGCGACACCGCCGAGCCGATCAGCAGCATCGCGCTGAGCAACGGCTTCAACCAGTTGTCGTTCTTCAACCGGCTCTTCCGTCGCGAATTCAGCATCAGCCCTT
>CAZGGF010000260.1:0-7257 GCA_964524715.1 uncultured Verrucomicrobiota bacterium | reverse complement strand
CATTTTGCGTCCCGACCGTTTTCGCTTCCGCCGCTTGGCACAACCCGAAACATCGCAGCTTGAGATTGACGACACCGACACCGGAGTTCAGACTTGCCGCGTCTTTTGTCAGCCATTGGATGAGACACTGAGGAAGCCATGAAACACCTGACGAGAATCATCACCCTTGTTCTGTTGACATTCACCACCTGCCCCATTCGCGCCGCCGCCCCATCCACCCCTGCCTTGTTGCCCAATCCGTTCTTCCCATTCTGCATTGACTGGCACGACTCCAAGAAACGCTCGTTCAAGGAACAGGCCGACATGCTCAAGGAACTCGGCTATGCCGGCGTTGGCCACATCTGGCTGGACAAGGTCGCCGAGCGGTTGAAGACGCTCGATGACGCCGGCTTGAAGTTGTTCCAGATCACGATGAAGGTGAACCTCGCGCCCGACAAACCTGCATACGATCCACAATTCAAAGACGTGCTGGCGCTCGTCAAAGGCCGTGGCGTGCAATTCTGTCTTCTTATCAGCGGCCAAAAACCTTCCGACGCCACTGCCGATGCGCGCGCCGTGGAAATTCTTCGCGAGATGTCCGACCTTGCGCGCGATTCCGGCTCGCAGTTGTTGCTCTATCCGCACGTCAACGACTGGATCGAGCGGATCGAAGATTCGGTGCGCGTCGCGGAAAAGGTCGATCGGCCCAACGTCGGCTGCATGTTCAACCTTTGTCACTGGCTGCGAGCGGATAAGAACCGGGACTATAAGCCCTTGCTGGCACGGGCGTTGCCAAGGCTCTGGGCGGTATCCATCAACGGCGCCGATGAGCGCGACGAGAAACCCGGCTGGTCGAACTACATCCAGCCACTCGGCCGGGGTTCATTTGATGTTTGCGGAATGTTGAGGACACTGAAAGAGCTCGGTTACCAAGGACCGATTGGTCTTCAATGCTTCGGCATCCGCGGCAATACGAAGGAGCATCTCGCCGAGTCCATGAAGACATGGCGCGAGTACTCCGCACGACTCACAACCCCAAACTAGATACACAAGGAGGAGCAGAATCATGAACTGGAAGATCCTGACCGCAACAGCCGTCATGGTTGCCATCATGACCGCTGCCGCACCCGGCCAGTCACTGCCGAATCCGTTCTTCGCAATGGACACCGGCACGCGCGACGCGATGCACAAGACGCCGCAAGAACAAGTGACGATGATCAAAGAACTGGGATTCGCAGGCATAGGGCCGATTTACCACGGTGTGGCCGACCTGCAGCAGTGGTTCGCTGCGCTCGACAAGGCTGGCTTGAAGATGTTCGCCCTCTACGTGCCGCTGCGGCTCGATGCCATCGAAGCCTCGGTCACTTCGTTGAAAGAAGTCATAGGTGCACTCAAAGGGCGCGACACCATGCTCTGGCTGTATATCACGAACAAAGGGCGTCTGCCCTCCAGCACGGACGATGACGACGCGGCAGTCAAGGCACTGCGCGACATCGCCGGCATCGCCCAAGCTGCGAGCCTGCGCGTAGCGATGTATCCGCATACGGGTTTCTACGTCGCTCGCGTCGAGGATGCCGCGCGACTCGCCGGAAAGGCCGACTGTAAAAACCTCGGCCTCACGTTCAACCTCTGCCATTGGTTGAAGGTGGACGGCAAGGATCTGGACGCCACACTGAAGGCCGCCCAGCCGTACTTGTTCTGCGTCTCAATCAACGGTGCGGACGCCGACGGCAAGGATTGGAAAGCTCTGATCCAAACGCTGGACTGCGGCACCTACGATGTCGCGCAACTGCTTCGTCGACTGGCGAAAATGGGTTACACCGGCCCCATCGGCCTGCAACACTACGGCATTCAGGGCAGTGCCCACGAAAACCTGAAACATTCGATCGAAGGTTGGAGGAAACTCTCGGCAGTCGCCATGAAGGAGTGACACCATGATTTCCCGCCGCCATTTTCTGAGACAGACTGCCGTCTTCAGCACTGCTGCCGCAGCGCCGTGCATTCTGCCGGCATCAGTCTTCGGAGCTTCCGCAAGGCCGGCACCATCCAATCGCGTCACCCTCGGGATGATCGGCGTTGGCGGCCACGGCATTGGGATGAATGTGCGAAGTTTTCTGGCCAATGCCGACGCACAGATCATCGCTGTATGCGATGTGGACAGTGACCACTGCAAGCAAGGGCGGGAAACCGTAAACCAACGATATGGCAACACCGACTGCGCCACTTACAGTGATTTCCGTGAAGTGATCGCGCGCAAAGACATCGACGCCATCTGCATCTCCACCCCCGACCACTGGCACGTGCCCATCTCGTTGATAGCCATCCGGGCGGGCAAGGATGTGATCTGCGAGAAACCAACGCTGACGATTGAGGAAGGCCGCGTTCTCACCAACACTGTGAAGCGGCATGGCGCGATCTTCCAGACCTCGACCGAAGATCGGTCACTGCCGGTCTATCATCGCATGGCCGAGCTCGTACGCAACGGCAGGATCGGCAAACTGAAGACGATTCACGTTGGCCTGCCCTCCGGGGGCGGCCGCAACATTCCACTCGAACAACAGCAACCGGAACCGATCCCGCCCACGCTGGACTACGAAATGTGGCTTGGCCCCGCGCCGTGGGCTCCCTACTGCGCGGCGCGATGCCATTGGAACTTCCGGTGGATCTATGACTACTCCGGCGGCATCCTGACCGACTGGGGGATGCACCTCGTAGACACCGCCCAATGGGGCAACAACACCGAGCGCAGCGGTCCCATAACCGTCGAAGGCAAAGGAGAGTTTCCCACCAGCGGCATCTACAACACAGCGACGGAGTGCCATCTTGAATACACCTACGCCAGCGGCGTGAAAATGTTCATCAAAACCGGCGGCGTCGGTCTGAAATTTGAAGGCACCGATGGCTGGATCAGCAACAAGGGATGGATCGGCCCGCTTGAAGCCAGTTCGCCCCGGATTCTAACCAGCGCGATCCGCCCTGAAGAAACCCATCTCTACACCTGCCCCGGCGGTGAACACCGCAACTTCCTCGACTGCGTCAAGTCACGGCGTGATCCGTATTTCCCGGCAGAGATCGGCCACCGTTGCGCGTCGATCATGCACATTGGCAACGTCGCCATGCTGCTTGGCCGCAAGCTGCGATGGAATCCAGCAAAGGAAGAATTCGTCAACGACGCCAGCGCCAACAAAATGCGATCGCGTGCCATGCGCGCGCCGTGGACGCTATAGAATCCGCTTCCGGTCCGCAGACGCTGCAAGAACCGGAGACGTCTATTTCTTGGGCGCCGCCCATTCGACCGCATTGCGCAGAATCTGCAGCACGTTCGGTTCGTAGTAGTGCTTGCAGGTTTCGTGGCCTGTCTGGAAATAGAATACCTTCCCCTTGCCCACCGTCCAGCAAAGCCCGTGACGAGCCTTCTCGGTGTGACCATCCGGGAACCGATACTCGCAATCGAAGGGCACCGCCTCCGGCTCCGGCACAATGAACTTCTCGCCGTAGCGCTCGGTATCGCCAAGATCGAAACACTTCTCCACGCCTTTGCAGATCGGATGGTTCGCATCCTTGATCGTGACCTTGACCGCGCTGTCGCATTTATAAGCGCCCCAACTGCCAACCCGTTTCTTCATCTCCTCATCGCTTGGATTGGCAATTTCCAACAAGACCGCCTTGAACGGCTTCGCGTAGTGCGCGGAGTGCAACGAGATGAACCCCATGCCGTCCTCCTTGACGCGTTTGACGATGCGCTTGACCAGATCGTCGCTGACCTGGCCGTGCTTCTTGTGACCCCACCACACCAACACATCCGTGCTCTTGAGCAACTCGTCACTAATGCCTTGGTTCGGCTGCTCAAGGTTCGCCGTGATAACCTCCCAACCTTTCAGCGATTTCAGTGCGTCCGCGACGGCACCATTGATGTCGTTGGGATACATATTCTTCGGGGCTGTGCATTCGGACCAGACCACGACTCGTCGTTGTCCTTCTGCGGCCACCGCCCCCGAGACATAAAACGACGCAGCCACGATAACAGCGCTCAGGGTTAATACGATGCTCTTGGTCATTGGGAATCGGTTCTTTGTCATATCTGCAAACTCCTTGGCCATGCAATTCATGTGTTCAAAAATCAGGTTGTCAACTCGTTATCAGCTCGCACGTTATGCACCCAGTTGTGCTGAATCCGTGACGCCCAGCGATTCATAAATACGCCGCGTGGCCTTCGACCTGTTCAGCGTATAAAGATGGATGCCCTTGACGCCGTGATCAATCAAGTCACGCACCTGCTCGGCTGCCCAGTGCACGCCGACGTTCTCGACGTATTCGTCGTTCTGCGCGCGCGAAACGGCCCGCAACAACTTCGCAGGCAACCGGCATCCCAGCGCAAGCTCGGCCATGCGCAACATGCCTTTGCGCGTCGTCACCGGCATGATGCCAGCGATGATGGGCACCTTGATGCCTGCCAGTTCGCACCGCTCACAGAAATCGTAGAAATCGTGGTTGTCGAAGAAGAGCTGCGTGCAGACATAGTCAGCGCCCTGGTCCACCTTCTGTTTCAGGTAATCGATCTCCTTGAGCCGATTGGGCGTCCCCGCGTGGCCTTCGGGATAGCCGGCCACGCCAATACCCATCTTCGGAAAATGCTGCTTTACGAAAGCCACCAACTCAGCCGCCTTGCCAAAACCACCTTCGGTCCTCACAAACGCCGCCTGTCCGGCCGGTGGATCACCCCGCAGCGCCATGATGTTTTCAATGCCGCTGGCCTGGTATTTCGTCAGGATGGCGTGTATCTCATCCCGTGTTGAGCCAACGCACGTCAGGTGCGACACCACCGTCAGGCTCGTCTCACGCTGGATGCGCACCACCAGATCGTGCGTCAACTCCCGCGTCGAGCCACCCGCGCCATACGTGACGCTGACATACGACGGCTTCAGCGACACCAGCTCGCTGATCGTCGTAAAAAGCAGTTCAGCTCCTTTCTCGTCCTTCGGCGGAAAAAACTCAAAGCTGAAGCAGTTCTTCTCCTTCGCCAGTATGTCCTTGATATGCATGTATCGAGTTTTCTTAACGCAACAGTGAGGTGAACTCAAGCCCTTGCAATGGCAGTCGAGATAGCAGTCCCCTTTGACTTCGCTTCAGGAACAGCGCGCCAAAAGGACACTGCCGGGGATGATTCAACCAAGGCGCGCAACAACTGACCGTACTGCCAGCCCCCCCCCACTCCATTCAACGCTGATACGTCCTTGAGAAAGGAACTCGATCAGCAGATGCCCGGCATGAGACTACGATTTTGCTCCTGCGTCTCCTGGCTTCGCAGGCTTTGGAACCGGCGGCGGTGCCTGGCCTTCAGCGGCAATTTCGCCAAGAAAGGTCTGGAAGCCTTTGCCGACGGCAAATTGCTCCTCCACGAGACGGATAGCAGTTCCAAACCCAGCAGTGACCGTGCATTCGGCAACAAAGGTAAATGGCCCGACCTCCAACTTGTCCCCATTCACAAGCATCCCACTGGTGACGGTACGGCCATTGATGCGCGTGCCCGTGTTTGAAGCGAGGTCCTGCACGTGAATCCCGTTTGGCGATACGGCTACCGTGCAGTGATATCGGCTTACGGTCGTGTCTTCGAGGATGACGTCCGCGTTCTCGTCGCTACCAATGACCTTGGGTCGCGATCCCAGCGCAATCTTCCGCGCTGTTCCATCAGGTAATTTTATGTGCAAGCAGTTCATGCCGTAGGCTCGGTTGGTTTGGATTCGCCTCCACCAGCCTTGGAGATGCGAATGCGCGCGGAGGACTTCTCCGCATTGAGTTTCTGGTAGATATCGAAGAGTGCGTCATACACAGCGCACCAATCGGGTGGCCGCTTGGCAGGATCGAGGTCCAGCATTTGAACAAGCAGATTGGCGAAATCGTGATTCATCCCCGGCATGGCGTCCCGTGGGTCCCGGACGGGCTCGGTAGCCTGTTTCATCAACAGGCTGAATTCGTTCTCTGCCGTGTGGATAGTCTGGCCCGTTGCCGCATGGAACAGCGTCGCCCCGAGTGAATAAATATCCACGCGACAATCCAATTCCTTGGCTCCCTTCAACTGCTCCGGCGCAATGTAGTGTGGCGTACCCAGCATGTACCCCGTCCGCGTCAACGGTGCGTCGCCGGGCTTGCTCGCCATGCGTTTGGCAATGCCGAGATCGCAGAGTTTCAGGCGGCCATCCTCGGCCACGAGCAGGTTTTCCGGCTTCACATCGCGGTGGATGAGCCGCACGGTCTCCCATGCATAGTGCAAAGCCGATGCGACACACATCCCGATGGCGGCCACCGTAGCCTCGCTCAAGGCACCCTCGCGCCGAAGCAGTTCGCGCAGGTTGAGGCCCTCGACATATTCCATCGCAATGAAATGCGTCAGCCCCCGCTGGCCGTAACCAAAAACGCGCACCAAATTCGGGTGACTCAGGTGCGTTGCCGCCTCAGCTTCCGCTCGAAATCGCGCCAAATAGGTAAGATTACCAGCAAGGATTGGGTAGAGCACTTTCAGTGCGACGATCTGATCTGTGAACAGATGCCGGGCGCGAAACACCACTCCCATCGTTCCCTCGCCCAAGCGTTCAAACAGTTCGAACCCCTGGACTTCCACCAGATCCTGGCGATTTGGGGTTGGTTCAGGCGATGCCATGATGTGCTTGCTCTCTGTTCTTGCCAGTCATCAGCCCTGCGTCTTGCCTGTTCCATCTTCGCTCCAAAACAGTCATCTGTCGACTCCTGAAGCGAATTTTCGACGCGCATTGCAACGCGTCCTGTTACTGTGCGCGGCGCCTAGCCACACTGTCCATGCTTGCGCCGGCGCCGCCAGCCAGCCAATGCAGCCATACCCAGCGCCATCAACACTCCTGTCGAAGGTTCAGGCACAAACACGATCTGTCCACCGTCCGACAGGAACACGTTCGCCAGCCCGTAGCTGTCCTTGTTGGCTTCGTTGATCGTCTCGCCAGCCATCCCAGTCAGCCGCTTCGTCCCGTTCCCGTCTTCGTAGATGAACTCCACGCCCACGTAGATCGTCAGCTGGCTCAGCTTCAACGTCGCCCCATTGAAGAGGTGCAGCACATCCACATACCGACACTCGTTCGTTCCCCACCCGCCACCGTTGTTGATGTTGTTCACGAACTCAATGTGGTTGGTGATGTTCAACGTCCCCAACGCCATGTTCTGGTTGAGCCCGCCAAAGTTCCCGCCCTTGTTCGTGCTCGCCACCTCAAACGTGGTCGTGATCGTCGACGGCGTGTTCCCAAACACGAT
>CAZGGF010000259.1:0-1544 GCA_964524715.1 uncultured Verrucomicrobiota bacterium | reverse complement strand
TCATACACCGCGCGCAACACGTGGCCGCGGTTGTGGCGGCCTTCGAGCCCGATCAGGCACGACTTCGCCGCGGTGTGCGCATTGGAGCCGTAGAGGAACGGCAGGAACACGAGCCGTGAATCGCGCGCGTCCGCCGATGCGACCAGTTCGGTGCAGAGGTCATAGACTGACCTGCCTTGAGCCTGGGGTTTCTCCGTCCCGGCACCGAGAAACTCGGTAATGAACCATTCGAGATTTCCAGCGGAGGTTGGGCTGCCTTCCAGCATCAGGTGCCAGCCCGGAATGGCGTAGCAGCTCGTCATGAAAAGGTCTTTGTCTATGAGCGGCTCGCGGGCAACGTAGAGGTTGCAGCCCCACGTGCCGGCCACCAGCGTCATCAGTCGTTCATCCACCATCCCCGCCGCCAACCCGCATGCGTCTATGTCGAACAATCCGCCCGCGACCGGCGTACCCGCGGCCAGACCCGTCTCGGCGGCGGCTTGCGCGGTGACCTTGCCGCAAAGGTCGGCGCTCCTGACCAACGGCGGCAGCAGGCGCTTCAAGTCCGCGATACCGAATAGCTCCAGCACGCTGTCGTCGTAGCCGGCTGTAACGACGTTCATCAGGCTCGTCCCGGACGTGTCGGTCAGTTCGGCACAGACTTCGCCCGTGAGCCGGAACCGGATGTAGTCCTTGCACATCAACGCCCAACGCGCGCGGGCAAGCGTCTCAGACTCGTGGTCGCGCAGCCATGCCAGCAACGCATTCGGTTGGCCAGGCCAGAGGCATTGCGCAGTCTTTGGCAGCGCCCGTTCGCCGACGCCGGCCGCGCGCCAACGGGTCACGTAATCCAGCGCGCGCGAATCGGTGGAGTAGATGCCATCACGCACCGGCCGACCCTCGGCGCCAATGGGATAGAGGCCGTTGCCGTGGCCGGCGCAGGCGACGCAAAGCACGTCGTGCGGGTTGACGCCGGACTTCGCCAACACTTCGCGAATCGCCCCGGCGGTGCTGCGCCACAATCCGTCGGCGTCGCGCTCGGCGTGACCCGGCTTCGGTTCCAGCGTCGCGATCTTCCGCCCGGCGGTGGCAATCTCGCTGCCATCCACCGTGAACAACGCGGCTTTGGAAACCGTGCCACCGTTGTCAATGCCGAGGAGGTAACGTGACATGCGAACGTTTACTTCACATCCTTCAAGAAGAAGTCGTTCATGGCCTTGTCGAGATGGCGCACGCCGGCGTCGGTGTGGACGTTGGCCACCTCGGTGATGATCGCGCCTTCGGGGCCAGCCATCTGCCAGTGATGCGCGCCGCCACGATTGAGCGGGACGAAATCGCCGGGCTTGGCGACCACCTCGTGCTCGACGGTGACCTTGCCGCCGTTGTGAATCGCCGGCACCTTGACCGTCAGGTTTGGATCGCCTTCGCCAACGATGTGCGAGAGGCCGTAGCGCACCAGCCAGCCTTCGAGTTTTGAAGGATTGCCCTTGGCGGCCTGATGCCAGTGCTCGGGCAACATCTGGTTTGGCATCAGGTAGATGTCCATTTGCATATAGCGATCCGCC
>CAZGGF010000258.1:0-2927 GCA_964524715.1 uncultured Verrucomicrobiota bacterium | reverse complement strand
CAAAGAAGATTTCCATCGCCTGGCGCTTTGGGTGGACTGCTGCTCGATGTTCTATGGCGTCTTCGAGAAGGAGCCGGGCGAAGCGCAACTCCGCGGCGAGATCGCAAAGGCGATTCTGGAGTGACCAGTGAAGCACGTTTGCGCTCTTGCAGCTTTGGTTGTTTTGTGCGGAGCCGCCTCTGCATTGGCTGCGCAGCCTGTTCTCGTCGAAGCAGAGGGCTTCACGCAGCGTGGTGGTTGGGTGGTGGACCCTCAGTTCATGGACCAGATGGGTTCGCCCTACCTGTTGGCGCACGGCCTCGGACGGCCGGTGGCAGATGCAACGACGGAGATCGAGTTTCCAGCGACGGGCACGTATCGCGTCTGGGTGCGCACGAAGGATTGGGTGGCGCAGTGGAAGGCACCCGGCGCGCCTGGGAAGTTTCGACTGCTCGTGGACGGCAGACCGCTCGCCACAACTTTCGGCACCGAGGGCGCGCAGTGGCACTGGCAGGACGGAGGCAAGGTGGACATCGCCGGGCGACGTGTCCGGCTCGCGCTCCACGACCTTACCGGTTTCGAGGGACGCTGCGATGCAATCCTGTTCTCACGCGATGCGAAGTTCACGCCGCCAAATCGCGATCCGGAGATGGCGGTGTTCCGGCGCGCGTGTCTCAACCTGCCGGAGCAGCCGGAGCCGGCGGGCGAATTTGATTTCGTCGTCACCGGCGGCGGCATCGCCGGGACGTGTGCAGCCATCTCGGCGGCGCGGCTGGGATTGAATGTTGCGCTCGTTCAAGACCGACCGATGCTCGGCGGCAACAACAGCTCCGAAGTGCGCGTCTGGCTTCAAGGCGCGCGCAACAAGGAACCGTGGCCGCGCATCGGCGACGTGGTGGCGGAGTTGGAGCAGGACCGCCGCGCGCACTACGGCCCGACGAACACTGCTGACCTCTACGAGGACGAGAAGAAGCTAGCTGTTGTCCGCACGGAACCGAATATCCGCCTCTTTCTCGAACACCGCGTCAACGGTGCGGAAACCGATGGAGGCAGGATCCGTGCCGTCATAGCGCAGGAGATCAACACCGGCCGGCGAGTGCGCATTGCAGGGCGATGGTTCGCCGACTGCACCGGGGATGCGGCCGTGGGCGCGCTGGCGGGAGCGGATTTCGAGATCGAGCCGAAAGGCCGCATGGGACCGTGCAATCTGTGGAACGTCTGTGAGTGCAAGGATACCAACGCCATCAACACCACCACCGCGGTCGCCGCCGAGCCGCAGCCGTTCCCGCGCTGCCCGTGGGCGCTCGACCTGACGGATAAGCCATTCCCCGGCCGTAGCAAGACCAAACCGGACACGCTCAAACTCGGCGGCTGGTATTGGGAGAGCGGCTTCGACCGCGACCCGATCGAGGAGATGGAATACATCCGCGATTGGAACTTCCGTGCGATGTATGGCGCCTGGGATGTGATAAAGAACGTGGACAAGGTCTTACCCAACCACCGTCTCAATTGGTCGGCGCACATTCTCGGCAAGCGCGAGTCGCGGCGGCTGTTGGGCGACGTGGTGCTATGTGTCGACGATCTGGAGAAGGATGCGAAATTCCACGATGGCTGCGTGCCGACGGGCTGGAGCAACGACCTGCACCTGCCCGACCCGAAATACGAAAAGGGCTTCGAGGGCGACGCGTTCATCTCACGGGCCGACTTCGGTCACTTCCCTGCCATTCGCGAGCGACGGCCGTTCTGGATTCCGTATCGTTGTCTCTACTCCCGCAACATAACGAACCTCTTCATGGCGGGTCGCGACATCAGCACCAAACATGACGCACTCGGCGCAGTGCGCGTGATGCGCACCGGTGGTGGCATGGGCGAAGTCGTCGGCATGGCCGCGAGCCTCTGCAAGAAACACAACACGATGCCGCGCCATATCTACGAGAGCTATCTCGACGAACTCAAGAACCTGATGCGCCGCGGCGTCGGCAAGAAACCCGGCGCAAATCCCGACTATGACAATGGGGCAGAACCGAAGCGCAAGCCCGCTCCGAGGAATGCGTCCGTTGTCGTGAAACCCGCGTGGCTTGCCAAAGCCGGCCCCAATCTCGCACTTGCTGCGAAGGTCTCTTCGCCTGGCGGCGGGCTGCTCAACGACGGCAAGGTCGACATGAGCGATAACGGCAGCCGCTGGCTGGGCCGCGGCCCGCTACCGCACGAGATTGAGTTCGCCTGGGAAAAGCCGGTGACCATCGGCGCAGCGCGAATAATTTCGGGGTTCTTCGACGGCGCAATCACTGCTCCGATTACGGACTTTGTCTTTCAGTGGCACGACGGCGCGGGATGGAAAAATATCCCGGGTTCGGCGGCAAAGGGAAACCTGGATGCCTGCTGGAGTTGCAGCTTTCAACCCGTGACGGCGGCAAAAATCCGTCTGCTCGTTACCAAGACGAGGACTGACACCTCCCGTATCTGGGAGGTGGAACTCTACGGGCCGACAGCGGCCAGATGAAGACAATCTTACTCTGGACTGGCGACAACAATTTGGAGAAACTGTGCGACTGGAATTTTTTGAGACAATAACACAAAGGAGAAAAACATGATTCGAACCGTCCTCGCCATCGTCATTGCGTGCGCCTTGCTAGCCCAAGTCGCCTCCGCCGCCCCATGTCCCGGATGCAACTGTCCGGCTGCCCAGGCTTGCCTCAACGCCGAGCTGCTCGTCGCCTTTCCCGATTGCGTCAACACGCCCGACGGCATGGCGCTCTTGAAGGACGGCAGTATCGTGGTCTCTGCTCCGAACTTCAACGATGAGACCAAGCCGCCGCTCCTCATGCGCGTCACCGGCAGCGCTGGCAAGGCGAAGGCCGAGAAGTTCTACGAGTTCCCGAATCCGTACCCGGGCCTGCCGCAGGGTCTCGACCGCATCTCGCCGATGGGCATCATGCAAGCGCCGG
>CAZGGF010000257.1:0-7070 GCA_964524715.1 uncultured Verrucomicrobiota bacterium | reverse complement strand
ATGACAAGGGCCCCACCATTTGCGCGGTAGCCGCGTTGAAGGTGCTCTCCGAAGTCATGGCCAAGGCCGGGCTGAAATGGAACAAGAACGTCGTCGTGATGGCCGTCGTCGAAGAGGAAACCGGCGGCAATGGTTCGTTGTCGCTCGCGTTGGACCACGAACTGAAGAAGCTTTACGACAGCATGATCGTGCTGGAGATCACCAGCCTTAAACTTCATCCGGCCAACCGCGGCGCGGTTTGGTATCGCGCCGACCTGAAAAAGGTTGCAGGCGCGTCGCTGTTCGAGATGGCCGCGTTCGTGAACGAGGAAATGGAAAAAGAGGGCGCTGCAATCCGCGCCGAGAGTCGCCACGATCTTTTCCCGCAGCGGCCGGTGCAGACGTGCCACGGCATCATCGGTTCCTTTGGTGAGCATCCGAGCCGCATCTGCGGCGAAGTGAAGTTCCTCATCCAGTTCGACACTGCGCCGGGCAAGAAAACGGAATTGCTCGTGCGCGATTGTCTTGAAACAGGACTGGCTGCGTATACCGGCCTTTATGGCGACAAGAGCAAGGTCATCGAAGCTGCGACCGGCAAACCAATGGTGCCGGTTCATTACGATTTCGCCTGCGAGGGCAACAGTTTTGTCGTGACCGTGCACGGCGCGACGGGTCACATGGGCGCAATCCGCGAGCGCGATGGCGCCATCACAAAGATGGCACATCTGGTTCGCAGTCTCGCTCAATCGAGGCTGAAGATCGAAGCCACCGCTGGCAGTCCCATGCGGCTGGAGTTGGGCGGCAAGCCTTACGCCGACGTGCTGGTGCTGGAAGGCGGGCAGGGCTTCGTGCCGACCCACCACATCAACGAAGTCATGGACCGGATGCGCAGGGCGGCACAACGCGGGGCCGAGACCTATTTGCGGCGGCTTGGACGGCCGGAGCGCGGAGAGGACGTGGTGAAGGTCTCCTATGAGAAACTCCACAACGTCGCGTTCGATGGCGATCCCGATTCACCATCAATGCGCAACGCTATCAATGCGGCCAAGGCAACCGGTATCTGGAAGGACGAGCCCATCCTCGGCTGGACGGTATCGTGCGACGCGCGGCTGTTCGCGACGGAGTATCCGGGCATGCCCGTGCTGACTTTTGGGCCTGGCACGCTGGCTCATGCGCATTCGGATCAGGAGCAGCTTTCGCTGGAAGAAGCGCGCTCTGCTGTGGAATTTCTCGCAATGTTTCTCTTGAAACAAACTGGCACCATCTGACAGAACAACGATCATGAAAACCAAACTTCGTCTCGGCATCATCGGCGCGGGCTCCGTCGTCCGCGAGATTTATCAATACCTTTACTTCCGCAGCAGTTACACGCCGCTGCTGGATATCTGCGCCGTTGCCGATCCGAACGAGCAATACCGGAACTGGTTTGGCGACCTTGCGGGCCTGCCGGCCAATCGGCGATTCAGCGATTACAAGGAATTGATTGCGAAGACCGAGCTTGATGCGGTGCAGATCAATACGCCGGATCACCTGCATTGTGCCCCGACCGTGGCGGCATTGAACGCGGGTCTCGACGTTGTCGTGCCGAAGCCGACGGCCGCGACGCTCAAGGACGCGCACGCGATGATCGAGGCGGCGAAGAAGACGGGCCGGTTCCTCGGTGTGGATTTTCACAAGCGTGAGGACCCACGCATCAAGGAAGCAGAGGCGCGTTTCCAGAGCGGTCGTTACGGGCAATTCCAAGCGGCTGTGTTCTACATGCTCGACAAACTCAGCGTGGCAGACCCAAACCACTCGCCGCGTTTTTTTGCATCGCCTGACTTCGCAGAGAGGAACACGCCGGCATCGTTCCTGACGGTTCACATGGCGGACGCGTTGATGAAGATTGTCAACCTTGTGCCGATGCAGGTGCGTGCCGTCGGCTATTCGCAGAAGCTGCCATCTTTGAAGCCCATCGCGGTGAAAGGCTACGACCTGGTGGACACGGAGATTCTGTTCAGCACCGGCGCGATTGCGCACATCCTCACCGGGTGGGCCCTGCCCAATTCCGCGTGGTCGACGACCGTGCAATCCAGCCGCATCATCTGTTCCGATGGCATGATTGATCTTGGCCTCGACCAGCCCGGCTTGCGCGAGATTCACGCTGACGGCATCGTCGAGGTTAATCCGCTCTTCAAGAACTTCGACAAGGACAACAGTGTGAGTGGTTACGGCATCGGCAGCCCCGGCCGTCTCTACCAGCAGATTCTTGCGCTGCGTAACAACAAGTTGTCCGCTGCCGAGCGCGAGGCGATGAACAGCCCGATCACGCTTGGCTTCTACACGGCGCTGGTGTTGGAGGCTGCCGAGAAGAGCCTGGCTGAGGGTGAGAAACTCGCCACCGGCGCCACGATTGGCGCGACCATTGACCTGCGGAAACTTGTGGTGCAGCAACTCAGCGCAACCGTCGCCAAGCAGTACAAACTGAGTTGAACGTTCAGACGAACGCCTGAAATTACTTTCCGGCTTTCCCTGTCGCTGGCTGGGCGGCCAGATGCCCGACGATGTCCATGACCAGCTGCGCAGCATTCTGTGCTGCCACGGCGGTGAATGAGTCGGCATCTTGAAGGGCGTTGTGATCCGCGCGGTCGCTGATGCAGCGGATGATCAACCACGGCACGCGCAGGTCGCGACAGACTTGTGCCACCGCCGCTCCTTCCATCTCCACCGCGTCGGCTCCGAGAGTCCTGCGCAACTCGGCCCTCTTTGCGGGCGACGCCACGAAGATGTCACCCGTCGCGACAATACCCTTGATGATTCTCGGATGCCTCCTGCCTTCGGTCGTGGTGATGTCGGCGAGCTTGATGCGGTTGCCGGCTGCTTCTGCCAACGCTGTCAAGCGTGCGTCGGGCTCCACAAACAGGGGATTGCGCTGCCACGTGACCGGGCTCTTTGTGCCGCGAACTTCCATGCCCTCGGCCCTGAGCGTGCCAAAATCATGCTGGGTCGTCTTCGCTGCGATGACAATGTCGCCCGGGTGCAGATCCGGGTTGATGCCGCCGGCGATGCCGGAGAAGATAATCTCACTGGGTTGGTAATGCTCGATGAGCAGGGTGGTGACCATGGCTGCGTTGACCTTGCCGATGCCGCTGCGGCAGACGATCACGCTACGCCCCTTCAGCTTGCCACTGGCGAAATGAACACCCCGCAACACCTCCTCTTTTGGGGCGGTGAGCGCCTGATACAACAGCGTCAGTTCATCGTCGAATGCACCAAGAATGCATGTGATCGGCGCCGTTGTTGGTTCCGCTGCGATCGTTGGGCGCAGTGGAAGAACGATCATGCTGGCGGCGAGCGCGAGTCGAATCATGAACCCAGTTGTTCGCATGGAGCGGGCAGCCGGTAAAAGGCGCACTGTAATCATGGTGATCTCAACAATCGCTGCAGTTCTGCCTCCAACGCCTTGCGCGTTGCTTCGTTGAGCTGATTCTGGTCTTTCAGCATCTCGCGCAGTGCTGTCACGGCGTCAGATAGTGTCTCGCCGCGCAACATCTCGGCAAGAATTGTCCGCATTTGATTGTAGGCGAGCTGGGCTTCCTCAAACGCTGGCGCCAGCGGAGCGCTCACACTCGGCGTCACCGCACCAAGTTGCGTCACCACCGGTCCGAGCAATTGCCGGCTCACACCGGTCAGAGGTTCCACAACACGCACGCGCAAGCGTTCCTGCTCGGCGGGCGTGCTGACGCGGTTGTTTTGCATCTCATCGAGAATGCGTCGGAACAACTCCGACATCGTCTGGCAGCCGTTGCCCGCCTCGCGCTCATCCGCCACAAGCGATGCCATTCGCGCGAGATCCGGCTGTCCGCCCGACGCCACGCGTTCACGAACGGCCTGCATCGTGTCGAGCGCCTCGCGGTGTTTGCGCGTCAGCCGTTCGAACTCGGTGCGATATTCCTTCTGGCGGCGGTTCAGGTCTGCCATCAATTCTGCCGCACTCACCACGCGTAGCGCCAAGGATTGGCTCAGGCCGCGGCCCTGTGGCGTTGCCGCATCCGTTGCTTCCACTCGAAGGTTCAGCACCGAACCCTCGAGGACTCGCAACGGTTCGACCGCAAGCCGTGTTTCCAGACGAACCTCGGCGTTGCTCAACACCGCACCGGCGAGCGCCTGACTCTGCCAGACTGTGTTATTGGTGGATGTTGTCAGGCTCAGCGCGGCCACGCCGAAATCGTCGCGCGCCTCCGCCGTCAGCGGCAACGTCGCCACCGGCGTGATTTTGTCACCGACGCCACTCAACGTCAGTCTCGCCAACGGCGGACGGTCCGGCTGCGCGTCGAGTGCGAAGCTCAGCGCCGGGTCGGCTCGCAATCCTTCCAAGTCTTCGATGGATATCAGGACGCGCCCGCTTTCCTTGACCGGGAGGCGTGCGAAGACATTGGTCCCGGCTTCGACTCTCGACTCGGGCAAGACCGAAGGCTGCGCTTGAGACTGGGAAGGTTTCTGGGGTGCGGAGTTTGGCGCTTGAAGCTTTGCATAGCGCAACGGACGCGTGCTCGTTGCGCGCAACTCAAGCTGCGTGCCAACGACCGCTTCGATCGCCCCATCGCTCGGTCCGGTCTCGCGCGGCGCCTGGCGCGTGTAGGCCGGGTAAACGAGGCGCATCCGCACATTGCGCAACATGGGCGGATCCACTACCTCGACCCGCAATTCACCCGTCACCCCGTCCCCACCGTACGCACGGAGCCTGAAGCTCTCAATGACCGAATCAAATCGTTTCAGGAACTTCGTGTTCCCGGAGCGCGTCAGGACTTCGCGGAACCGGCCGGCATGGTCAAAGTCCAGCACCAGCTTCACAGTTTCCGGGATCCGCCGGCCCGAAGCGTTGACCACGATGCTAAACGGCGAGCCTCGCACGACTCGTGTAGTGCCGCTCGGGAAGCCGGCGATTTCCAACGTTGTGGCGCGCGGCCAGTCCACGTTTTGCAGCAATACGTCGCGTTGCCACCACACCTGCAATTCCCGGGGGAAGAAAATCGCCACCATGGCGATAATCAGCAGGGCGCCGATGCCGAGACCAAGACACTTCAAAAGCCGGCCGCCGTCCAGCGCCTGCGACGGTTGCACCTTCGCTGCGAGTGCTGCGGCTTCCGTTGTCACCTGCTCAAGCAACGGCAGGGATGTCGCGTTCGTCTCTGATGCCCGCTCCTTGGCTCCCTCCACTGCGGTCAACAACCGGTCGCCGAACTGTGGAAATGCCTGCTCCAGTGCGAGCGCAACATCCGCGTCGCTGAATCTGCGAGTAACGGGCTTCACGAACCAACGCCAGCCGGCGACGCCGATGATGATCAGTGCCAGTGTGCCAAGCATTCCACGAGGTCCCAGCTCCAGCCGCAGCCACCAGTCCAACGCCCACATGCCAAGCGCCACCGTCACACTCGCCGCGCCGAGACGCGACAGGCCGCTGAGGGCCAGATGCAGGCGCACGAGGCGGCGCAGCGATCGGAGAAGATGGTGGACGGAGGGGTTCATCATGAAGAGGTTCACCGCAGAGGCACAGAGGGCGCGGAGGTTGTTTTATCGTTCAGGCCGAGAACCAAGCGGCGCACACCCTGTTTGAGCACCGGAACGTTAAAGTTAATGAGCAAGGCAGCATGCCAGCCACCAAGCTTCAGATAAGTCAGTGTTTGAGCTTCATGAATGGGCGCCAATTCTTCAACCGATTTGATCTCTACCACGACTTGATTCTCGACGAGAAAATCCAGCCGGTATCCGCAATCAAGCTTCACGCCCTTGTATTCGACCGGCAACGGCCGTTGCCGGTCGAATACAAGGGCGCACAGGCTCAACTCCTTTGCGAGACATTCCTCGTAAGCTGACTCCAGCAAACCTGGCCCCAATGCGCGATGAACCTCGATCGCCGCACCGATAATCGCCTGGGTTATGTCGTTCAGCTTCATCCTCTGCGCCCTCTGCGTCTCTGCGGTGAAAATAGAAAATCCCTGTTCATGCGAGATTCTTCCATTTCCTTATCGCCCATTCCGTGAAGAGCAGTCCGCAGAACAAGCACAGCGCCAACGGCGTGTCCCAGATGTCCTGCGTTTGTTCGTTGACCAGCAGTTGCTCGCGTTTCGGCAACTGGTCCGGCAATTCTCCGATACGGTCGAGTGTCAGGAACTCGCCGCCGGTGAGCGCCGCAATCTGTCGCAGCAACGGTTCGTTCATGCGCGTGTCCTTGAATTCCAACCGCGGCAGCGTCACGCGCACGTTCTTCAGGCTTATCACGTCTCGCGCGTCAGGAAGCGCAGCCGATACTTCGTACAGACCGAGTTGGTCAGCCAACACCGAGCCTTCGAACTCGCCAGCGGCGCCTGCCACCGGTTCGAGACGAAGAAGGCGTTCGTTGGCGAGCGCGGCTGTCCCGGCCGCGTTTGGCGCGAGCAGTGTGCGCGAGTCGGCCGATGCAGTGCCCACGCTTCCCATTTTCAGACGTGCTTCAAACCTCTCCATCAGTGCGGGTTTGTAACTCGCGTCGAGCACTTTCGCACGCACCGTAATCCGTTGCCCGAGCGAGTATTCGTCACGATCGGTTGTGAGCGAGAGTCGTTTCAGACCGCCAAGCAACCGGCCCTGGGTCAGGTAGCGCACCGCCTGGCTCCAAAACTGTTCGAAAGCGCGCATGCCGCCGAACCGCCAGCGCCAGGTCGAATCACTTGCGACAAAGAGCACGCGGCCCGGGCCGTAGAACTGCGTCGCTACGATTGGTTGCGGTCCCTGTCGTGTTTGTCGGCGCGGGTCGCTGTGCACGGCCAGTGCTGTTGCGCCCGGCTTGAGCGTGCGCACCGGCTGCGCCCAGTAGAAGCCCGGCATTGCCGCCCAGATGCGGCGATTGCGCTCCGGATCCGCGTCGAGCTGAAAGACGGGATTCTCAAATCCGGCTGCTGTGACGAGCCATGGCCAATCCTGTTGGTTTACGCGGCTGAGTGCCTCGGCCACGGTGAGTTGCTCGCGCTCGATCTGCACGGGCAACAGGTCGGCGACTGTCCGCAGATCGCTCGCCATCAAGAAATCGGTCGTGAACTTGTTCGACGCAATGAATGCGAGCCCTCCGCCGT
>CAZGGF010000256.1:0-13950 GCA_964524715.1 uncultured Verrucomicrobiota bacterium | reverse complement strand
ACCAGAGGGTGCAGCAACCACCTCCCAGATTCCATGCGATCATGAAACAGGTCCGAAGAACCATCCGTCAGGGAACGCAGCACACCGATGTCATCAAGATTGCCTGCGACTGGCCCCCCTCTCGCATCTTCATTCATGTTTGCCGCGTTCCGTTCGAGTATTCCTTCCCACGTTTCCGCGGCAACCTAGTACGCAATCGCCAAATGTCCAGAGTGGAATACTCCCGCACGGCTCCGTCAGCCGAGGCGGCCAACACCACAACTTCTCACAACGGCAGGTTCACGCGCTGGCCGGTCCTGGCAGATTGGTAGATGGCGAGGATGATCTCGACGGACTTGCGCCCTTCGCTGCCGTCCACCAGTGGCTTGCCGCCGGTCTCAATGGCGTGGATGAAATCCTGGAACTGCTTCTTGTGGCCGATGTAGCTGATGGCCTTGGGGTCAGCCGCGCCGCCAGTGCCGGATTTACGCTGAGACATGAGTTCCGCCACACGCGCGTCCACCGGTGTGGGGGCGGCGAATTTCCAGAAGAGAATATCGTCCTGTTCGACAATGACCGTGCCTTTGTCGCCGTGGATTTCGGTTTTCTTCAACATGCCGGGGAAGGCCGCGGTGGTGCCCTCAATGGTGCCAAGCGCGCCGTTCTTGAACTGAAGCGCAGCCACGGCGGTGTCCTCCACTTCGATGCGCTCGTGTGCCAGCAAGCCGCTGGCAGCCGAGACGCTCGCCACGTCTCCCATAAACCACTGGAGGAGATCCACGTTGTGGATGGACTGGTTCATCAACGCGCCGCCACCATCCATCTTCCATGTGCCGCGCCAGCCGCCGGCGTCATAGTATTCCTGCGTGCGCCACCATTTCACGTAAGCATCGCCAAGCGTCAACCGACCGAACCAGCCGCTGCCAATGGCCTGCTTCAGAAGCTGGTTGCATTCGCTCCAACGCGACGGAAAAACCGTGGCAATCTTGACGCCCGTGCTGGCGGCGGCGTTGATGATGGCGTCACAGCGTTCGAGTGTGATCTCCAGCGGTTTTTCGACAATGACGTGCTTGCCAGCCTTCACAGCGGCGACCGCGGCGTCCATGTGCAGGCCGCTGGGCGTGCAGATGGTGACGATATCCATGTCGTGCGCACAGAACTTGTTCAGGTCGGTGTACCAAGCGCATTGGTTGGCCTCGCCAAAACGCTTGGCCGAGGCCTCGCGCACGTCGGTAACAGCCACGAGCCTGGCGTTGGGAATATCCTTGATGGCGGCGGCATGGAACTCCGAGATCATGCCGCAGCCGACGATGCCAAAACGATAGGTCTTTGCCATGTTGGTTCTCCTGTTGGGCGGTCTGCGTTGTATCGCAGGCAGCTACTTTACTCCACCGTGGAGGCTCTTGTCAGCCAGCTTTGACTTGCGGAAGCCATAGGCGAAGTAGATCACCAACCCGATGGACATCCAGGACACCAGCCGCAGCCAAGCATCCTGCGACAAGCCAACCATGAGCCAGAGACAGAAAAACACACCCATCGGGCACACGAACCAGTAGGCTGGCGTGCGGAACGGGCGCTTGATCTTCGGGTCGGTGAATCGCAACACATACACACCGGCGCAGACGATTGCAAAGGCCAGCAAGGTGCCGATGGAAACGAGTTCGCTCAAGATGTCCATGGGAAAGAAGCCCGCAAACAGCATGGCCACAACGCCGGTGAGAATCTGCGCCAGCCACGGTGTGCGAAACCGGGGATGCACCTGGCTAAAGGCAGGTGGCAACAAGCCATCCTTCGACATGCAGTAGAAGATCCTGGGCTGGCCGAGCATCATCACAAGAATCACCGAGGACAGCCCCGCGATGGCGCCGATCTTGATCATCGGCCTCATCCACCCAGAGACCGAGGGTCCAAGCGAGTCCACCGCCACCGCGATGGGCGCGGGAACGTCGAGTTGCGTGTAAGAAACCACACCCGTCAGCACCAGTGAGACAACGATGTAGAGCACGGTGCAAATGGCCAGCGAAAGCAGGATGCCGATGGGCATGTCGCGTTGCGGATTCTTGGCCTCCTGCGCCGCAGTGGACACAGCGTCAAAGCCGATGTAGGCAAAGAAAATCACCCCAGCACCCCGTAAAATTCCACCCCAGCCGAAGTGACCCGGTCCTTCCGCTGGCGGAATGAATGGGTGCCAGTTCGCCGGATTCACATAAGTCACAGCGACACCAACAAATGCAAGAATGACCAGTATTTTGATCGCCACGACCAGATCATTAAACCAGGCGGATTCCTTGATGCCGATGACGAGCAACATGGTTACGGCAATGATGATGATGACCGCAGGCAGGTTGAAAACTGCGGTGGCGTGACCAAGTGTGGCGGGATCAAATCCACCCGCTTTGATTTGCCCCAGCAATGCATCATTGATCGGCTCCCAACCGGATTTCATCTTGCACGCCGCCGCCACTGCCGCGGGAATTTCAATAAGATGGGTGCCGGTGGCAGCAGAAAGCGAGGGGGGAATATAGATGTTCAGATCGTAGAGCAATGACACGACATACCCCGACCAGCCTACTGCGACCGTCGAGGCGGCGAATAGATACTCCAGGATCAAGTCCCATCCGATGATCCAGGCAACCAACTCGCCCAGCGTGGCGTAGCCGTAGGTGTAAGCCGAACCGGAAACCGGAATCATGGCCGCAAACTCGGCGTAGCACAGGCCGGCAAACGCGCAGGCGGTGCCTGCGAGGATAAAGGAGAGTATGATGGCCGGGCCGGCAAATTTCGCAGAGGCTTGACCGGCAAGCACGAAGATACCCGCGCCAACAATGGCGCCGATACCCAGCGTGGTGAGATTGATCGGCCCCAAGGCACGACGAAGCCGGTGATCGTGGGCAACCTCGTTCTGAAGTGAGGCCGCGCTTTTTCGTCGCAGTATCTTCATGCGGTGCCAGTCTCTTTACCTTGCCCCGTCACATTGTGCAAGAAAAGGCTGCGTTCGCGTTAAAATGGAAGTCGAGCGTGACGATTCCAACCCGCCACCACTTGTTTTCTGCTGTGGAATGCAGCAGATTGCGCACAGTACAACGTCAATCATGAGCAATCCAACCGTAGCGGTCATTGGAGCGTCCACAAACAGGGAGAAGTTCGGCAACAAGGCTGTGCGCGCCTTCCTTCAACAAGGCTACGACGTTTTCCCCGTCCACCCCACCGAGCAGACCATCGAAGGTCTGAACGCATTTCGCTCAGTACTCGATATTCCAGTCGCGCTCGACAAGGTCAGCCTCTATGTGCCGCCGGCTGTCGGAATGAAACTCGTGGAAGAAATCGCCAGGAAAGGCTGCAAGGAACTCTGGATCAACCCCGGTGCCGATTCCCCGGAGCTTTACGAGAAAGCGCAAGCGCTCGGCCTCAATCCCATCATCGCCTGCTCCATCGTTGGCGTCGGTGTCAATCCGCACGCTTTGTAGAGTCTTCCGGAGCCTGCCCAAACTTCTTCTCGGCTTCGGCCACCAGCAACGCAATGTCCAGTTTCGCCACGTCGCGCCGGCCGCAAGCCCGCGCCGCCTCGACATCCTCCATCGTCCAGATGCCGGGAATGGCCATCGCGCACTTGGGACAACGGCCGCCCCGCAAATTGTTTTGCAGGATCGAAAAACCGCCGCGCTGAATGAGCAGCGCATTGCAGCCCGGGCAACGCGTGTTCTCCCAATCGCCAACGCCGCCCGGCCGGTTGCCGGCATAAACGAATCGCAGCCCCTCCTCGCGCCCGATTTCCGCCACGCGCATTACCTGCTGGGCGCTTGAATCGCTGCGATCACTCATCCGGTAGTCACCATGGAAGGCCGTCACGTGCCATGGAATATCGGCCGAGAGGCTTTTGATGAAGCGGGCGATGTCGCGCATTTCCTCTTCGCTGTCGTTGAACTGCGGCACGACCAACGTTACCAGTTCCACCCAGAAACCGCGCTCATAGAGCAATCGGATCGTCGAAAGCACCGGCTCCAGCCGGCCCCCAAGCTTCCGATAATTCGCCGGGTTCATCGTCTTGAGGTCCACTTTGAAGAAGTCCACCCATGGACGCAGGTAATCCACCACCTCCCGCGTGCCATGGCCGTTCGATACAAAGCTCGTTGCCAACCCAGCCTGCCGCGCCGCGCGGAACACCTCCACCGCCCATTCGCTCGTGATGAGCGGTTCGTTGTAAGTACTCGACACCGACATCGCCCCACGCTGTCGCGCCGCGTCCACACGTTGCCCGGCGCTGATCTCAAACACTGTTGTGCCCGCCTCCGTATCGCGCAGCGCCTGCGAACTGATCCAGTTCTGGCAAAAATCGCAATGCAAGTCGCACCCAAGCATCCCAAAACTGCACGCCAGCGACCCCGGCAGTGCGTGATAGAAGGGTTTCTTCTCGATCGGGTCCGCCGCCAGTCCTGCCGCATAGCCCATGGGTACCCGCAACTCGCCAGCTTCATTGAAGCGCACCCGGCAGTTGCCCGCCTGTCCATCTGACACGAGGCAGCGATGCGCACACGCTACACAACGCACCGTCTTCTCAGGCAGTGTTTCGTAGAGCGCACCTTTCCTGGTCATCGCGCGAAGCCGCGATTCCAGCCCCGATGCACTCATGCTTGTCCGCGTCGTCCTCACTATATGGCGCGAATATACCACGAACCTGCCATGGAAGCTGCCAGAACGTGTTTAATCTTACGCGTTTGGCAGAAACCCGCCGAATTCCTTGAGCCGTCGCTGGAGGTCCTTCACATCAACTCGATGCACCGACAGGTTCTGGCTGCCAGCCATGGCTGCAGCGATGCCCACCGCTTGACCGGTGATGAAGCAGCCCGGCATCACACGAATGGATCCATGGACCATCACATCCGCGCTCACGCAACGCCCTGCCACGAGCAGGTTCTCCATGCCACGCGGCGTCAGAATACGGTAGGGAATGCCGTAGCTCTCCCCCTTGCCGTAGCGGAAAGTGTTGTCGAACTCCTTGCGATGTTGCTCATAGGTGTCCTTGCCGGGACGCATCGGGTGAATATCAATCGAGTAGGCGTAACGGCCAATCTCGTCGGGGAACGTCGCCCGCTTTTTGTAGTCCGCCAGACACAGAACGTAGTCGCCCATGATCCGCCGCGTCTCGCGCACGCCGAGCAACGAGCCGGTAGCCACCAGCCGTGTCTTCTCAAACCCCTTCAGATATTCCCGGTAATAGCGCTCAAACTCCTTGAGACCCTTGCGCCCCGCCACCAGCGCCTTCGTCAACGACACCTCATCCGTCGCGTCCACGTCGAACGTATGGCCAATGTTGCCCGCGCCGAGCGTTTCGCCGAGCCGATGCATCCCCGTCAGATGCTCGTCGCGCACCGTGAACACGCCATCGGCAAATGCCTTCTCCAGCATGTGTCCATCGGGCTGCGGTCCCTTGGGCCGGCTCTCCAACCATGTCTTCCAGTCAATATCGCTCCACAAGCTGCACAACGTCCCTGGCATGAGTTGTCCAGCCGCCCCACCCTTCTCAAACGGTGCCCCCGCCCATGCTGCCAGGTCTCCGTTGCCCGTCGCATCCACATACACCTTCGCCCGCACTGCAAAGATTCCACTCGGGGCCGCGCAAATCACATGCGAAATCCGCCCACCCTCCGCCTCCACCCCGATCAGGTTTGTATGAAATGTGAAAGTCGCGCCCGACTCCCCCACCATCGCGTCATACACACGTTTCAACGCCTCGATATCATGCGCTGGCCCGCGCAGACCCTTCTCTTTTGCCAGTCGGTCGACAACCCGTCTGCCAAAACCGCCCGCGAGAAAATTCACCCCGTCGCTCACCTGCATAAACACCGGCACCCGGCCCGCAGTCCCCATCCCGCCCAGGCACGAATGCGCTTCCGCCAGATACACCTTCGCCCCCTGACTGCGTGCCGCCACGGCTGCTGCCGTTCCCGCTGGCCCGCCGCCCGCAACAAACACGTCCACCTCATGCCGCACCGGAATTGTTCGTTGGAACACCACTGAGCCCTTCGCCGTTGGTGGCGGCGTGCCCTCTCCTTTCGGTTCCGCCGCCGACGCTTTCACTGCGCCCGTCGCCCACGCTCCTGCGACCAAGCCTGTTGCCTTCATCCAATCCCGACGGTTCAGACGAGTATCCATGTAATCCTTACGTTGTTTTCCAAGAAGCCAGTATCCGGTCCACTGTTCGTCGCAGGATAACAGAAGCCCTGCGGCTCGTCGCGCGGAAACACGCTTCCGCCATCGGCAAGCCGCCACTCACATTACAGAGGACGCCTGTGGGAACTGACACGGCCGGTATTCTCCCCATCAACCCCGCGCTTGCAGGCCGGGCCGGGATGAGGCACCCTGCGGGTTGTGAGCGAAAAAATCGGAGTAGTCATAGCAGGATTGAATGGCGCGGTTGCGTCCACGGTCGTGGCCGGGGTTGAGCTGATCCGGCGCGGGCTGGCGGAGCCGATCGGATTGCTGACTGAAGACCCCGCCGTGCAGGAAATGGCGGCATTGGCGCCACTGGACCGTCTGGTTTTCGGCGGTTGGGACCCGCGCTTGGAGAACGAGCATGAAGCGGCCATCCGCAACGACGTGGTCGGAGCCCAGCAGATCAAGCCCATTGCTCCCGCGCTGCGCAAGCTGCGCGCCTGGCCCGCACGCTGGAGCGCCGCCGCCGCCCGCCGTGATCTCGCCGCATTTCAGCGCAAGCACGGCCTCGCACGCGTGGTGGTGGTCAATCTGACTTCGACTGAGCCCGCCGGCAAACACGGGGCGTCGGCCATCTACGCCCGCGCCGCCATCGAGTCGGGCTGCCCGTTCATCAATTTCACCCCGAATATCGCCGACGAACTGCCCGCGTTGCGCAAGCTGGCCGAGCAACGAGGCGTGCCACTGGCAGGCAAGGACGGCAAGACGGGCCAAACGATGATGAAGAGCGTGCTCGCGCCGGCTTTTCGCGCCCGGTCATTGCGCGTGGCCGGCTGGTTTTCCACGAACCTGCTCGGAAACGAGGATGGCCGGACGTTGAAGGATCCCGCCGCACACCGCGCGAAGGAGAAGTGCAAGAGCGACCTGCTCGACCAAATGCTCGGTTATCACGTTCCCTCGCACCTCGTGCAGATCAACTACTACCCGCCGCGTGGCGACAACAAGGAAGCGTGGGACAACATTGATCTCGTTGGATTCCTCGGCAAACCGATGGCGCTGAAGATAAACTTCCTCTGTCGGGATTCGATCCTTGCCGCCCCGCTGGTGGTGGACTTGGTGCGCTTTATGGACTTCGCCGCGCGCCGCGGCGGGCGTGGACCGCAAGAATGGTTAAGCTTCTACTTCAAGGCTCCTTACGCCCGACGCCAGCCCATCGAGCAGGGTCTGGCCGAGCAATACAGGGCACTGCTGGCGCATCTACGGCAAGCAAAGTAGGACAGGCGTCCCGCCTGTCCCATCGGCAGGTCCAGCTTCTGCGGCCATTGGAACACTGAAAGCAAGGATGGACAGGCGAGACGCCTGTCCTACAGGCCCAAAACCCACGACGCCGATTGAATACGGCGCGGTTGCCATCGTCGAAGGAGGCATATTTAGCGAAATCCGTTGCCCTGCTGCCGGTGTATGATAGATTGTGCCCGCGCAGTTTGAGTCAAAGGAGAACAAACCATGATCAAAGGAAATGTCTTTTTGTGGCTGATGTTGGCAGTGACCGCGTTTGTGACGATTGGTTGCGATGAGCCTTACACGGAGAAGCGGGTTATTCGCGAAGGTCCGGTTGTCGAGCAACGTGAAGTTGTGAAGTAGTGTGCCGTGCAGCGCCAGCCCACGCCCCATTGCGCCAAGGCTGGCGGGGAGATTCATACATGATTCGCAGAGCCCTTCCTTTACTGGCAGTGCTGTGGATGGTGAGCGCCTACGCGCAGGCACCCATAGCCGAACAAGAAGTCATTGCCGACGGCCGCGCCGCTGGCGCCGATCTGAAGGCGCGCGACGAGGCCATTCAGCGGGCATTGCGCTCCGCCGTCGAAAAAGGCGTTGGCGCGGTGGTGGATTCCGAGACGATGACGCAGAACTTCCAACTGCTCGACGACAAGATCTACGCCGAAACCAAGGGTTATGTTCGCACCTACGAAATCGTCGGTGACAACAACGGCGAGGGCGGCATCTACCGCATCAAGATCAAGGCAATCGTCGCGCTCGGCCAGTTGAGGAAGGACATCCAGGCGCTCAACATCGTCAAGCAGCAGAAGAAGAACCCGCGCATCATGGTGCTCGGCGTTTCGCGCGTGGAGAACGCACAAGTGGACAGCGCCGTGAAGATTCAGGACGTGCAGACAGCGTTGGAGATGCGGTTCTCCGAGCTGAACTTCCCGCTGGTCAGCAAGGAGGCCATGCAAGTCGCCAACGAGAAGGAACTCCAGGACGCCGCCCGTTGCGCCGCGCTGGGACGGAAGTTTGACGCGGAAGTGGTCATCACCTACGAAGCCATCAGCAGCTTGCAGGAAGCCAGCGATGCCTACGGCATCAAGGTTTTCGCGATGAGCGCCAACGTCAACGCCCGCGCCATCAACACCGACAGCGCCCGCATCATCTGTGTGGACCACGCCAGCGGCGTCGCCCGCGGGCCAGGCATGCTGCCCACCGCACAGAAGGCATTTGGCGAAACAGCGGTCAAACTCGCCGACAGTCTTTCGGCCAAGCTCGTCGAGAAATGGCGCAGTGAAGTCTTCAACACCGCCGACATCAAGGTCATCATCAACAACATCAACTACGAAGGCCGCAATGCCGTCATGGACTGGCTCAAGCAGCAACGCGGTGTCACGGGCATTCACGAGCGGCTTTTCGCCAATAACTCGCTTGAAATGGATGTCACCGTGGAAGGTTCCATTTGGAACGATTTCGATCGTGTCCTGGACAAGTGCCCTGCTCCGAAACTGACAATCACCGCGCGCACGCCCAACCGGATCGATTGCGCAGTGAAGTAAGCGCAAGCCTCGGATCTGCCCAGCGCACGTCAGACGGCGGACTTGATTTGTGGTCCGCACGAAACAGGCAGAATGTCTGTCTCACTACAGGTTGATTCGCACACCGGCGTTCACGTAGTGGAGTTGGTAATTGGCCCGGCCCAATTCCGTGTCGTAGTTGATGAACGTTGCCAGATCGTCAGTCCATTGCGCCGACAGACCCACCCCCAACACCGCGCTTTCCTTGCCGAACGCAGGCCCGTTCACGCCGAAGATGCCACCCGCGCCGTTGGCAAACTGCGAATTCAACGTGACGTCCGGGTTCGCGAACTCATGCCGCCAGCCGGCGCGCACTTCGGGCGTCAGCACCACCCCGGCCACCGCGGCCCGGTAAACCAGGTGCGCACCCAACATCGAGTGCAATGAATCCGCATTCTGGGAATCAAAGCGCAACGGCAGCAATGAGTTGTTCTCGGCGAAACTATCGATCATCACGCGGGTATATTGCAGCGTCACCTGCGGACCGAAGGTCCACGGCCCGCTTTGCCAATCGTAACCCGTGCCCAGCAATCCCTGCAGATTGTAGCCATTGACGTTCGCAGTGGCCGACCCGCCCAATGCCGCGCGGCGCGTGTCGTAGATGTTGAGTCCACCGCCAGCCATGGCCTCGACATGGAAGCCATCCTTGAACCATGCCGTGTAGAGATTGGCCTGACCGCCATTGACGCTGATGCGCCCATCGCCGCCGATTTCAGAGCTGCTGTTGGCGTAGCCCAGTGACGCGCCAATGATGAGCTGGTCGAACGGATACGTCGTGCCGTCCATCACCCGGTAGTCCGCGCCGACGGTGAAACCGCCGCTGGCCACATGGTAACCATTGGCATTATGGTCTCCCTGCACACCAACAAACTGCCCTGCACCACTGACGAACACGCCCCACGGGTTGTCCTCGTGCTGCCGGAACAGGGGCTTGTTCTTGAAGACACGGCTGTTGTCCGGCCCATCGCTTGAAGCCAGATGTGTGAGCGGGCCCGGCCCGCCGCCACCGGCCGGATCGTAGAACCCCATCCGGTCGTCCACCGTGCCGGTCGGGTCGTAGAAACTCAATCCGCTGGAACTGAAACCGCTGCTGCCCCCGCGAACCTCACGCAACCGCGCCAGCAGGTTGTAGCTCTGCACTTCCGCGCCGGCGAAACCCATCGTGTACATCGCGATCAACTGATGCGGTGAGATTTGGTCCAATGCCCCCGCCACCTGGTTTACACCGCCGGGCAGGTAGTCGATGTAATCCATCGCTGCCTTCGTTCGCGGGTCGGTTGCCGTCGAATCGAGGTTCCGCGCCACTGCCTGCTGATTCGGCGTCACCGCATACGGCAGGAACGGCAGTTGCGTCCACTCCAAGGTCAATGTCGTCGCGCCGTAAGTAAGGGTGGGCTGCAACAACGCACTGGCGGGCGTCGCGCCGGTATAGAATGACGTGCTGTCGAAAGTCGAATATGTTCCAGTCACCCCACCAGCAGCCACTATTAACGCCACCGTATCATCGCGCTTCGGTTGATAGGTGCCATAGGGCACAATCTTCAATGTTCCGGCGCTGATCGTCGCTACACCCGTCACATTCAGTTGGTCGTAGTCAACTCCTGCCGCCGTCGTGCCCCCCACTGCCATCTGCAACGTGCCACCGCTCTGTGCATAGCTGCTGAAATTCATGACCAGCGGGTCCGCTTTCAACACACCGCCTGTCACGGTGACTGAACCGGAACCCAATGCCCAGGAGTTCTTCAGCGACATCGTGCCTCCAGCGATCAAGGTGCCACCGCTGTAAGAATTGGAGGAAAGCAGCACGAGCGTGCCCGGGCCGTTTTCGATCAGGTTCCCAGTGCCGCTAATGGTGTTGGTAAGCGTCATGGTGCCGGTGGGGTTGAAAACCAACGTGCCGCTGTTTGCAACCGCGCCGGTGCCGATTGCGCCACTGCCGGTCACGATCAACTCACCCCCTGTTCCGACCTCCGTCGCCCCGCTCAGAAGGTTGCCATAGTTCAGGAACGTGCTGTTCGCGCCAACCCTCAAGGTACCGCGAACATCCACCGTGGCGCCACTGCCAACGACGAGCGCGTTGCTGATGCCTGCCGCGCCGACCAGCAAGTTTCCGCTGGTCAACCAGAGCGAGTTCGTGCCGGCAACCACGACCAGGTTGCTATTGGCATTGGCCGAGTTGCCGATGTAGCCATTGACACTCATCACCTGCGCGCCGTTGGTGATCACCAACTGGTTGAATGAACTGGCCTCGCCCACCGACAAGTCCGTGGTGTTGCTCCAAACCGTGCCCGCGCCGCTCACGTTAACCAAGCCGCGCGCACCTGCGACAGCACCGACGATGGTGGTACTGACGTTGCCCGCCACTTCGCTCACCACGTTGGTGCCGCCGAGGATGTTCCACGT
This sequence comes from uncultured Verrucomicrobiota bacterium, assembly GCA_964524715.1. Lineage (GTDB taxonomy): Bacteria > Verrucomicrobiota > Verrucomicrobiia > CAIQCK01 > CAIQCK01 > CAIQCK01. The sequence continues at coordinate 2,572 of CAZGGF010000256.1, read as the reverse complement.
CGCCGTCGAACCCGCCGTCGCGCCAATGATGAGGTTGCTTGCCGTCGCGACGACAATTCGCGAACCGTTCAGCGTGTTCAGCGTGCCCGCATTGAAATCGAACACCGACCCGGTCGCTCCGGCGGTGTTGTTGGTCGCATACAAGTAATTGACGGTGACCTGGCCGCCGTTGATAGACAGGGATCCATTTCGCACATCGATCGCGCCCCTGGTCGATGCATTGGTTACGACGAGATTACCGCCGGTGAGCATGACGATCTGGTTGCTGGCAGACGCCGAATCAAACCCCACAACGATGTTCGTCGCTGTGACCACACCGCCGCTGCTGATCGTCAGCCGGTTGCCGGAGCCGGCATTGCCGACATAGAGATTGTTGGTGACATTCCATGCCGAACCGCTGCCGGTCACCAGCACGGTGTTGTCATCTCCGCCAGCCAGATTTCCGATCACTCCACTGCCACTGAGCAACCGGCCGCCGTTGGTGATCACCAGACTGTTCCCGGTGCTGCTGTCGCCAATTCTCGCCACACCGTTATTCAGGTCCAGTGTGCCGCCTGAGACAAGGACCGCGCCGGTCGCCCCAGCCACGCTGCCCAGAACCAGCACCCCTGCCCCGCCGCCGGCTTGCATCACCACATTACTGCCGCCGAGGATATTCCACGCCGCCGTTTGACCCGCCGTGCTGCCAATCGCCGCGACCATGCCCGTCGGCGTCACTATCTGCGAGCCGGCTTTGGTTGTCAGCGTGCCGCCATTGAAATTGAACACCGAATTGGTAGCGCCAAGCGTGTTGTTCGTAAGATAGAAGCGATCGGCAAAGATGTTGCCGCCGTTAAGAGTGAGCGTGCCGTTCAACACGTCAAGCGCACCGCTGCCGGCGGCGTTGGTGGCGTAAAGATTGCCGCCGCTAACAGTGACAACGCTGCCCGTGGCGGCCGCGCTGTAGCCAATCACCAGGTTGGTGGCCACCACCGTGCCACCGTCGTTGATCAGCAGTTGGTTGAATGAGCCGGTGAAACCAACGTAGAGACTGCCGCTGTTGCTCCACAGCGATCCATCGCCGCTGACAAGCGCAAGGTTATTCGTGGCCGCGCCCTCCTTGCCAACGTAACCCGTGCCGCTGAGCACATGACCACCATTGGTCACGATAAGGCTGTTGGAAACACCCGCGTTACCGACAACGAGATCGCTGCCGCTGTTGTTCCATACAGATCCGGTGCCACCAATCAGTGCGCTGTTTCCGGAACCCACGACACCAATCGTTGCGCCCGTGCTGACCACTTGCCCGCCCTCTGCGATTACCAATCGGTTGAACGAACCCGTATTACCCACGCTGAGTCCGGCGGTGTTCCATACCGCTCCCGCACCGTTGACTTCCACAGCGTTGCTGTTCGCCGTCGCCGCCAGGCCGATGGTGCTTTCGCCGCTGATGACTTGGCCGCCAAGCGTCACCATCATCGAGTTGCTCGATCCGGAAACGCCGACGTAAAGTTTGCTGCCGCTGCGCCACACCGAGCCGGTGCCGGTCACGAGCACGCTGTTCCCATAGGCATTCGTCGCAACACCGACATAGCCATTGTTGTTCTCAACCCTGCCGCCGTCGCTGACCGTCAGCCGGTTCGATGACCCGGCGAGGCCGATGTAAAGGTCCCCGCTGTTGGTCCAGAGCGAGCCCGCACCCGTTACCAGCGCCGAGTTGTTGGTGGCTTGGGCGCCATACCCGACGTAACCATTGACGTTGACGACCTGGCCGCCGTTGCTGACGGTCAGACTGTTGCCGGAACCGTTCTCGTCAATGAACAGATTGCCGCTGTTATTCCAGACCGCGCCGGCACCGCTCACAACCGCGGCGTTGTTGCTCGCTCCGGCATCGAAGCCGACATGGCCGTTCACGTTGTTGACCCGGCCCCCGTCACTGATCGTTAACCCGTTGTAAGACCCGGTGGAGCCAACGTAGAGGTCGCCACTATTGTTCCACACCGAACCCGTGCCCGTCACAGACGCCCAGTTGCCTGTCGCACTGCCGTTGAGGCCGATGAACCCGGTGGTGTTGTAGATGACACCGCTGTTGTTGATGGTGAGACCATTGCCACTGCCACTGGCGCCGACAGTCAGGCTGTTGGCATTGCTCCACACCGAGGCGGAACCAGAAACAAGCACGGTGTTATTGCTGGCGCTAGCGTTGAGGCCCACCACGCCGTTATCGTTCACGACGAAGCCGCCATTGCTGACAGTCATGCTGTTGCCACTGCCACTGACACCGACTGTCAGATCGCCGTTGTTGGTCCATGCCGCACCGGAGCCGGTCACCAACACACTGTTGTTGTTGGCATTGGTGTCGAAACCCACGAAACCACGATTGTTCACGATCACGCCGCCGTCCTTGATGGTCAGGCGATTGAAGGAACCTGTGACACCAACCTGCAGGTTGCCCCCAACGCTCCAAACCGAGCCTGTGCCAGTGACCACAGCCGAATTGTTGCTCGCGCTGGCGGCATACCCCACATACGCCGCTGCGCTCACCACTCGGCCACCGTTGCTGACGGTCAAATTGTTGCCAGCGCCCGCGTAG
>CAZGGF010000255.1:0-2340 GCA_964524715.1 uncultured Verrucomicrobiota bacterium | reverse complement strand
ACGGAGAGCCTTGCGGATGTGAGAGAAGTTAGAGGCGGGGTGCGATACTTCCCGCGATGAACTGCGACGGGGATCGCCGCTGGAGGACGCGCGGCCCACACGATGCTCTGCGCGGCCAAACACAGCCGCAGGGAAGTTACTTCATGGACGATGAAGTTGACTGACGCAGCAACTCGATCATCTCCTGTCGGCACGGCAAGCACGAATGCTCCGCCAGCTTGATTGCAGTATTGTCGTAATCGCAGTCGGCTTTTGCTGATACGTTCGCCCCGTGTGTGATCAGGAGTTTGGCCACATCCACTTTGCCGTGTTGCGCGGCATACATCAGCAGTGTAACGCCGTGTCTGTGGCGCGCGTTGGCATCAGAGCCGTGGGCGAGAAGAAACTCGACAACCTTCAGGTCGCCTCGAACAATAGCACCCCGCAGCGGCGCTTGTAGTGCGTGTAGTGAATCATACTCATCCAGTTTACCGTCATCGATCCGCGCTCCATGTTGCAGCAGCACTTTCATGTTCTTGAGATTTCCCTTTCGAGCCGCTCGCACGAATGCCGTATTGCCGTAATCATCAGTGGCATTCACGCTGGCGCCTTTCAGGACGAGTTCATTCACAAGTTCCGCAGGCATGGTTTCCGAAGCGTACATAAGAGCAGTGATCCCGCGCCTGCCGGTTTGGTTCACATTTGCGCCGGCGGCCAGAAGTTGCCGGGCGATTGCAGGATCGCCCGTCTGGCCGCAGGCTGCGATCAGAGGGGTCATCCCAGAGCACTCTCGCATGTTTGGATTAGCTCCATGGACGAGCAGTTGCTGCACAATGGCAGTGTGTTTTTTTCTGGCAGCCCAGCACAGGGCGTTGACAAGATCGCTTGGGCTTGGACGATCAGCGCCCGATTCCGCGAGAATCGAATTGACGGCGGCCAGATCGCCCATGGCGGCTGAAAAAGAGAGATTCTTATGTTCTGTGCCACCGGCTTGCTGAAGGAGCCTTGCTGCCTCGTCGTTTTTCCGGAATTTAGCTTCCATTAACGCAGTCCAACCCAGCGAATCGGTTTTATTGAGGTCGGCGTGCGATTGAATCAACAGTTCCAACACGTCGGCCTTTTTTGGTTGGATGGAGTGCATGAGTGCCGTCTTGCCTGTCTGATCCTGGGCGTTGATGTTAGCGCCAGCTTCCAGCAGTAGTTTAATTACTTCACTATTTCCGAATACGGTTGCCAGGGATAGTGCTGGCATGCCAAGGCAGTCTTCATTGCCCGGTGCGTCAACCCGACAACCATGCTTCAGCAAGCATCGGGCGACGTTCGCGTTTTGCACGGCGTAATGAAGCGGTGTCCCGGCCCACTCATTTCGCGCGGAGATATCGGCTCCTGCAGCCAGCAGCAATTCGATGACCTCGACGTTTCCAGCCTCTGCTGCTTGGTGCAACGCGGTCATGCCACCTTCTGCTTTCGCATTCACATCGGCTTTCGCCGCGAGAAGAATGCGCACGACGGCCGTAGACCCATTGCGCGCCGCGGTCATTAGAGCCGTGTGACCTCTGTCCGTCGTTGCGTTTACGTCCGCCCCTGCCTTGATCAGGGCCCGCACACTGTCAACAGAGCGATGGTCTGAATACCGTATCAGCAGTGTCTGGAAATCCGGCGAGCGCGCGTCTACCTTGGCACCCTGCCGGACCAGTTCCTTGATCTGATCAGGGCGGTTTGATGAAACCGCGTCCATCAGGTGTTCTTCCAACGTCTTGTTCGCAGCCCCGAGGAGGGTATCGAGGGTGTTTGTTTTGCTGTCAGCAGCCGGAACAATCGTTTGACCAAGCGCGAGCCATAACGCGGCGAGGACAAGTGCGACTGTGAGATTCATAAAACCTCTCGGGTGTTTTGTGACGTGGTTGCGTCGCTTCTATCATTTCTCTGGCAGATCAGACAACACAATGCTTGTCATGACCGCATTCAGGCTGACGTTGGCGGTACGCCTGTCTTATTTCCACCTCGCGAGCAACTCGTAGAGGACGATGCTGGTGGTCATGGCGACGTTGAGACTGTTGGTGATGCCGCGCACCGGCAGTTCGGCGACATAGTCGGCTTCGTGGAGCAGTGCGTCGCGCACGCCTTCGCGTTCGTGGCCGAAGACGGCGATGAGAGGGAAACGGTAGGGCACTTCACGGTAGGGAATGCTGCCTTCGCACTGTTCGAAGACAACGAGTTGGTGACCCGCGCGACGCAACTCGGCGATGCGGGGCAGGGGATCGTCGTGTTTCTCCCAAGGCACGGTCTGGAGACTGCCGCCTACGGCGGTCTTGCCGATTTGCTGGGCGGCGTGGATGGTCTGGGTTGGTGTGCCGGTGA
>CAZGGF010000254.1:0-7123 GCA_964524715.1 uncultured Verrucomicrobiota bacterium | reverse complement strand
GATATCCATGGCAGCCAACCTTTATCTCGTTTGTGGCAGCGAGGAGTACTTGGTCAAGGAGAACGCCCGCAAGTTGGTCAAGAAACTCACGCCGGAAGGCGGCACCGAGTTTGCCGTCGAGATCGTGGACGGCAACATCACCAAGGCCGACGAGGCGGTGAAGGCCGTTTATCGCGTGCTGGAGGCGGTGAACACGATGGGGTTTTTCTCCAGCAAGAAGCTTATCTGGCTCAAGGATGCCAGCTTCTTCGGGACGGACAAGACTTCCGCCGCTGCCGCCGTCACCGAGGCCGTTGCTGAACTGGCTGGCGTCCTGAAGAAAGGACTGCCTGCCGACGTCACGCTCGTCGTCAGCGCCGGCGAGATGGACAAGCGCCGGGCGTTTTACCTCGCGTGCGACAAGCTCGGCGAAGTCGTCGTTTCGGATGCGATTGACCCGTCGAAAGACCGGCAGTGGGAGAGCAAAGTCACCGAATTCATCACGGCGCACGCCCGGTCGCTCGGCAAGAACGTCAGCCGCCAGGCGGTTGCGCAGATCATCGAGCTCAACGGCGCCAATCTCCGCCAGATCGAGACCGAACTGGAGAAGATCGCCGCATATATCGGCGGCCGCGACTCCATGGAACTGGCGGACGTGCGTGCCGTGGGCAGTGCCTCGCGAGAGGCCATTGCGTGGGACCTCAACGACGCCGTCGGCGAGCGCCAACTCGGCAAAGCGTTGCGATTGCTGGACCGGCTCCTGTTTCAAGGCGAGGAAGTCATCGGCCTGCTTTTCGCGGTGGCGTCGCGCGTCAGGCAGTTGCTCGTCCTGCGGGAACTGGTGGACCGCAAACTGCTGCGGCCGGGTGGCGAATACATGCAGCTCAAGGGCCAGCTTGAGCGACTGCCCGACAGCGTGCGCGAAGAGCTGCCGGCCGATCGAAAACTGAACCCGCTGCTGCAGCATCCCTTCCCTGTTTTCAAGACCCTTCAGCAAACCGGCAACTACACCCGCCCCCAACTGATCCGCGCGATGCAGTGGTTGCTGGAAACCAATCAACAACTGGTCACCAGCAGCCTGCCGGACCGGCTGGCGATGGAGGAATTGCTCGCCCGAATCATCACCGCCAAATGAACCGTTGTCGACTCATCCCCGCACTGGCATTCGTCCTGGTCTGCGCCGCAGCCATGGCGCAGGAAAGCTACCTTTGGTCGTTCGACCGCGATCCCGTCGGCCGGGTGCCGTCCTACCTGCTTGCGGGCACGAACTGGCAGGTGGCGGTGGACAGCGGTGCGCCGACACAGCCAAACGTCCTGACGGCGACCGCCGAGGGCAGCACCAATGCGCTCGGTTCCGTCTGCGCCGTTCAGGACTTCAAACTCGAACAGGGCCACCTCTGGACACGGCTCAATGTCTTCTCCGGAGCCGCGGGTCTCGTGTTTCGGATGCGCGCCGCCGACAGTTTTGACGTGCTGATGGTGACGCCGGACAGCAGCCGGCTGCAACTGATCGCGGTGCGCAATGGCGTGGCGCAGGAGCTGGCGAGCAGCGCGCTGAAGACGACGTTCGGCCGCTGGCATCGGATGGGCGTCGAACTCGATGGCCGCACCATCGGCTGCTACTTCGACGGCGAGTTGCGAATGACCGCTGCCGAGGATCCCATGAGCGCCGGCAAGGGCGGCATCGGCATGATTGTTGGCGGCGGCGGCCGGGTGCATTTTGACGACCTGAACGTGGACGTAATGACCGCCGCCGAACCGGCGCGCCGGGGCGAAACCGTTGTGCAGGTGTTTCTGGTTGGCGACCGGATTTCCATCGGCGATCAAGTCGTCACCTTGCCCCAGTTGACGGAACGTTTGGGGCAACGGTTTGACAGCACACAGCGCCTGCTGTTGCTGGTGGACCGGAACATGGACTACGAACGCGTCGAGCAGATTATGAAGGCTGCCGTCACCATCGGTTTTGAGAAGATATCGATCGAGCTGCGCAAGTAGCGCAGTCAGATACTGCGGTTGGCGGCGCAAGTGACCGGGGACAGAGCGTTGCAGAAGACGCTGGCGGAGGTGATGAAGAAGATGTTTGATGTTGAGACCTGCCCACGAAAAGGAGACTATCAAGCGGTTAGGACGCAGAGGGGATCAACCATGAACAAGAACCGTGACTTGCGTTGGAGGTTGGACGGCCAGATTCCTGTGTCGTTGGCGATTATTGTATTGTTGTGTTTATGCTTGGATGTTGGGTGTTCGTCAAAGATAGGTTGTGAACTTGAGGGACATCCTCGTGTTCAATCCCCGGGCGAGAGAAGTGGTCGTCCGGGAATCGACATCAGACGGGGGAAGGGTGTCCCATTATTCATGTATGAGATCATATGGATATGCAGCGGGATAGAAGCGTATCGAGGATTCTACGGCGTGTATCCAACGGGCGATTCCACGAACATCAGCCATGTTCTTCGAGGCAACAACCCGAATCACAAGATTTACGCTCACAGCAGTATATCAGTGGGGCCTAACGGAGAGTTGCTGGATTACTATGGTATGCCGTATCGAATTCTTATCTTTCCAAACGGATACTACGAAGTGCGTTCGGCTGGGCCGAACAAGCGTTTCGATGATGCGGATGATTTCTATTACTACAACAATCCAGACCGGCCCGAATAGAAACCGGCTGGTAACGATGCGGTGAGACCCTGGGAAATGTGATGGGGAAGACAGCAAACTCGCAGGCGTGGCATGATCGTTGGAAATCGAAATGGCCGACGGCTGGTATTGGGTTGCGGTGCGGTTGGCGGCGCGAGTGGACGAGGACAATGGTGTTGCAGAAGACGATGGCGGAGGTGATGAAATTGATGTCTGATGTTGAGAGGTCGTTGAAAAAGGTTGTGAAATGTGGATTCTGATGTAGGCCGGGTCCCCGACCCGGCGAAATCATCATGAACAATCGCCGGGTCGGGGACCCGGCCTACATATCGCTTCCGACGGTTCGAGTTTTTCAACAGTGTCTTCACTGACGTGACCCCCGAAAATGCCTTTGAAGTAAAGCATCTTATGAACGCAAAACTATTCTTGTGTGCGACTCTGTGTGTTCTTGCATATAGTGCTGTGGACGAGTTGGCAGACAAGAGATGCTCTGAGAGCCGCGTGGAGGCTGCGGAAGTGCCGCCGCCACATCCGGTGCCTCCTCATATCGCTTACATTGAGGAATCGGATGGCCGTTATTCCATATGCGAGTCTGACCAAGAGAACGGCGTCTTGCTAAAATGGAAGGGTGTTCGTATTCCACAAAAGTGGCTGCCACAATTTGTTCCTGAGCGAAAGTCTGTATCGGCTGGAAGCGAAAGCGTCAGGTACATATATAAACGCGGTCGTGGTAAATCTCAGGAAGCCCCGATTGTTAGTCTGTTATATGGCCCCATTCCGTTCCCGGTGCGAGAGGTGGATCCGCCGATGCTCTGCGGGATGTCTTTGTCGAGAAACGATTTGCTTGTCGGATTCTTCCTGAGAGGTGAGTTCTTCATTATCACACAGATCAAACAGCCACGTATGAAGGTCAGGCTGAAGACTTACGATTGGTGTCCGCCCTACCACTTCATAGACGTGCCTTTGCATCGTAAAGACGAGCTCAAGAAACGCTTGTCTGAAGTGATTGAGAACGTGCCGGATGGGGTGTTGAACGACAAGCGTCGAAATGCATCGAACACTTCAGGTGAAAAAAAGTGAGGAGCACGTAAGACTGAACGGTTAACGATCCAATCAGATGCCTGATAACCGGACCGGCGATTCAAGTCCCGCCAGCCGGGTCCACGAACGGTGTGGCAAAGACGAAGATGTGAGCTGTGAGCGCGTCCAGGGCGCGGACGCGTTGATCATGTGGTCGGGGGATTGTCCGGAGGGCCAGTGGGCTTTGCGCCTCGTCATCTGGAACGTGGACAGCCCATTGCCGTCGTGGCGAGTGCCATTTGACATATGGCTGTTGGTGTTTGAAGGTAACGAAGAAACGGAATTCGAAAACAACCAACGGAGGCGAAGATGATCAGCAGCAAAATCGAGAAGGCGATCAACAAACAGATCAACCACGAGTTCAACACTTCCTACACTTACCTGGCCATTGCCGCCTGGTTTGCCAGCAAGAACCTGCCGGGTTTCGCACACTGGATGCAGGTGCAGCGCACGGAGGAACTGACCCACGCAGCCAAGCTATTCGATTTCCTTGTGGATCGTGGCGGCCGGGTGGAACTCGAAGCCGTCGGCAAGCCGAAGAGCGATTACGGTTCACCGAAGGACGCGATCGCGGCGGCACTGAAGCTGGAGCAGGCCACGACCGCGCTCATCAACAAAAACTTCGATCTGGCCGCCGAGGAAAAGGACTACGCAACGCAGGGCTGCCTGCAATGGTTTGTGGACGAGCAGGTTGAAGAGGAGAAGAACGTCGGCGACATTCTCGCCAAGCTGGAGATGGCCGGTGACAGCAAAGGCACGCTGCTGATGCTCGATCACCAACTCGCCAAGCGCGGCAAGTCCTGACGCGCTCTGCGCTTCCAACGCAGCTCCACCTTCGTCTTTGAAAGAAGACGGCGCGCTATTTCTTTGCCAGCGACTGGAAAGCCACGTGCTGCATGTAATGGTCGAGCAGGATGCAGGCCATGAAGGCCTCGGCCACCGGCCACACGCGCGGCGCAATGGTCGGGTCGCGCCGGGTGACGGCTGACAGGACGGCGTTCTCCAGCGACACCTTGTCGATGGTATGCTGTGGCTTGGCGATGGTGGGCGTGGGCTTGACCACGAGGCGGCAGACGATCGGTTGACCCGTCGCCAAACCGCCGGTGATGCCGCCAGCATTGTTGGAACGGAAGGCCACCTTGCCGTTCGCGATCTCCATCTGGTCGTTGTCCTGCGAGCCGGTCATGTCCTTCGTCGCATAACCGGCGCCGCTCTCGACAGCCTTGATGGTGCCGATGCTCATCATCCTGCCAAGTTCGCCTTCGAGTTTGCGGAAGACCGGCTCGCCCATGCCGGCGGGCACGCCCGTCGCGACGATTTCCACGACGCCGCCGGTAGAGTCGCCCTGTTTGGTGATCTCGATGATGCGCTCAAACATGGCCTTCGCGGTTTCGAGGTGTGGGCAGTTGAGTTTCGGATGGATGCCGAGTTCTTTCTCGATGGCTTCCTCGTCCACGTGGCCGATCTTCATCTTTTTCGGCAGTTCCGGCACTTCCTTCTCGAACTCCGCCAGCACCGCCATCTTCTCGAGGAAGCGCATCTTCGGATTGAGTTTGCCGGAAGCGAACAGCGCGGCATACACCGGGTCGTGACGCCGGCGAAATTCCTTGTAGGCGGCGACCTTCGGGCGGATTTCCTCGAGCGGCAGGTCGGGCATGCGAATGCCGGCGGCTTCCTTGACGTAACCGGTCACCTCGATGCCGACTTCCTTGAGGATGCGCTTGGCGACCGCGCCCGCTGCGACGATGGTGGCTGTGTAGCGTCCGCTGAAGAATCCCGCGCCGATGGAGTCGTCGCACTGGCCGTATTTGACGTAACTCGCGTAGCTGGCGTGACCGGGCCGCGGTGTGCGATTGGTGACGCGATAGGCCTCGATGTGTTCAAAGTGGCGGTCGAGGTTTGGAATGAGGATCACCATCGGGGTGCCGTTGGTGTAGCTCTCGTTATGGAAGCCGGGCATCGTGTCGGCGCAGTTCACGCCGCTGTAGATGATCGGCACGTCCGGCTCGCGACGGGGGGAGCTCAGTTCGCCCTGACCCGGCTTGCGCAGCAACAGGTCGCGGTAGATTTCCTCTTCGGTGATGAGATAGCCTGGCGGCACTCCCTGCAAATGCGTCGTCAATCCTTCCTGATACGATCCGCCTGCCACCGTCACCTTGAACAACGTTCCCAAATCACATCCGAGCATGTTCGTTACTCCTTATCTTGTTGCTGTTCGGCCCGCTGTCGCCACCGTTCGTTCGGCGCGCGCAGCAGATGTTCTCGACGCTCAATCTCCAGCCACATGGGCTGTAAGTTGGCCGCGCTTTCTAGCTGATTCGCAGGTAAAAGCAATCTGAAACTGCGGTTCCGTGAGAGAAAACTTTGTTCCATGGAGCCTTGCCTGACGCTTGACGCGGGTGACTTTTCTGCACGATAAACCAGATGGAATGAGTTCGCGCCATGAAACTTAAACTTTCCTTCCTTCTTGTTGTCGTGCTGCTCGGTTCGGGTTTGACCACGCTCGCCGCCGATGGACCCAAGTCCTCCGTTCCCCGAGAACGGCTTTCCCTTGACCGCGGCTGGCGGTTCCACCTCGGCGACGTGCCATTCCCGGTCATCCAAGGGCACGGCGACACTTACCACAACGCCAAAGCCGGCAAGGCTTGGGGTGCGGCTGCGCCGGAATTTGACGACGCGGATTGGCGGCAGCTGGATCTGCCGCACGACTGGGCCATCGAGGGGCCATTTGACCAGAACGCTAATCTTTCGCAGGGCTACCGCCCGCGGGGCTTCGGCTGGTATCGGCGGCAGTTCAAGCTCGACCCGACCGACCGTGGCCGGCATCTGGAGCTTCAATTCGATGGCGTTGCCACACACTGCACGGTTTGGTTCAACGGCACCGTCGTTCACCGTAATTGGTGCGGCTACACCTCATTCTATGTCGATATCACGCCGTTCGCGCAGTTCGGCGACCACGTCAACACCATCGTTGTGCGTGTGGACGCCAACGTCATGGAAGGCTGGTGGTATGAAGGCGCGGGCATCTACCGGCATACGTGGCTCGTGAAGCGCAACCCCGTTCACATCGTCACCGACGGTGTGTTCGCCAATCCCGTCCGCAACGCCGACGGCCGCTGGTCGTTGCCAGTCGAGGCTACACTCGCCAATTCCGGTGGTGGTCCGGCTCCTGTCGAGGTCGCCGTTACTCTCACGGATCCCGATGGCAAGACCGTTGCCCAAGGTGCCGTCCGGACGACTGTCAAACCACTCGGCGAGAATGTCGCGAAGCTATCGCTGCCAGTGGAATCGCCAAGACTTTGGTCGGTGGACGAGCCGACGCTTTACCGCGTACGCACCGTCGTCAAACGCGATGGCGCGTCGCTTGATGAGGTCACAACCACTTGCGGCTTCCGGACCCTCCGCTTCGACGCCGATCGGGGGT
>CAZGGF010000253.1:0-55626 GCA_964524715.1 uncultured Verrucomicrobiota bacterium | reverse complement strand
TCCCTTCATCTGATTTTTCCTTTCGCCAAGACCCTATGGCGTCAGGAAAAGGAAAACTATGCCGGACAAAATCGTCCCAAACCGAGCGGTTCAGGAAGGAAACGATTTGTGTCCGGCATAGTCAGGCACCCGGCGTAGTGCAGGAAGTGGAGTTGAACTGAAACATCAACCAACGGGAGAGCCAGCCTTGGTGAATCACTGGGGCTGGCTCTTCTCCATTCAAACGAAAGGGATCATGAATCAGCCATCTATGTTGAGTGTGCTTCGCCTGCCCGCGCGGTTGAATGCCTCACAGGCGGTCGAGTTGCTTGGATTCGAGGAACACGACCTTCCCGTGCTGATGCGGACGAAGCTGCTAAAACCGTTGGGCGAACCTGCACGTAATGGCCACAAGTTCTTCTCTACCGCCGAACTCCAGCAGTTGAGGAATGACCACTCTTGGCTCGACAGGGCGACCAAAGCTGTCTCGCGATATTGGCGGGGCAAAAACGAAAACCGTTCGCAGCAATGTTGAAAATGACGCCGTGTTGGCGTCGTTGATGTTCACCCGGCCGATGGCTGGGTCAATTCGTGTTCAACCACACGGAAGACCCGGCCCAAGGGTCTTCCTCATCCCCGAAAGGACAGACCCCATGACAATTGAAGCAGGACGTTTGCTCGTAGAGGAGATTGTGCCACGCATTGCAGCCGTTGTTGCCAGATCAGTGAAATTGGTCGGTTGCGAGGACGTTGAGGAAGTCGTTCAGGATGCAACAGCGTTGGCTGCCAAGATGCTGCACAATGCGGAGAAGGCGGGAAAGAAGGTGACTGTTGGGAACATTGCCTACTACACCTTGCAGCACATCAAGAGCGGCCGTCGTTCAGTTGGCAATAGCGCCGTGGACGTGCTCGCAACAGGAACCCAGCTCCACGGCAAGTGCCAGGTGGAATCGGTGGACGTGTTGATTCCAGCCGATGGCGAAGACTGGGATGGCATTCCACTGCGCGAAATCTTGAGCCGCGACACCGAAGATCCAGCCACGATCGCAGCTCGTGAAGTCGATTGGGACAGGTTCCTCCAGTCCCAGGATGATTGCAGCAGGAACATCATCCGGTTCACTGCTGAAGGCCGAACCATGACCGATGTGGCGCGGGAATGCCGCGTCAGCAACGACGCCGTGAAGCACCACAGGAATCGGCTGGCCTCACAGATCCGTGAGTTCTTTGGTGAGAGCATTATGGCAGACATCGCTCATGTGCCTGGCTGGAAGAACAACCTCCTAGCCACGCGTGAGAGACACGCCGTCGCACATTGACATCATTCCGCCCCTCTTCCCGCAGCCTTGCCCTTCGTGGGCGGGTTGTGGGAGGAGGAGCATTCATGAAGTTGTCGGCGTGCCCTGTTTTTAGCTGGTTGAAATGAGCGCTTATCGCACAGCAGCGCCAGTTCAAAAGAGCTATTGCGAAAGCAAAACGACGCTGCCATCATCTGACGCTACGGAGCAGGTGCGGAACATTTAGCGTTAAACCATTTCGATGAAGAAATCCAAATCGCCAAGCAAGGCTCAAAAAACCAACGGCGGATTGGCTGAGCTGCTGAAAGAATTGTGGAACGCTGCGGTAGCCCTGCGTGGCAACATCGAGCCGTCCGACTATAAACGCTACGTCCTGCCGCTGATTTTCCTGCGGTTTCTCTCGCTACGGTATGAAAAACGGCGGGCGGAGATTGATGCCGAGATTGCCGACCCGAAAAGCGACCTGCACACCACGGATGTATACACCGCCGGACAGGTTCGCGAAGACGCTGATCTTTACCTCAGCAAACAGGTTTTCCTTGTTCCCGAAATCGCGCGGTGGGATTCCATCGTCAAGATCGCCCGTGCCGATGATGTCAAAATCAGGCTCGACAATATTCTCGGTGAATTGGAAAAGACGTTCCCCAAGCTGAAAGGTCTGTTACCACCCATCTACGCTGGCTCGAACCTCGACCGGGAGAACATTGCGGGCATCATCAACCTTTTCTCCAAAGACATCTTCCGTTACGACGTGGGTGGCGTGGATATGTTGGGCCGTGTCTATGAATACTTCATCGGCGAGTTTGCCAATTCCGAAGGCAAGCGCGGCGGCGAATACTTCACGCCCGCCAGCATTGTGCAAACGCTCGTCGCCATGCTCGAACCCACTGAGGGCAAGGTGTTCGACCCCTGCTGTGGTTCCGGTGGCATGTTCGTGCAAAGTGACACGTTTGCTCACCACAGCGGTAAGCTGTCGTTCATCGGACAGGAGACAAAGGATTTCACCTACCGCCTGTGCCGGTTGAATCTGTTCATCCACGGACTCGACGGCGACATCAAGCTTGGCAGTTCCTACACCAATGACCAGCACGCCGACCTCAAGGCTGATTTCGTGCTCGCCAATCCGCCGTTCAATGATGGGTCAAAAGGCGAAAACGGCTGGGGCGCAAAACTGATTTCCGACAAGGACGCCCGTCTCCGGTTGCCCGAAACCCATCCGCTCCCACTCTCACCGCGCAACGCGAATACCATGTGGATGCTGCATTTCCTGTCGCATCTCAAAGACCACACCGTCCGCGAACCCGGCGGTACGGCGGGCTTTGTGATGGCCACTGGCGAACTTTCCAACAACGAAACCGCCCGGATCGCTGTCCGCAAGGCGTTTGTCGAGGGCGGCTTTGTGGATTGCGTCGTCACGCTGACCGGCCAGTTGTTTGCCAACACGCAGATTCCCTGTGCGCTCTGGTTCTTGAGCAAGAATCGCGGCGGCGGACACAAATTTAGAGCGCGCAAGAACGAAATTCTGTTCATTGACGGGCGCAAACTCGGCACGCTCATTCCCGGCTCGCGCAAACAGAAACAACTTTCAATGGAGGAAATTGAGCACATCTCCACCGCGTATCACCAATTCAAATACGAACGCGCACCCGACACCGTGCCGGGTTTCTGCGCCGTAGCCACGCTCGACAAAATCCGCGAATACAACTACGCGCTCACACCGGGCCGTTACGTCGGCGCAAGCGACGACGGCGGCGAAGATGAACCGTTTGAAGAGAGATTTCCGCGACTCAAGAATGCGCTGCTCGGCGAATTGGATAGCGCTCGCAAATTGGATGAATCCGTCCGCGCTGCGCTCGCAGAACTTGCCACTGACGACTAGCTGCATGAAAACCACTCGTTTCCAATCTTTGATTGACGACGGTGTGCTGCAAATCGGCGACGGCTACCGCGCCAAAATGGAAGAACTCACTGGCACAGGATACCCATTCCTTCGCGGTGAAGCAGTTTTGGAACGACATATCGCGGTCGAAAAACACGAACGGTTCCACAAATCGCTTTCTCCAAAACTCGAATCCAAACTTTCACATGCGGGGGATACGGTTGTTACCACAAAAGGCAACAGCACGGGTAGGGCTGCATACGTTCGTGACGATTTGCCGACGTTTGTTTATTCACCTCATTTGAGTTTTTGGCGCTCGCTCGACCACGACAAGTTGCATCCAGGTTTTCTGCGGGAATGGGCGCACGGCCCGGAATTCATTGATCAACTCAATGGCATGAAGGATTCGACGGACATGGCTCCGTATTTGAGTCTGACCGACCAGCGGCGGCTTGAAATCACCATTCCTTCGCCGGACGAGCAGCGAGCGATAGCGCGGGTGTTGAGCGCTTTAGACGACAAGATTGAGGTGAACCGGCGGACGAACCGGACGCTGGAGGAGTTGGCGACGGCGTTGTTCCGTTCGTGGTTTGTGGATTTCGATCCCGTGGTAGCCAAAGCCGCCGGACGCCCGCCCGCTCACCTCCGCCCCGACCTCGCTGCACTTTTCCCCGCCCATTTCCACGACTCTGAACTTAGTGAGATTCCCACCGGTTGGGAGATCGTGCCTGTAGGTAAAGTCATGGATGTTCACGATTCGCGCCGGATTCCATTGTCTGGTGCAGAGCGCTCCAAACGACCCGGCAAATTCCCATACTACGGTGCGGCCAGTGTGATGGACTACATAGACGATTTCATTTTCGATGGGGTTTTCCTGTTGTTAGGCGAAGACGGTTCAGTTGTTGATGCAGATGGTTATCCCATGACGCAATACGTGTGGGGCAAGATCTGGGTGAACAATCACGCTCACGTCATCACTGGACGAGATGAAATATCAACTGAAATGCTTTTGCTGTTTTTCAACCAAACCCAGATGTTGCCGTATGTCACCGGGGCCGTTCAACCGAAACTGAATCAACTCAATCTCAAAAGCGTTCCGTTCATTCGGCCATCGTCAGAAGTCTGCAAGGCGTTTAACAAAGTGACAGCGCCGTGGTTCGCCCAGATCCGGCATAACCAAGAAGAATCGCGGACGCTGGCGGCGTTACGGGATACGCTGCTGCCCAAACTGCTGTCGGGCGAGTTGCGTGTGAAACAGGCAAAAGACCTAAAAGCAAAAGGGTAATTATGGCAAAAGACCTTGTCGTCCACGCGCCCATCGAAATCCCGTTTCGGGAAAACGGAAACCTCAAGTTTATCGAAGGAGTCCACGTGAGAGCGTTTTGGAAGCAGCGAACCGCAAAGGCAATTGCAGCAAAGCAAGGCTGCTATGTCTTCGCGCTTCGCGCTTCGAGGGGCTACACGCCTTGGTATGTTGGAAAGGCCACAAAGACCTTCAAGCAAGAGGCCCTTGGCTGGTATCAATTGAATCATTACAACGCCGTTCTTTTTGATGGAAGAAAAGGAACGCCAGTCATGTTCATTATCGCTCCGCGCGGTAACAAGAAAGCCGTTCCTAAGGCGACCTGCGGGCAGATTGAGACCTTTCTTATTCAGACCGCCTACGCGGAAAATCCAGAAATCAGAAATCGTCAACAGACAAAGATGCCGGACTGGACCATCAAAGGCGTTGTTAGACCAACGCAAGGAAAACCAACAACAACTGAACAAGCGTTCAACACAATGATGGGAATAGGCAAGGATTGAGATGCCCAATCAAGGCACAGAATCGCAGTTTGAGGAGACGACGATTGATCGGCTCGCGGCATTACGGGGCTATCGTTACCAATACGGTGGTGACATCGAACGCGACTTGCGCGAGGTGGTGATGGCGGATTGGGTGCGGTCGTTTCTGGTGAAGCGTTATCCAAAGCTGCCTGCTGACGCGTTGGAGGAAGCAATCCAAAAGGCTTCGCGACCCGAGGGCATCACGACGGAACAACGGAACAAGGCATTTCATGAAATGCTGGCACGCGGCTTTGAACAGCCCTACAGGAAAGCCGACGGCTCAAAGACGGTAATGCAAATCTACCTCGTGGATTGGGAGCAGCCGGAGAAGAATGATTTTTGCATCGTCAACCAGTTGACCATTCGCGGCCAAAACGACCGGCGTCCTGACATCCTCCTTTATCTGAATGGCTTTCCCGTGGTGTTGTTCGAGTTGAAAAACCCTTACGAGGAGAACCCGAATACACTCGGGGCCTTCAACCAGGTGCAGCACTATAAGGCGGGCATCTCGCAACTTTTTGACTTTAACGAACTGGTCGTTGTTTCCGATGGTGGGATGGTTGGTCACGCAACCGACGAGACGCCGCACGCGGTCGGCTCAACGTTGCACGGGATGTGGACAAGCTCGTGGGAGTGGTTTGCCCCATGGAAAAGTATAGACGGCCGGAACGTGGTGGAAGATTCCACCAGCGCGATGAAGACGCTGATCGAAGGGCTGTTTCCGCCTGACCGGTTGCTGGACTACATCCGCCACTTTATCGCTTTCGAGGTCGTCAACGACAAGATCGAGAAGAAGGGTGCCAAGTATCACCAGTTCTTTGGTGTTCGTTTTGCTGTGCAGGAGGCGTTGCGCGCCTCGCGCCCGGACGGCGACCGGAAGATTGGTGTCATTTGGCATACGCAAGGGAGCGGCAAATCACTTTCCATGGCTTACTTCGTGGCCATCCTCCGGCATCTGCCTGAAATGGAAAACCCGACGTTCGTGATTCAGGTGGACCGGACGGATTTGGACGATCAATTACACGACCAGTTTGTCGCGGTGAAGTCACTCGTTGGCGATGTCCAGCACGCAGAGTCCGTGGCGGAATTGCGTTCCTTGCTTCGTGGCGAAGGTGGAGAGGTGATCTTTTCAACCATTGAAAAGTTCCAGTTGGGCGATGAAGAAGCCGTCCACCCGGTTTTGTCCAAGCGGCGCAACCTCATCGTCATCGCCGACGAAGCCCACCGCACGCAATACGGATTGACAGAAGGTTTTGCTTATCACCTCCGCCGCGCTTTGCCAAACGCATCGTTCATCGGATTTACCGGCACGCCCATCAGTTTCGCCACGGCGGACACCCAGGCCGTGTTCGGTGAAGTGATTCACACCTATGACACGCTCCAGTCGAAAAGAGACCACTCAACGGTGCCGATTTATTACGACCCGCAGTTGATCAAGCTGGAGTTGACGAACGAGAAGATTGACGAGGACCTGGCGGAAATCACCGAGGAAGACGGAGGCGCAACGGTTTCGCAGGCGGAGCGCGCTCGCTGGGCGGCCATTGCCGAAGCGGCCGGAACCAAGGAACGCGTCGCGGAACTCGCCAAGACACTGCTGGCGAACTTCCAGAAGCGAAACGCCGTCCTCGACGGCAAAGCTATTGCGGTGTGCATGAGTCGGCGCAACTGCGTAAAGCTTTATGACGCGCTAAAGGCGCTCCCCGGCTGTCCGGAAATCAAGATTGTGATGACAGCCAATCTTGAGGAAGACCCGCCAGAATGGAGCCAGGCTGGGCACGTCACGACCAAACCCCAACGGGACGCCATCAAGGCACGCATGAAGGACATCGCGGACCCATTGAAGATCGTCATCGTCCGCGACATGTGGCTGACTGGCACAGACATTCCCTGCCTCCACACGCTCTATGTGGATAAGCCAATGAAGGGCCACACCCTCATGCAGGCCATAACACGAGTCAACCGGATATTCCAAGACAAGCCGGGTGGGCTGGTGGTGGATTTCATCGGCATCGGTGATGAACTCAAAGCAGCCGCCAAGAAATACACCCAAGGCGGCGGGGGTGGAAATCCGGCCCCGAATATCAATGAGGAGGCCAAGGCTGCTTTCAAACAGGCGCTTGCTGACGTTCGCCATCTCCTGCCGGATCTGCCGCCGGGCAAGAGCTACGGCGACTGGCGTTCATGGTCGAATGTTGAGTTCGAGGATTTGTTCCTGAAGTGCTGCGGCCATCTCGTGAAGACCGACGAATTGCGGGATGATTTTCTTGCGGCCGAAGCCAAACTCAACTGCGCCTTCTCCTTGGTGAACCATTTACCCGACTGCATTGAGTGCGCGGACGAAGTTGTGTTCCACCAACTCGTGCGCAAGCAATTGCGGAAAACCACTTCCGGGGTCTCGACCAAAGACGCGGACACAGCGAAAGCCGTTCGCAGCTTGTTGGACCGTAGTATTGAATCCAAAGGCGTGGTGGACATCTTCCAAGCGGCCGGTATCAGCCAGCCGGACATCTCGATTTTGGATGAGAAGTTCCTCGGGGAGTTCAGGTCGCAAGAAGATGAAAACCTTCGACTGAAAC
This sequence comes from uncultured Verrucomicrobiota bacterium, assembly GCA_964524715.1. Taxonomy (GTDB): domain Bacteria; phylum Verrucomicrobiota; class Verrucomicrobiia; order CAIQCK01; family CAIQCK01; genus CAIQCK01. The sequence continues at coordinate 48,070 of CAZGGF010000253.1, read as the reverse complement.
TGTTGACGAAAATACTGGCCGACGAAATTCAAAGCCGGGAGAAGTCCAACCTGGCGAAGTATAAATCGTTCAAGGACATGCTGGAGCAGACGCTGCGGAAATACCACAACCGGGCGATTCAAGCAGCCGACGTTGTTCGCGTTCTCATCCAGATCAAAAAGGACATTGACCGCGAGACGGAACGAACCAAACAACTGAACTTGAGCCGTGAAGAATTGGCATTTTATGATGCCGTATCCGAAAACGCTGCCACGCTCTACGACGAACAGTTTCTCTGCGATCTGGTACGTGATGTCGTACAGGCCGTGAAGAAGAATCTCAAGGTGGATTGGACGAAGCCGCACAGGGAAGACGTGAAGGCGGGAGTGCGAGCCGCAGTGAAAGTCGTTTTACGGAGGCGCGGGGTTAAGTCCGAGCATTTGGAAGCATTAACTCGGCAGGTGATCCTGCAAGCCGAAGCGATGTTCAAAGAATGGCCACTGGCGGCATGATCCGCACTTCTCGCAGTGAGTCTTTGGAGTGTGCCAAATACTCATCCACGACGCCAAGCTGACCGGGCACGCTGCAATTGCACATCCACCCCTGTCGTATTCCGACGAAAACGAACCAAAGCTTGGCTAGCGCCAAAGTGCCCTGCAATTTGCTCTGGAGACATTCCGCTTTTGACCGCCCAGACCAAACCCTCACGGGTTATCTGGAGACACGCTCCCAACCATTCAGCCTCCTTCTCGTAAGCCGGGTCATAGGTTCGAAAAACGACGTCGCCAAGTTGGACGATTTTCGCGCGCGGATGCTTGCGGAGGATGTGCGCAACTTCATGCATCAAGTCACTTTCCTGTCTGGTAGGTGCGTGTTGGGGGTTGTAAATGATGATGGGCTGGCCAAGTCGATCGTAGAAAGTGATGGCAGACCAAAACTTGGAGCTTCCATTCAAAAGCTCATGGAATACTTCCGGCCGCAACCCAGGTATGTCTGCTGGCTTCAAAAGGGGGATATTTAGGTGCGCAAGGAGTGTTTTCGCGGGTAGCTGGGAGATAGCGGGAAGGCCGAGTTCAAATCTGAACCGGCATGAGAGTTTTTCAGCCTCGGTTTTGAAACCCCTCTGCATTTTCCTATTTTTTTGGCTTCTCCAGTTTTCCGTCTCCAGCCGCCTTGTAGGCCAGTCGCACCATTTCTGATAGAGCCTTAATGGTATGAGGCGGCAACACCTGATCGGCTCTCAAATGTGCCTCAATCACATCAGGCACGTTGTCTCCGGCCCCTGCCAATGCCGATGATCGTGCGATAGCCTTTGGATCATGCATGAACTCATTTGTCTCGACGGCGAGCCATCGGCAAATGCGGACGAACGTATCCAAATCAGGTACGTTGCCTTGCTCAATTCGGGAGAGCGTAGAGGCACTGACGCCGCCGATCTCTGCGGCTACTGCCCGAAGCCCTTTTTCGCCCCGTTTTGTCCGCAGCATGGCGGCCAGCTTCGAAACGTTGAGTTGAGATTTGGTAGCCATATTGTTGCCCTGTTTCACCAATTATACACTTTTGCACTTGCAAGACAACAGCTTTGTGGTATTACTACAGCGACAGTGTTGCACGTGTGCAACACTTGGTTTGGCATCGGTTTCCCACGGTGGGAAGCCAGCCTAAGCAATTATCTAAAAAAAGAAATTAATTATGGAAAAGCAACCACTTGTTCAGGTCATCCTAGAAGTCTCAAAGTCCGACCATCGTAAGCTTGAATTCAGCAAGGACCGGGTGACGGGACGCGAGATCAAAGAAGCGGCGCGGTTGTCATCGGACACCGAGCTTGCGGTTCAAGACGAGGGCGAATTGGAACGCGTCGCTAATGACGAGGTTCTCAACATCCGGGGCGGCGAGCGCCTTGTGGTCATTCACAAGGAATTAAACATCCACGTCTTCGTGGAAGTAGCCAGCACCGATCACCGCAGGGTCGACTTCCATGAGCATCGGGTGACCGGCCGCCAAATCAAAGAAGCCGCAAAGGTGCCGCTCGACGACGATCTTGAGAGCTTGAAGGGAGGGAAGCGGCAACCAGTGCAGGATGATGAGACGGTCACAATCACTGACGGTGAACATTTCGTCGTGGTGCCACACGTCCACATGATCCATTACACCGTGAACGACGAGCCGCAATCGACGACCGAAAGGGAGTTGACGCCCGTTAAAATCATGGAGAATGCAGGCATTGATCCCAACCTGAACTACCTGATCAAGATTGATGGTCACAACCAGGAGTCCTTCAGAAACGATCCTGGCAAAGTCATTCACATGCACAACGGCATGAAGTTCATCACGAATTTTATGGGGCCAAAACCCGTGTCTAACAGGTGATCTTGTTATGGGTGGCAGAGATAAATTCAAAGAGGGGCTGGAAACCCTCGGCTACACGGTCGAGATGAAGGATGCAGACAAATTAATCATCCCTTTCGTCATTGCCGAGGGGCGTTTTTTGGGCCGTCAAATAAAGGTGGGAATTCAAGTTCCACAGGATTTCGAGATCACGCCTCCTGGCGGCATCCATGTATCACCACATTTAATTCCAATTAACCCCAATGCGCCAGACCATAGTCGATCGGCTGCGAGCGCCCCTTTTGGTGCTGAATGGCAATACTTGAGCAGACCTTTCACCAACCAATGGGCCCGCAAGAGGACAGTGAAACGGTACATGGAATATGTTTCGCATTTATTGAATACTCTATGAACCGTAGCGTCGCCCTCACATCTACAGTTCAGAATCAGCTATGCACCCACCTTTTGAGAGATGGCTCTCAGGAGGATTTGTGTTTTGCTGTTTGGCACCCGAGTGCGGGGAAACGCCGGGTGTCCGCGCTAGTCAATGCGGTGGTGATGCCCAAGGACAATGATCGTTTATTGCATGGGAATGCGTCGGTTACCCCAAAATACTTTGAAAGAGCATTGGGGGAAGCGATGAAGTCAAAAGGCGGCGTCACGTTCATGCACAGCCATCTCGGCCCCGGCTGGCAAGGAATGAGTGAAGACGATGTCCAAACAGAACAGGCAATGGCGGCTCAAGCAAAGGCGGCTACGGGTTTCCCCCTTGTTGGAATGACAGTGGGGACGGATGGATGCTGGAGCGCGCGGTTTTGGGAAAAAACTGGGCCAGCTTTGTACAAACGGGTGTGGTGCCAATCTGTGCGAGTCATAGGCGATCAAGGGTTCAAAGTCACATTTGCTGACAGAATCTGCTCTCCTCCAGAATTTAGGGAGGAATTGAAGCGAACGATCTCTGTGTGGGGAATTAAGTCCCAGCAAAAACTTGCTCGTCTCAAAATTGGTGTGGTCGGGGTTGGCAGTGTCGGCAGCATTGTGGCGGAAACATTGGCCAGGCTCGGTATTCAAGACATAAGCCTTATTGATTTCGATATTGTTGAACGACACAATCTCGACCGCCTGTTACATGCAAGTAAGCAGGATTATTTGAAAAAGAGACTGAAAGTGGACGTGCTGGCCAAGGCTCTAAAGAGAGGTGCGACTGCCAGGCGTTTCACCGTTGCTCCGATTCCATACAGCATTACGGAAGAAAACGGATTTCGCGAAGCTCTAGATTGCGATATGCTTTTCAGTTGTGTCGACAGGCCATGGGCGCGTTATGTATTAAACCTCATTGCGTATGCTCACCTGATTCCCGTTGTCGATGGCGGTATTGCTGTTCACACAAAAGAGGATGGTCGCTTGCAGGGGGCAGACTGGCAGGCTCACATCGCCTCTCCCACTCGAAAATGCCTAGAATGTGTGGGACAATACGATTCTGCTTATGTTGAAGTGGAAAGGCGGGGAGATTTGGATGATCCGTCCTATATCCAGACGCTACCGCGAGACAGTAGCCTTAAACGAAACGAAAACGTATTTCCTTTCAGCTCAAGCCTCGCTTCGCTCCAGGTGCTTCAGATGCTCTCGATGGTGGTCGCTCCTCTTGGAATTTCGGACGTAGGTACGCAGAATCATCATTTTGTTTCAGGCACCATGGACGTTGACCACCTTGGTGCGTGCCACGATTACTGCCCGTTTCCTTCGTTTACTGCGCTGGGTGATTCATGTGAAGTGCCAGCTACAGGGAAACACCCAAAGGCAGAAGAAATTAGACGAAAGAAACTGACATGGAGGGAACGAGTGCGAAGATGGTTGTTCTAGACGAACAAAAGCATTCGGAGGGGTGAGACAGATGGGTAAAATCCTTACGTGACTCACGGGCCCGGATTGCCTCAAATCGGCGGAAAACGAGATGGCTATGAAGCCAAGCCGGGGCCTGTAGCCGATGATGACCGCAAAACAGGCTTACGTCTCATGTCCTTTCCGTCTCGTTCCTGTCGGAGAATCTCCCGCATCGGCTCGGTTTGATAGACGGCCGTCTTGATCGCAGAGTTGCTCAAATCACCATAGAGGTTCACGGTCTTGGCGAGGATTTCAAAAACGGCATCATCCAGTTGCGGCTCAAACCGAGGTTTTGGTCCTAGTGCGACCATCGGTAGTTTATGAGCGAAAAAATAACTCACTTCAAATCCATCCATTTCCTTCAATTGTTTGTGCAGGTTTGGCAACCATGGGCCATCGACCGCCCGAAGGTAGACATTCCCAGCAAAGGCATGTCCTAGCGTTCGCGTTGCTTGAAGATCCATGAGATAAAGGAGCTTGGTCAACTTGAAAAGCGTGAGACGCCCTGTCATCTCCACAATCGCTCTGACCACCTGTTGGAGAGTAGTTGGCTGAAGTAAAAGGAGCGGCGTTGTTGGAACAACTGACTTCTTGCGAGCGATTAGCCCATTAACAGGATCAACTTGTTTTGCTAGAAGTGTGAAGTCTGCGCGTTGTTTTGCTATTGACCGGTGAATCATCGCACGCGGGCTTGGGTGATAGAGTGGAAACAGTTTTCGATTCCACCATGACGCCATTTGAGCTACCCCGTTCCGCAGGTCTATCCCGTGCGGCGAGATCATTTCTAAGGCATCCAAAGCAGTCTTCCCAAGCGTCGCGATAACGTCGGGCTTTACCAATGCAATTGTCATTTCCAAATAGGCAGAGCAGTTAGCAATTTCGTCAGAGGTTGGCGTTCCATTGTTTCCAGTTTCTTCCTGCGGGTTGCACAATACCGCGTTGGTGATGAACACTTGTTCCCGCTTCCACCCTATGTTGCCCAACAACGCCTCGAAATTATCTCCAGTTCGATCTCCGTGCAGTGGCACGCCGGTGCGCTCTGCTCCTAGGCGGCCAGGTGCCTCTGCCACAAACAGCACTTTCGACTCAAGAGCCCCATTTTTGTCCGAGAGCACTTTTCGACGGGCGCATAAGCGTGAGCACAAGTCACAGTGTTGGACCGATCTGACGAGATCGTCAAATCGGGTCGTTTTTGCGAATGAGTCAAATAAACAACTCATGTGAGTTTCAATTTGCATTCAAACAATCAGGGTCTGGCCGTTTGTCCATGTTTCCATAAGCAATTACTTTCTGCGCAAGGCACCCGGATAAACACGGTTCAAGTGCCCCGCAGCCAACACATGAAGCTGCAAACGGCGTTGTCAAATATGTACGGACCGCTTTCAGAAACGGCGATTGCATCCAACAATCCTGAAGACGCGCGTTTTTTACAGAAGAAAAACTTAGCGTCCCAGCGATGTCTTCAGCTCTAACCTGCTTGAAAGCGTCACACGGGTAGAGCCGCAAATCCGGCCCGACAATCAGTCGGTCAATTGCTGCGCGGCATTCAGGGCTATTGTTGACCATGAGAAAGTTGTAGGGCGAGCCAGTGCGGATTTCGAACCCGGCTTTCCTCAATTCCATAATCAACCGTCGAAGTTCTTGATTCTGGACTTTGGTTAACGTCCGGTCTCGAAGTAGAGTCGCGCGCCCTTGGGGTACCAATCGTAAAACACTTACTTTGTCCGCACCCAGCTTCTTGCTTAAGTTTGCCACATCAGGTAGCTCACGGTAGTTGGTAGACAAAGGAACGAAGTGCAGTTCTGTCGCAGCGCCCACAGCACGTGCTGCGGTCGCTGCGTCGCAGGTAAGCTTGAAGCTGCCAGCGATTCTCGTGATTCGTTCGTGGCTGGTCGCGTCGCGTCCAAAAACGCTAAAAATGAATCGCTGGGCACCCCTCTTGAACAGTTCGGTTGCTCTTGCTTTGAAATCCTGTACAACACCCGATGTATAAATGCCAACCTTGAGCTTGCCCTTGTTCGCGACTTCCACTGCATCAACTAGGTGGGGCCACGCCAGCGGTTCGCCCCCGGAAAATGCCACTTCCTTTGCTCCCATCCCAACAGCTTCTGCAAGAATTCGGAGGCAATCCTCTTTTTGCATTTCGAGTGCATTTGATGGCCGGGCATCACTGGAACAATGGATACAGTTCAACGTGCACCGATAGGTGACTTCGACCTTGAACTCCTGCAAGTTGAATGGGGGACTGTGGTATCGGATCATAACCCCTGCACAAAGGCGCGAAAAGCCGCCTTCTTCTTATCCACATAAGCGTGAGACGAAACACAGGTCACAGGTCCTGCAACTGCATCGGTCTCCCTAGCCAAAAAACGCAGCAAGTTGCAGAGCCCCCAATAGTTTCCGTAGGCTTTCTGCAAAAAATCGTGGTTCCGATATACTGCGAGCAATCCCAAAGTCGTGCGTGTATTTCGCTCTGCCTGAACTGCCAGATAATTCAAGCACGGCCCTCCCAACGGGCGTATGGTTTCGCCGCCAGGCTTTTGAATTACTATCGTCAGAGCTGCCTTGTTGACTTTTCTACGTGCCCTGATAGCCCTGATGATGTCTGCCAATTGATTGACTGATCTCCTTCCTGTTTCGTAGCAGGTCATTCGTCGGAAGTAGGTGCCCCAGCTTGAAGCGTTGGCATACCGCCGCTGCAATCTATCGTAAAGTCCGTTTCGCCTGTTGTAGCCGTTGAACAAATTGTTGACGTTCCTGGTTTTCTTGTAGAACTCTTCTGGGAAGATGGTGTAGGCAACGTGCCTCGGCCCCAACACATCTTCTTGCTCACAGAAGGCTTCCACCCTCCGGTGCGTGTTAGCATCAAACGCATTTGCATCCCGGATTTGTACCATGAGGTTGCGTATTTCCCACCTCCTTTGGATGAGCATCCTTGTGACATTCACCCACGCTTGTTGAAAAGATTCGCCAACCGCTGTTGATGGTTCGTCAATCACAAACGAAATCCTCCTGTCTTTTCTGAAACAGTGCCCATTCTTACTCCACCCGGCAAGTCTGAAAACGGGGAACTCCATGCTGTTCGATGTTTCATTCGACCAGCCAGAAACAGTGAATGCAATAGGGTCTCTTGTATTGATCACCGTAGTAGAGCTTCGCAGGCCATGGGATTTGCTTCAAATCGTTGAGGTCAAAATTGAGTGGAAGAGTCACGGCCACATGCTTTCCTTGGGCAAGAACGGCCTTGATCAATGGAATCACGTTGGGCATGAAAGACCCGAAGCGCAGTGATTTCATCCATTCATAACCAAGTCCTCCCCATGGCGGGTCAAAGTAAGCGGCGTCAAAATCGAATCGCCTCCAAAGCTGAACTGTGTCTCCGACCTCGAAACGAATTCGCCTATCCACCCCGTATATTGCCGCATTGTGGGCAGCCATTCTGGAGCGTTCCTCAACAATCTCGATTGAAACCACCTGTTTGCCCGCTTTCGCAAATCCTATCGTGGATCCGCCGATGCCGGTAAACGCGTCTAGCACCCGGTTTCCCGGAAGATGGCGAGCGACAAAATCAGCGACGACTTCGGACTTCGCACTTTGAAAACCAATAACGTCAAACTGAATGCCCTTGTCGAATCTGCTGAACAGCTGCTTCCGAAAACGCCAGTTTTTGACAGGAACCCACTTAACAGATGCGCCTCCATGTCCAGAAGACTGATGCCGTCCTTGCTTGCCTACATCAAGATCGAAAAAGGCTATGGCTTCTGCCGCTTCCGCAGAATTGTTCACTGTCGTCTCTGCTGCATCCTTTAGCATATTGTTTTGTCTGTTAACTAGCCCGTTTACCGTGCCAAAAAAGCCATGTGCGTTCCCCCAGCAATACTGTCCCGTACAGGCCGAGGCTCATTAGGCACGCCAAAATGACGCCACAAACCATCTCCTCGGTTCGCAGATAGTAGGATCCGGTCAATATCCGAAATCCAATCCCACACCGCGCTCCTACAAATTCGCCAACGAGGGCTCCGAGCACACTTAACGGGCAGCCGATCTTTAGCGCGGCAACGAATGCTGGTAGTGAACGAGGAAGGATAAAGTGCCAAAGCCTGACCCACTTGGTGGGCAGAACCGAATCAGCGAAAACAAGTTCGTTAGGCGTAATGGAGTTCCTGCCCGTGATCCAACCGCCAATCAGAGGAAAAATGCAAACCAAGGCGCTCGCCACAATCTTCGATCCGATGCCCGCACCAAACCAAGCCGTCAAAAATGGGGCAATCGCAAGAATGGGAACGCTCTGCGCGCCAATCGTCATTGCTGCGAGAGTTCGTTCGGCCCGAGGCGCAAAATAGATGAAGACCGCCGTCAAAAGCGACAACAATATTCCAGCAACGAAGCCGCCAATAGACTCCATGCCGGTGACAGCACAATCTGCGAGAAGTATCGACCAGTTCGACAGCGCGAATCGAATAACTTCGCTGGGCATGGGAAGCACATAGCGTGGTATCTTGAGAAGGATACAGATGGCCTGCCATAACAACAGGGCTCCAGTTGAGCCGAGAATCAATTTGAGGAGCATCTTCATGACGCCTCCCTATAAGGTTTAAGTGCGCATCGCAGCCTCTCCATTTCATGCACCAGCCCTGCGTAAGCACTTCCGTTCTGCAGCCTCGGCCGTTTAAGTTCCACCTTGAATTCCAACAAGACTCTAGCTGGCGACTCTCCGAGCAAAATGATGCGATCGGCAAGAGCCACGGCTTCAAACAAGCTGTGCGTCGTTGCTACGCAGGTGGTCTTGCGTGTCTCCAAAGTCGTTTCAAGAATGGATAGGAAGGTTTCCTTGGTCCAATCGTCCAGACCGCTGCCTGGCTCATCGAGGAACAAAACCGGCCGCTGTAAAGACAACACCATCGCGACGGAAAGCCGCCGTTGCATGCCGCCAGAAAGCTGCCAAGGATATTTTGAGGTGGCCTCATCTAATCCAAAAGGACACAGAAATTCGTTCGGTTCCGACGGAATTCCGTTCAACTCACAAATTGTGACCACATTTTCCTTCACCGTAAGCCATGGAAAAAACACCGGTGCTTGAAACGCGAACGCATACCAATTTCGATCGAGTCCATCGTGAGTAACCGAGCCTGCGGTTGGTCGAAGAATGCCCGCAATCAGCTTTAGCAGGGTGGTCTTGCCGCAGCCCGAACGGCCAAGAACAACCAGTCTTTCCCCAGGCCGAATCGTCAAGCACAACCCTCGCAAAACGGGCGGGGTAGTGTAGGTAAACTCGATGTCTTCGCAGATGATCATGTTTTAGGAACGCGCTTTTATTATTTCACGTTTTGAAAAACGGACTCGGGCGTGGGAATCGCCTTGATCTGCCCCTGGCTTTTCAAATACCCCTCCACTTCGCGAACCAGTTCAGGATCAAGCGACCAATCAGCTAGCTTGCCTTTGTCGTCAAGCATCAAAGACGATTCGAGTTCAAGCTTGGCCTTTTCCGATACGTCGCTGAAACTGGCACGGATCGTCTTTTTTGTGATCGCGATAGCCTCGTCCAGATGCGCGAAGGCATATTCGAAACCTTCTCGGGAAGCCGAGTAAAACGACTCTATAACATCGGGGTATTTAGCCCGGTATTCGTTTGTGGTGAAGAATGTGTATCCATACGACCGGATGCCAAGTGATGAGTAGGAAAGCACCACGGGCCTTAGACCTTTTTCCTTCAAGGTGACTGGTTGGTCTGTTTTGAAGCCAGTAATCGCGTCCACTGCACCAATGATCAACGGCGTCAGGTCGAATCGGAACGGCTCCATCGTGAGACTTTTAGGATCGACTCCCCCTTTCGCTAGGAACGCTTTGAACAGGATCTCGGCAGCGTCGCCATAAGCAACGGCGACCCGTTTTCCTGGCAGATCTTTTACGCTCCGGATGGGGTTCCTCTCGAGAGAGATCAAGGCGTGCGGCGTATCGCGGTGGATTGCAGCGAAAGCTAGGACGGGCAAGCCTTGGGCCCGCGCACTGATGAGCTGCTCAATTCCACCGGCTTGGCCGATATCGGCTGAGCCCGACACCACAGACTTAATCGGATTTGAATCCAACCCTCCCGGTAGGAATGACACCTCTAGGCCGCGGGTTTTGTAAAAGCCTTTTTCCAAGGCGACGTAAAAGCCCGCGTGATGTCCGTCTGGAATCCAGCCCCACTGCACGGTGACGCGGCGTAAATGGTCGTCCTGCCCCTGTTCCGGTTTGCAGGAAGAGAGGGGAAGAAGTGACGCAAGCAGAAATCCTGCCGCAGCAATGAGCCTAAGTGTGTGTCTTGTGTTCATAATCCGTTTGTAGTTGACAGACCACTTACTTTGATTCGCTGGACACGTTCTATCACTTTTTCGAAGACCTCGCGCGGCTGACGTTGATAGTAGAAGCATTTGCACTGAAACCCATCTTGCTCTATCAGCCCGGCCACCATTGGGGAATGGAAAAACGGGTTCTTTGCAGCCATGATTGTTAAGGGGAGCTCGAAGGCTATCGCCCAACCGATCTCAATGTGTACCCCGCCTGATGGCTGTCCGTCGAAAGATGGACAGGCAATCACTTGGGTGCACTCCTGCAACCGCTGCCAGCCTCTTCGCACTGATTCACCAGCCGCGTGCAACCGGCGCTTGTCCCACCCACAGTTATCCAGGGCACAATATGGCTGGAATCCGAGCTCCTTGAGTTGCTGGATGAGCCTCTTGAAATCCTCGACATACTTGGTGCGTAGCGCCTGTCGGTCTGCGCCATCATCCGCGCTGTGCGCCAAAGCAGAAGGGATCGCAAGAAAAAGGTTGGAATGCGCCTTCATTTATGAGTCTCCAAAGAAGCAGGATCGATAACGATACGCCTGTATGGCTGACGTTGGGGAGATGAGGCAGGGCTCAATAGCTGCTGTTTTGCTTTTCCCAACACCGATCCATACTCGCGCAGAATGTTCTCTAACATCGTATCATTCAGTGGATCGTAGCCTTCCCCGTGGTCTTCGTGCCAGGTGTAACCGCTCGCTTTGTGTGGCGTGAGCGGATCAAAAACCACAAACTCGGGTTTGTCAGTAAAGCTCTTTTTCGGCAACTCTATCCAGTGAAAGTAGTTTTGAACCTCATCCTGATAGTCCTGCGGCAATCGCTGCAGCTTTTCCAAAATCTGGTTCAACACTCTTTGGTCGTGATGCAAATAATAAAGTTGGACGTTGTTCTGGAGGTGACGTATGAGGATGGGAAGGAATGGTCCGGCATCGCGGAGCTCCTGAACCCAAACAAGAAGGCTCTCTCCAAGCCAGCGGTTATGGAAGGCATAGAGATGCTCAAGGCTGTGTGGCGGCACCGCAAGATCGTTACGGATTTGATGCTTCGACACGCGTTCTCGGAGGACATCGATCACGAATTCTCGAGGCGTTGCCCGTTCGCGCTCAGCCACCAATTCTACAGCATCACAGAGTTGCTGTGGTAACATATCCCGCAGGGTCGTGCGTTCCACCAGCCCCCCAGTGGAGACCTCGCCCTCCGTTAACAATGCGGTGTTCACCGCTACACCTCCCCGCAACCCACCCACAATAGGAAGCACCATGCTAGAGCCTCCAGCCGCGCACGAAACCAATTGCCATCCAATCGTGACTTTTTCCACCACTTCGGCGTAAACTTTGAGGGCCTGGCGGACTATTTGTGTTTGGTTTTCACCATGTCCGGCGCTTTTTAATTTTTCAAGCTCCGCAGCATCCGCCAGAGGAAGTCTCACCTCGGTTGCCGGTACGATCGCTGCGACCGCTTCAGGTTCTGGTGGTGTTGGCTGCCCTTTTGGCGAAGATGGGAAGAGGGAGAGCGGATACTGCCGCTTTTCAACATCATGGCGAAGAACGATGCGCGCCCCATTTGAATGTATTGCTCTGAGTTGCGCGAATAGCTTCAGCGCCTCCCGTATGATGTCGCTCTTTGTTGAGAACAGCGTGTGGGTTGCAGCTTCTTTGATGCGAAAAAGGTCGTTCGGTGTCAACGTCAGACGCAACCGTTTAACTGAGCTTGTCAAGTTCATGCCGAGATTCCTATGTCGGTCAGAAGCCGAGGGATGACACTATTTGACAGTGCCTCAATACAATCCACGGTGCATCCGCCAATATGTGGGGTTATCACAATGTTCAGAGGCTCTTTGGTCATGCAAGCACTCCACAGGGGAGAAAACCTCGGGTCTTTCTCCGTTTCCGCAGGACTCGAGAGCACGTCAGCGGCGTATCCGCCGATTTTGCCGTTTCGTAGGGCCTCGACCACTGCCCCTTCATCAACGAGGTTGCCTCTAGCGCAATTCACAATCATACAGGTGCGCTTTAGGTTGTTCAGTGTTTTGGGGTTCAGATAACCTCTGTTCTCCTCACGTCCGGGCAAGTGCAAACTCAGAATATCAGCCTGTTTAAGAGCGCTCACTGAATCGACCATCCCCGTGATGCGCATGGTCCCCCCCCCAGGCGAGTTCAGCTGCAGCTTGAATGAGTTTACGTCCAGATCGACGATCTTTGGTAACGACGAATCCAAGCAATCGTGGAACTTTCTCACGTTAAGGGCTGGATTCAGGATGATGATCTCGCTGACTCGGCACGCCCAAAGGAGCGGACAGATAGCTTTTGTCTGCCTTCCAGACCCGACGCAGACCCAAGTGGTTCCCTCAAGTCGCCGCCCATCAAGAAAGAGGGCGTTCGAGAAGATCCCATCTTCAACCGAAGAAGCGGCTCGGTGCGTTCGGCGGAGAAGCATGTTCGCAAGTGCAACGGTTTGCTCGGCTACCGCTCTTGCGCTCACATCACCATCACCACCGTCCGCGTTGATGACACGGATCGCGGGATCGTCCCGCAGTTCTTTGTCGATGTGATCAACACCAACCGAAAGAGTGCCGATTACGAACGGTCGGGGTGCAGACGCGAGAAAATCTTTCGTTATCCTTCCGCCCGACGTTGGGCGGCACAATAGTCCCCTGCAGTCCGCGATCTTGCTCTCTTCAGTTTCGATCACCAGCCGACCTGCATAGTCGAGTTCTTGCAATTGTTTCAAAGCACTTGCCATCAGCTTTCCACTCCTAAGCTGCTCGTCCAACTCTCCGAATACGAGTAGGTGTGGGCAGTTGTACATATTACTGGGTTCAGCGCGTGTATAATTATACACATAACACGAGGCCGTCAAGCGTTTTTATCAAAATGCGCACCGCTAGATTAGAGTGGTCGAGAGGTTGAGAACCAGGTGTTCCATTGGTTCAGTCGCTGACATCTGTCGTCGTCCGTTGATTTGCGATCATTTGGCGGATGATCGTCGTTTAGGTCGCTCTTCCAGCTTCGCACCTCGATTTTGGGTCGCGCCGTCGATTGGCAACACAGTGTTTGCTCATCGGCACGACGTTGGTGGCTTGTTTCGGGAAAATGGAGAACTAGGCGGCGGACCTGTCAGTAAAACTGTCAGTAAAAGGGCGTTGGATTGCCCTATATAGGGCAATCGAGGAGTTCTTGACAGATCGGAAAAACCGAGTAAAAAGGGCCTGAAAACCTAAGAAAAACGAGGGTTCGGTGTGCGATTCCGACCCTTGCCACCATTTTCTTTTTGTCTGGGGATCAAGAACGCGGGGTATGAGAGGCGCAAGACCGTCACCGTAATTACGAGGTTCACGCGTTTCGCAGACGCAAAAGCGCGTCCCACCGCACCATCAACTCCCTGCCTTGGAACTGAATGGACCCCGTTTCGTTTCAGAGGTTGACCGGGTGTGAGAAGAGGCGTACATACACGCCCGTTGTTGAGCAGTCTGCGGAAGAGAGTGCGCAGTTCCGATCATAAAGGCTGGCCGGGAAGCCTTGCACTCGCCGAGAAACAAGTACGACGCAAAAGAATAGTCCTTCTCAGACGGCGCACATCCCAAGAAAAAGAGTTTTTATGTTCTCATTTCTCTTTGGGGGAATCTGGTATGACCGGCCAGCCGAGCGAAGCGTCCTCGACCGCATGGCGGCGTCCGTCCCTGGGTCAAACTTCCACCCCATTGAGGTCGATGGCCCCTTCGGCGTCTGTAGCAGTCTTTCCCGTGCTCCAAGCCGGGAACCGTCGCAGACATCCAGCGGGTTTGGCAAAGACACCGTCCGCGTTGCCATGGCTGGCGAAATCCACAACCAGACTGAACTCCGACACCACTTGAAGTCTCGCGGCTACGATCCGGTCGGCGCTACTGACACGGAGATCGTGGCCGCGCTCTATCTCGAGCACGGGGAAAACTTCCTTGAACATCTGGATGGTGGTTTCGCCATGGTCATCTGGGATCGCCGCTCGCAAACGGTCCTCATGGCTCAGGACAGAACCGGTGGAATACGACAGCTCTTCTATGCCATTCGGCCCGAGGGGGTGCTCTTCGCGTCGCGGATACTCCCAATCCTTGCCTCGGGCGCCGTGCCCCGCAGGGTTGATCAACAGTCGGTGGTGGAATTCTTCGCCACCGGCACGGTTTTGCCCCCACGGACTATGTTCGACGGAATTGCCAAGCTGGCACCCGGCCATGTCGCCTTCTGCAAGAAGAGTGGCTTCCTGTCAAAACGGGTCCACAGTTTCTCTTTCCGTCCCACATCGAGTGACTGCGACGCACCGTGCGTTCAACTGGATAATCTGCATCGTGATGCCATGCAGAGGCGTTTACATTCCGAAGGTAGTCTCGGTTTCTTCCTGAGCGGCGGTCTCGATTCCAGCCTGAACATCGCCGCAGCCCATGAACTCGGGTATTCGCCCTTGAGGACTTTCTCGATCGGCTTTCCCAATGTTCCTGAGGACGAGTCGCCATGGGCGCGTCAGGTCGCGGCGCACTTCGGGTGCGAACACCATGAACTTGCCCTTGATTCACACAAGGCCCTCGACGCCATCCCGCAGATCGTCTGGCTCTTGGAGGAACCTCACAGCGACGAATCATCAATCCCGACCTACCATTTGGCGCGTTTTGCGGCGGGATCAGTCGACGCGGTCATCGGCGGAGATGGGCCTGATCACTTGTGCTGCAGGCCCTACCACCTGCCAGCGCTGCGGGGATTCTTCCAATCATTGCCGGCTGGACGCTTCTGGTGTGCCTCGGGGGCCGCGATGTTGAGATGGTTCCTGTCCTGGTGGGAACCGGGCCGGGAAGGCCGGCGGTTGCTTGAGGCACTCAACGCGCCGCTGTACGCCGCCTATCGCGAACGATACCGTCTCCACAGGGCTTGGGGAGGAAAAGGCGCTTTGGAATCAGCGCAGTTTGTACTTTCGCCCCGTCTTCTGGATCGATACGCCGGGAGCATCCCCGCGATGGGCCAGTACGGCCTCGCTGCCGAGGACGAATTTCATCAGTTTATCGAACTCGACTTGATCTCAGACGGAGCGTTCGGCGTGACCAGCAAAATGGGCAAGCAGGCTGAGGGTTTGGGGCTTGCCTTCCGCGCACCCTTCCTGGACCGGAACCTCGTCGATTTCGTCAACAGTCTCCCGGCTGACAGGAAGATCACGGGGAGCGTGAAAAACATGATGCTCGGGAAGGTGCAGACCAAGATCCTGTTCCGCAACGGGATGCGGGCCAGACAACTTCCAGCCGCCGTGGGGTCGAAGCGAAAACAGGGTTTTACCCCTCCACTCTCAACCTGGTTCAGAGAGCGTCTGAGAGATCTTGAGCCGAAGCGCCTCGTGAATCCGGTGCTTCGGGAAGCAGACTACTTCGACCCGTTGGCGATCGAACGTATCTTGACGGAATTCATCCAAGGCCGGATGCGAGGGGTTATTGGAATATACATGTTGGTGGCCTTTATCATCTGGCATCGCATTTTCATCGAAAGCCCGGCATTCGAACCTCCCACTGCTGATTTCGACTCCATCGTTAAACAGCCGGAATAAGACACCCTCTGGAAGCAGAAGTGTCGCGAACGAGTACAGCACGGCACTCGACACGCTGAAACGACCCAGCAGGGAGATGGCGCAGGAATTCCAGTAAAACAGGGGCATTTCGGTCGGGCCTGTTTCTCGCTTCCGCATGGCTGACCACATCAATGAATTAAAAAACAAGCAGCAAACACCCGTGAAACTGTTTGCAAGCTTGCGTTCTATGAGTGGTCTGATACTGTCCGCGCCCGAAAAGTTGACCAGCACCCAGACAATTCCTCGTTCCGAGAAGGGAGCCCGCTCGTCAACAACAAGGGAGTGTCCGAAATGAATTTGATCCGGCGTAACCACCTGCGCATACGAAGCGAGGTTGACGGTCTTATGAGTGGAGGAAGCCGCGTGTGGCGCGGCAGCCTTTGCTGCGTGTGGCTGGCGTTGGCGGCGGTGAGCTATGCGGATCAGAACACCGAGCAGTCGCAAGTGACGACATCCGGTGCCTCGGAAAAGAAGTCCGAGGATTTGAAGAACCTCAGTCTGGAAGACCTGATGAACGTGGAAGTCAAGGATGTGACCACGGCTTCCAAGCGGACGGAGAAAGCCACCGACACTCCTGGCATGGCTTATGTCATCGACAAGAACGACATCAAGCTGCGCGGTTACTCCAACCTCAAGGACGTGCTGCGAGATCTGCCGGGCATGGAAACAACGGAGAATTATTTTTCCGAAATTGGCACACAGGTGCCGGTCCGCGGCATTGTCGGCAACAACAAGATCGTCGTGATGGTCAACGGCATGCGCGTCAATCCTCCGGGCGGCGAGAACTTTCCCTTCCGGAGCGATTTCAGCGTGCGCGATGCGGAACAGATCGAGGTGATCTATGGTCCCGGTTCCACGCTCTACGGCCGAGACGCAGCCAGCGCGGTGATCAACGTCAAGACAAAGGAACCCCAGGAGGGTCTTCACGGAGAGGCGGGGTTTTCCGGCGGCCTGAACAATGAGCGCGAGGCATGGGCGACATTCGGGAAGGTGTTCGACAAGGATAACAACATCAGCCTCACAGGCTATGTGCAATACCACGACTCGGATCTGACGTCGCTGGACAAGGAGTATTCGCAATGGTGGCAGGACTATCGCACCGCGGCTGAAGCCCGGGGCACCAGCACCTCGCCGTTGAGGGAGGATTACGGGCTGAACACGTTTGCGCGGTTTGAGGCCGGTGATTTTTCGCTTCAGGTGTGGTATCGCGACTCGAAGCGGAGCAGCACGGAAGGGTTGGGCACTCCAACTTTCGCGTATGTGGAGGAAGCGGTCTGGGAGGATTTCTCCATCGTAACGGAGGCCAAGTACTCGGCCCAACTGGCCGATAATATCCGTCTGGATTCCTCGGTGACGTTCAATCGGTATGAGATTGATCCGTCCACCCGCTACGTGTGGCAGAATCCAGCGCCAGCCGTCTCATGGAATTACGACGATTTCAAATACGGGCTGGGCTATTCCTATACCGTTGAGGAGACGTTGCGGGTGGACATCACCGACAAGATCTCGCTGCTCGCGGGTTTGGTGGCAACCCACAACGATATCGTGCCGAAATCCACTGTGCCTGGCGGAGCCAACACCGACGACACGATCGGGGGCATCACCCAGCAAGGCGGCAATTTCCAGTACTGGAAAGCTGTGGGCGACGGGCCTTACCTGATTCCGCGCGTATCCCATGCGACATACCAAGTGTACGGCGGCTATGCAGAGAGCAGCTGGCAGGCGATGGATCAACTGAAACTGTTCGGGGGCGCCCGGTTCGACAAGGACTCGCGGATTGACGAAATATCCTTTACCCCGCGCGCAGGGCTGGTCTGGAACGTGACCGACGAATGGACAGCGAAATACACCTACAGCACGGCTTACGTGTCTCCCCCGCCCTATTTCGCCTACAACGTCTATCAAACCACAACGCAGTTGAGCACGACGAATCCCGACCTTAAACCTGAGACATCCACAACCCACGAGGTGGACTTCAACTACACAAGGGAGAACTTCCAGGCCGGCGTCGGCATCTATTACGGAGAACAGAGCAACCTTCTTCTCATTTCCGATCGTGGATTGCCCCAGAATGTCATTGGGACCGTTTATCTGGATGCAGCCTGCACCCAGCCGATCACGCTGGTACAGTCGTCCAACGGCGGCACAAGCACCAGCTACGGTTCCGATATCTACGCCCGGGCAAAATTCGGACCGGTCAGTCCCTGGGTCTCTTATTCATACACGTCCTTCGAGATGAACAACGACGGCGTGATATCCGGCTTGCAGGGCATCTCGAAGCACAACGGTCGCGTGGGCATCACTTGGGCGATCACACCCAAGCTGTTCTTCACGCCGAGTCTGGTCATCCGATCCACGCCAGAAAACGTGACCACTGGCACACTCGATGCGGAACTGGGAACACCGTATGAGGTCAATCTTTACGTGCTCTGGGTGGTGAACAAGCATGTCGAGGTTTTTGCGAGTGCGCGAAACCTTACAGACAACCATTATGCGTTGTACGGTATTTACGGTGTCGCGGTTCCCCAGGAGGCATTGAATGGCGTATTGGGAGCGAGAGTGACTTTTTAAACCGGAAGTTTCGGTGTTGTGAAGTTCAGACAGCCAACCCTGTCAATCGACGAATCGGCCGGTCAGCGCGCCAAGCGCGTCTGGCAGGTCGGGATTGAGGCCATGGCATTGCTTGTCGCTGTCGGGGTGTTCGTCTGGGAACCGGTGGAAGCCATGGGTGCGGGTCCCATTGCCAAAGAGTATGAGGTCAAGGCAGCATTCCTATTCAATTTTGCATTGTACGTCGAGTGGCCATCGGAGGCGTTTTCAACACCGACCGCACCGATCACCATCGGCATTCTCGGCGACGATATGTTTGGCGGCGAGCTTGACCGGATCATTCGCGGCGAAACCGTCAAAAACAGGCCCATCACCATCCACCGATCCAGGCAGATTGAGAATCTGCAACAATGCCATCTGCTCTTTATCAGCAAATCGGAAAGAGGACGGCTTGCCAGCATCTTTGCCAGACTTGCGGGAAAGCACTGCCTCACCGTGGGCGAGACAGACCGCTTCGCGCATAGCGGCGGCATCATCAACTTCCGACTCCAGGGTGCCAACGTCCGTTTTGAAATCAACATGGAAGCTGCCAAACGCAGCGGGTTGACGATCAGTTCTAAATTGTTGAGACTGGCAACTATTATCGATTCTGAACGCGTCAAGGGAGGCAAATGACATGCAATGGTTCCGTGACATGCCAATTAAGCGGAAGTTGTCGCTGATGGTTATGGTGACCAGCAGCGGGGCGTTGTTGATCGCCTCGCTGGTCCTGGTCGCCTCGGAGATGATCACCTTCAAGCAGGAGCTGGCCCGCAACCTGATTGTCCTGACCAGCGGCATTGGCTACAACTCAACCGCTGCGCTGTTCTTCAATGATCCCGCAGCCGCCACAGAGACACTGAGCGCTCTGCGAGTCGAACCGCACGTCATGGGCGGTTGTCTTTATGCGGAGGATGGCACGGTGTTTGCCACCTACACCCGCAAAGGCGCAAAGATCGACTTCCCCGACAAACCCGGCGCGGATGGCTATCTCTTTGAGAGGGACTGCCTCGTATTATTCCGCCCCGTGATTCAGGACAGCAAGCGGGTGGGAACCATTTACGTTCAAGCCGATCTTCATGCCGTGCAAGACCGCTTGAGGATGTATGCGGGTGTGGTCGCGGCCGCGCTGACGGCGGCATTCCTCGTGAGTTTTGTGTTCTCTGCAATCCTGCAACTGTTCATCGCAAAGCCAATCCTGGAACTGGCAGCCACCACCAAGGCCATCTCTGACCGGAAGGACTATTCCGTCCGCGCCAAACTGCAAAGCCGGGACGAGCTGGGCATGCTCACCCAGGGTTTCAACCAGATGCTCGACAGCATCCATGAGCGAGAGACCGCCTTGAAACAAACCAACGAGGCTCTCAAGCAGGAAATCGGCGAGCGTATCCGCACGCAGGAGGAACTGACCCGCCTCAACGAAACACTCGAACAGCGCGTGGCCGAGCGAACCCGCGAGGCCGTCGAGGCCAACCGCGCCAAGAGCGAGTTCCTGGCCAACATGAGTCACGAGTTGCGCACGCCCCTGAACTCCGTCATTGGCTTCGCCAACATCCTGCTCAAGAACAAGAACAAGAATTTTCATCCTGACGACCTCACGTTCATGGATCGTATCGTTGCCAATGGCAAACACCTGCTCAGCCTCATCAACCAGATTCTCGATCTTGCCAAGATCGAAGCGCGAAAAGTGGAACTGGAACTCGCCCCCGTGTCACTGAACGACATGGTGCGCGAGGTGGTCGGCCAGCTAGAAGGCCAGGTGCGCGGTCGCGATGTCCGGCTGCTTGTCGAACTGCCGCCGACGGTCGCCTCTTTCGAAACCGACGCCGCCAAACTTAAACAGGTCCTTATCAATCTCGTCGGCAATGCCTTGAAGTTCACTGAAGACGGCCGCGTTATCGTTCGCGTCATCGCCGACCCCGCGACCGGCCGTCCCATGCGCATAGAAGTGGCTGACACCGGCGTCGGTATTCCAAAAGACCGGCTCGGCATGATCTTCGAAGCATTCCAACAGGCCGATCCCACCACGGCCCGCAAGTTTGGCGGCACCGGTTTGGGACTGACCATTTCCCAGGCATTATGCCAGCTCATGGGCTACCGGATTGAAGTCGCCAGCGAAGTGAACAAAGGCTCCACATTTACGATCGTGTTGACGCGCCCATCCGAATCTCAACACGGCACGGCCAGTCCCGATTCGAGCGCCACGCGTCCTCCTCACAAACCGTCCACAACCTGGCACGGCAAACCACTGGAGGAATGGAGTGGGCTAAAAACCCGGGTCGTGTTGGTCATTGATGACGAACCGGATGCCCGCTTGCTGCTGACACATTTCATCGAGGAATGCGGCTATCGCGTCATCACCGCGGGCTCAGGTGAAGAAGGTCTCCGCATGGCCAAGGAAGTCCGTCCTGACCTCATTACCCTCGACCTGTTGATGCCGCGAATGGACGGCTGGCAGGTGCTAAACGCCATCAAGTCCACCCCGCAGATCGCTCACATCCCGGTTGTCGTGATCAGCGTCGTAGCCCGCGAGAAAAAAGGCACAGTCTTCGGCGCGGTCGAAGTGCTTCAAAAGCCCATCACTCGTGAGGAACTCCTGCCCGTACTCAAGCGAACCTTGGGTCACAAAGCCGGCAAAGTTCTCATCGTGGACGACACGAACGATGATCGGCGTCTCTTGACCAACTACCTCGCAGAAGAAGCAGTTGAGGTCGAAACGGCGGTCAATGGCCAGGACGGTTTGAACAAGATCGAAAGATTCACACCCGACCTGATAATTTTAGACCTGGTCATGCCGGTCATGGACGGCATGGGTTTCCTCCGTAGGATCCGCCAGGACTCCCGCTATCGCCGCGTGCCCGTCATCGTCTGCACTGTAAAGGAACTGGACCCGGCGGAGAAACTCCGCATCAACCAACAAGCCCAAGCTGTCCTTCAGAAAACCGAAGACATGGAGAAGGAACTCAAACGCATGCTGCGTGAGTTACTGAGACATCCACATGGCAGAGCCCACAAGATCGTGGCGACATGACTCCGCAGCCCAACTGACGCCCTTGGCACTCACACAACCAACAAGTACCTACGCTATGAGAAAGATCACCGTAGTTGAAGACAACCCTGACAACCGTCTCCTGGTTCGCGTCATGCTCGAAGACCGTTACAAGGTCACGACCTACGAAACCGGATTCGATGCGCTCGAAGGGCTCAAGCACGACAAGGCCGATCTGATCCTCCTCGACATATCGCTCCCGCACATGGACGGCACTGAAGTTCTGCGTCGACTCCGCGCCGACAACGACTTGTGCAATATCCCCGTCATCGCACTGACAGCCCACGCCATGGCAGGTGACCGTGAAAAATATCTCAGCGCCGGCTTCAACGACTACGTTCCCAAGCCTATCGTGGACGAAACCCTGCTGCTGGCCGCCATTGAGCGTTCACTGCCTCCAGGCGGTTCCAGCACGTAGCACGCGCTTCCCGCAATATCACGTCCCCCTTGCACACCCGGGGTGGTGGTTGACGGAAGCACGCAGTCTGTAACACGCGGTTGCCGCTGCCATTGGACGCCTGCAAGAACGAGCGAATGACGTGGTTGCGTTATTTCGCTGAAAGATTCTTGATCTTCAGGTCCTTGAAACAGGCACTCATCGGCGGCCCTTTGTGGATCTGGAGTGCGATGATACCTGTCTTGGCGCCCACGGCAGTCTCGTCGGTCACATCCACGGTCTGTTTGCCGTTGACGAACTGTTGGAGGTGATTGCCCTTGGCAATAATGACGTAATCGTTCCAGTCGCCCTGCTTGATCGAGGCTTGAACCTCGTCCGGATTGCAGACGGTGCCGGTTACTTCGATCTTGGGCTTCTTCGGGTTCTTCGGGTCGCCGCCTTCCCGAATGACCACCTTCTGGCCCCGTTTGGCGAGAATGCCGCGGCCGCGTTCTTCGTAGAGGATGCCGGTGTAACTCTTGCCTGCCTCCATGTCGCCCTGATATCCACCGACGACACAGTAGGCCGGATCATACACCTTGCTGCGATATTGGATGCCTGAGTTGGCGAAACCCTTCGCATCACCGGGCACCAGCTTGAACTTCACATGCAACTCAAAGTCGGCAAACTCGCCGGCCTTGCAGATACAGAAGGTGTTCTGCTTCGGAATGCAGCCCTCTATCGTCTTGCCACAAATGGCGCCGTCCTTGACGCTCCAGAACTCCGGCCGGCTCTCCCACCCGGTGAAGTCCTTGCCGTTGAAGAGCAGGACGTAACCGTCGGCTTTCTCCTTGTCGGTGAGTTCGTTGTCGGCTGCCGAAGCGTTAAAGTTGATGGCAAGTGCAACGGCGGCGAATGCGGGCAATAGGCGATTAAGTTTCATAGTTTATCCTGTGATGCTAGAGCCGGTAACAAAGCCCGCCGCGCCAGTCAAGTCACAAAGCAACGCCCCCCTTACTGCCCCACCCCCGACAAGCTGGTCGCAGGCACGGTGCCTGTGACTTCCAGAACGCTGTAGGCAGACGTGCAACCGTCACTAATAAGCCGCAACGTGCCTTCGGCTGGCTGTGTAAACGTGCACATCAACAGCGGCCCATCGCGAATCTTGACGACACACGCCTTGCCTCGCTGGGTGAGCAAGTAGCGCACCAGCGTGCCGGGTTTCACCTCGAACGGTGCGCTGGCAAGCACAACCCGTTTACCGGCGATGATCTCGCAAATCTCCGCCCCCGTCCGCGTCAGGCTGAACGTGCGTTCGCCGCCAACCCCCTGATGCCACGCGACGCCCAAGGCCAGCCATGGCCCATTCGGATCAACTTCCACAACCTGGCCATCGACCGCCAATGTAATGTCACCAAGTAGGGTGTACTTGAACGCCATTTGCGAACGTATCAACTGAAGCGCGCCGTTGTGCAAGCGATGCTGTCCATCAGACAGATGAAAGTCGCTCAATTCCTTGGCACTGCGGAAAGCGTAACTCCACCTCATCTGGCCGTCATCAACCACACCGACCATGCCCCCAAAAGCCGTCTGCAAACGATTCACCCCGAGATATTTTGCCATGGCGCGACCACGTTCCGCAGCGTCAGCAATATTCTCAAACGTCGGCAGTGTAACGGCCGGCGGCGGCTCGGCAGGCACGAGAGCGACGGGCGCCGGAGCCGTTGTCGGCGCAGGAGGCAAAGGCAGCAGTCGCGGCCGTTCCAAATACTCCCATGTCTGCCAGACAGCGAAAGCGAGGATCAGCAAACCCGCCAAGCGGACAGGGCGCGAATTCCATCTGAGCGACGCATGTCGATGCAGTCGCACGTGCGCCGGTGTTGTTGGCACGGCGTCGGCGATCCCAGACGAGGCGGAAGTTCCACCGAGCGTGAGTTTCACTTGCGTGTGCGGCGGCTGGCGCTGGGCCAGCAGGGCGTCAAGGTCTTCGATAAGCTGGCCGTAGCTGGCGTAGTTCCATGCCGCCTTCGCCCTCATTTTTTCAACCACTTCACCGACGAATGGTCCAAGGCTCGATCGTTTGCTGCTGAGATCGGGCGTGCTCTGGTGCGGTTGAAGTCTCGGTTCATTGACAAGCATCTGATAGAACGCGTCGCCAAGCGCCTGTGTATCACCGACTCGCGAGCCTTCGTCGGGCCGCGCAAGCGCCAGCCCGGCAAGCCTCACCTCGCCGTTCGGCAACAACCGGACGTTCCCCACATCAATGTTACCATGCGTCAATTGCGCAGCATCCCATGCAGCCTGCAACGCGCAGGCGCAATCACGGACGATCTGGATGGCCTTCAATTCCGGCAATGGTCCCACCGAAAGCAGCAAGTCGCTGACACTCCCCTCCCCCGCAGCCTCTGTGGCGAGATAGTATTGGCCACTGACTTCACCGCTGTCCACAACCGCCACAAGATTGGGATGTGAGAGCCGTGCGGCAACCTGCGCCTGCCGCAGGAATCGCTTCAGGTACTTGGCGTCGCTGGCGAACCGGCGGTCGAGCAAAAACATCTCGACCGCCCGGCCGTCGGCGACGCGCTGTGCACGATAAACAACGCCGAGCGGCGAATCGGCTACAACCTCGAACAATTCGAAAGTGCCGAACGGCCTGCCGGTGTCGCTCATGATGACTTCTTTACAGTCGTTTCAGTTTCGGTCCCTTGGGGGTATCTTCAATGACCCACCCTTTGGCCTTGAGTTCGTCGCGAATCTGGTCGGCTCGTTTGAAATCCTTCGCCTTGCGCGCAGCCTGTCGTTGGTCGGCAAGAGCGACGACGTCGGCGGGGGCTTCCTGTGCCTGGGGCATGCCGAAACCGAGCACAGTATCGAACCTCTGCCACGTGTCGAGAATCGCCGCGGCTTCGGCCGGCTGAACCGCATGCTCTGCCAGCCGTTTGTTGGTGTCGCGAATGA
This sequence comes from uncultured Verrucomicrobiota bacterium, assembly GCA_964524715.1. Lineage (GTDB taxonomy): Bacteria > Verrucomicrobiota > Verrucomicrobiia > CAIQCK01 > CAIQCK01 > CAIQCK01. The sequence goes on along the minus strand of CAZGGF010000253.1, from coordinate 23,001 downwards.
AATTGAAAAGCACGCCGAGCGCCGCGCTGATGTTCAGGTCGTCGTCGAGCGCGGCTTCGAAACCGCTTTTCACAGCTGCCACTCCCGGCGGCAAAGGCGTCGCGCCGACCGCATTGCCTGCCACCTCGCGAATCTTCACAAGGAACTCGTCGATCCGAGCCAGCGAAGCGCGCGCAGCGTCCACCCCTTCGAAGGTGAAGTTGAGCTGGCGGCGGTAATGCTCGGCAATCAGCGTGTATCGCAATTCCCGGCCCGTATAGCTTTTCGCCAACAGGTCGCGAAGCGTGAAGAAGTTGCCAAACCGCTTGCTCATCTTCTGGCCGTTGACAAGCAGGTAGGCGCAATGCAGCCAGTAGCGGGAGAACTGCTTGCCGGTGGCGGCCTCGCTTTGCGCGATCTCGTCCTCGTGATGAGGGAAGACAAGGTCCTCCCCGCCGCAATGAAGGTCAAAGCTTTCGCCCAGATACTTCATGCTCATTGCGCTGCACTCAATGTGCCAGCCCGGCCGGCCGCGGCCCCATGGCGAATCCCAGCCAATGTCACCATCCGCTTCGTCCCACGCCTTCCACAACGCGAAATCACCCAGTGATTCCTTCTCGTATTCATCGAGCTTCACACGCTCGCCAGGTCGCATCTGGCCCGCGTCAATCTTCTTGAGCTGGCCGTAACGCGCGAACTTGGCGATGGAGAAATAAACGGACTTGTCGGGCGCCTGATAGGCAACGCCCTTCTTCATCAGCGTGTCGATGAGGGACAACATCTCCGGAATGTGATCGGTTGCGCGCGGGATGTGATGCGCCGGCAGCAGGTTCAATGTGCGGCAGTCATCGAGAAACGCGTCGGTAAACCGGCCGGTGAGCTGCTTGAGCGGTTCGCCGGTCTGGTGGACTTTGCGGATGATCTTGTCCTCGACATCCGTGATGTTCATCACATGGACGACATCGTAACCACAGTAGGTGAGGTAACGGCGCGCAAGGTCTTCGAAGGCAAACGACCGGAAGTTGCCGATGTGGGCGAAATCGTAAACCGTCGGCCCGCAGGTGTAGATGCCAACGCGCTTGCCGGCCGGGTCGAGCGGGCGAAACTCATCGAGGTTGTGGGAAAGTGTGTTGAAAACTCGTAGTGACATGATAGTTGATTCGATCCTCAGTAAAGCGTGAATCGCGAAACGTAAAGGAGGAAGTGTTCGTGAGATCGTGCGACCGACAAGTGTATCAGGCTCTCAGGTGTCTGCCTCAAGGCTCCAGTTTCACCCGCGGCGACTTGAGAGCTCCCGCAGCCAGTACGCTTGCCACTGCCATGGCGGCAATGCCTTCGCCGCGGCCAATGAAGCCCATGTGCTCGTTGGTGGTGGCTTTGATGCCGACCTGGTAGGGCCGGATGTGCAATGCGTCAGCTATCCGTGCCTTCATTGTCGCGATGTGCGGCGCCATCTTCGGTTCCTGGGCGATGATGGTGGAGTCCACGTTGACAATGTTGGCGCCGTCGCGGCGAACCAGCTTGGCAACTTGTTCGAGGATGACCATTGAATCAATGCCATCCCATCGCGGGTCGTTGACGGGAAAATGCTTGCCGATATCGGCTTCGCCGATGGCGCCGAGCAACGCGTCCGCAATGGCGTGGGCAAGCACGTCGGCGTCGCTGTGGCCGTCGAGCCCCTTGTCGTGGGGGATGTGCACCCCGCCAACGACCAGCTTGCGGCCTTCCTTGAATTGATGAACGTCATAACCAATACCAACGCGGTTCATGTTCTTGATCCGTGATTCGTAATTGTTCCAAGCAATCCCGTGTTTTATTCCGCCGCCAGCATACCGCAAACTCAGTCGCGTGGAAACTTTTTCAATCCGGTCAGTTCGAGCAACAAACAGAGGGCGAACCACGGGTTATAGACAAGGTAACGATGCCAGAGCCGGCGCGGGTCGGCCAGGAGCCTGAACAACCACTCCAGGCCATTCTCCCGCATCCAGCGCGGCGCCTGCGTCACCCGGCCTGTGAAGAAATCAAACGCCGCCCCAACGCCGATCAACACAGGCGCGCGCAGCTTGGGCGCGTGACCGGCCATCCAAAGGTCCTGCTTCGGCGAACCCAGGCCAACCCAGACGACATCCGCCCCGCTGGCGTTGATGCGCTCACATACAGCCGCATCCTCCTCTGCTGTCAACGGACGGAACGGCGGCGAGTCCCACCCCACGATTTGGATGCCGGGATACTTTTCGCGAAGCACACGGGCCAGTTCCTCCGCCACACCTTCCGCGCCGCCATAGAGATAAAACTTCCAGCCGCGTTGCGGTGCAGATTCACAGAACGCGGTGAAGATCTCCGGTCCATAGCAGCGCCGTTGCATGCCCTTGGCGCCGAGCCAGCGCGTCACCCAGACCAGCGACATTCCGTCGGCAACGGCCCAGTCGGCGTGATTGAGAACGCGGCGATAGGCGGGATCGCGCCGGGCACTCATGACGCAATTGACATTGGTCAGCACGGCATAACGGCTTGGGCCGCGGCCGCGCGCTTCCGCGATATGCCGTTCCATCTCGGCCATCAAGCCGGGAATCTGTACGAGACTCACCTTGGTCCCCAACACGTAGCAACATTCCGTCATGGTGTCCGGTTACTTATACAGCGCAGTTCGTGTTTTTTGCACCGCGATTCCGGCATGACTCGCGCCGCCGCCGGGCAAAATCGTAGATGTCCATGAGCTGCCGGTAGTTGGTGTCCGCTGTGAAGTGACGCTCAAAATGCGCCCGTGCAGCCCGGCCCATTTCGATGACACGGTCCGACCGATCAACCAACTGGCGAATCTTGTTAGCAAGATCGACTGGCTGGCCCGGCTCGAAAAGCAAGCCTGTCACCCCCTCCTCCACCATCTCGGCGATCGCACCAATGCGCGATGCGACAACGGGTTTACCCATCGCATAAGCTTCCAATACCGAGACGGAGAAATTCTCATACACGCGCGACGGCAGCACCAACAGCCTGGCATGGCGCAGAATTTCAAACCGCTCCGTGCCGCCGACAAAGCCCCTAAACTCGACGTTGTGCAGGCCAAGCCGTTGCGCCAGCGCTTTCAACGGCTCCATCAGCGGCCCCTCGCCCAACACCAACAATTGCAGGTCCGGCAGGTGTTGGAAGGCCTCGACCGCGGTTTGCACGTCCTTCTCCGGATGCAACCGGCCCATGACCACCACGTAATCGCCATTCACATACTGGGGCGCCGCGGCGCTGTCCAAGAAATGCGGTTTCAAAAACATCCGGTCTTCCGGCAACCCGCCCTCGATCAGCTTCTGCCGGGAAAACCGGCTGAGCGCAATGAATGCGTCTATGCGGTCCCACCAATGACCGATGTAACGGTGCCATGCCAGCGAGGCCGCCAGCGCCAGAGTCTGCGCGCAGCTGTCATGGTAACAACGGCGGGCCACCGCGTGCAGGTAGTTGCCGGCCAGGCACCGTTCGCACAGCCCGCCACCGGTGTGAAAAATGGCATTGGGACAGAGGAAGCGAAAATTGTGGAAGGTCTGCACCATCGGCACGCCTTCGTGATCCAATGCGTAATAAACCGACGGTGACAACAGGAAGAAGACGTTGTGCACATGGGCCACATCCGGTCGTTCGCGCCGGCAGATTTCCCGGACTCTGCGATAGGACTCGACGGAGAAAAACGCATCCAGCAACAACCGCGACCGCCGCCACGCCGGCCAGCCATCGGTTTCAGCGTTGCTGCGTTCCACCGTGATCACCTGATGGCCACGTTGCTGCAGCAGCAACCGCTCGCGTTGGACCACGGCATCTTCACCGCCGGCGATGCGGTAGGCGTTGTGCAACTGGAGAATCTTCATAACGTCCGCGATGCCATCGTCCAACGATAGACGCGTCCGCCAGCCGCCACAACGGCTTGTCGGATTCGTCCCGCCTCGCGCGGCCCGCGCGCCACGATCTCTGCAAACCCGCCGCCGCCCGCACCCACCATCTTGAAACCACTCGCCAATGGCGCCGCCGCCGACAGCACCGCCTCAACGTGGCGGTTGGTGCTGTTCGGGTCCAGTCGCTTGTTCAACTCCCAGTGTTCGCGCATCAACGCGCCGAACCAGTCCAAGTCACCCGCCAACAACGCCGCCCGCATCTCGCGTGCGATCTCCTGGATGCGTTCCAGAATCCACACCACATCCGGCTCACGTGCCAGCCAACCGCCCATCACACTGCGCAGGATATTCTTCGCCAACCGCCTGTGCCCCACATAAACCAGCACCAGCCGTCGTTGCAGTTCGTTCACCACCGCCGCCCGCAACGGCACCGGATCCACCTTCAATCGCTGGGGAACACCGGGACGGGACGAGATCAATTTGACGCCGGGCACCAGACCCCCAACCTGGTCCTGCCAGCCACCGCCGGTTGTCAGCATCTGCTCCAGGTGTAATACCTTCTCAAACAGCGTCGCCGGACGCGCGTCCTGGCCGCATAGCCGGCTTAGCGCCGCCACCAAACACGCGCCGAGAATGCTGCTCGTGCCCAGGCCGGAACCTTTTGGCACCCGGCTTTCCGTGACGACCTCCACACCGCCGCCAAATCGCCGCAAACACCCTTGCAGCGACATCGGGCCAGGCGTCACCACGCCCGCCAGCACCAGTGCCGCCTTGTGCAGCGCGAACGGATCGGCGGGATCGCGGCAACTCAGCAAATCACTCTTGTCGGCAAGTACCGCCTCGCAACCGAGATCGCGCGCCCGCAATCGAATCTCGGGTGCCGCCAGCGAACGCACACACGCGCGCACCGGCCGCTCCCCGTCGAGCAATACTGCGGCATTGAGCACCGTGCCTCCCCGCTCCAAACTGTGCGGCGGCGTGTCCGACCACCCTCCGCCAAAATCAATCCGCACCGGCAGATCCACCGTGACTGTCTCGCCCAGCGATCTCGCCAACCGCGCCTGTTTGCGTGTCGGCTCGGCCGCGCCCATGGCTTCGCTGATCGCTGCAAACGCCTCCTCTTCGCGCATGTCCGCGTTCCGCCGGAGTCCAAGGGCAACATCCACCGCGCGGGTCCGTTCCGCCAGGGCGCCGAGCAACCTCGCGTGCGCGTATTCGACTCGCGCCTTCTTCAGCGGGGTACTCGCCGCCGCCAACCGCTCCAGAGCGTTACATACCGGCGTCGCAGCCGACAGGTCTGCCGTCCGCGCCAACAAACCGGCCACCGGCACTTCCGCGGCCAGCAAGTGATCCAGTTCAAACTCGCCCAAACCGCCTCCCGCGGGCTTCTCGCGCCGGAGAACCGCCCGCACGGGCCCGCCCTCCGCCACCGCCTCTGCATACTCCTGCGGCGTCTGCAGGTGGATGAACCACGCTGGACTCAGCCGCTGCGCATGAAAGCCCACGCCCGTGAACCAGGCCGCCAGTCTCCGCGCTGCATCGCGTTCGGCGTTGCCGGCAGTCAGTGCCGGCAGCAAGTCCCGGTAAAGGTGAAATCGCCGACTGATCCCCGATGGGAACAACGCTGATCGCACCGATAGACCGCGTCGACTCACGGATATTCCCGCCAGCGCCGCCAATGCAACGAGACCTGCGCCGCAGAAACCCACCAATCCCGTATCCACCCACGCCCTCTCCAATGCATCCACCGCGCCTCCCGCGCGCAACGTTTCCTCGTCTGCCTTGTGGAAGAACCGTTGCACCGCGCCGCCAGCATCGCACACATAAACGCCGTGTTGTGCAGCCTGTTCCGCTGGCGCCGACGCGGCGAAACCATTGACCGCCCCTGTCGCCCGCCCGATTGCGGCCACATCGCACAGCAAAAGCACATCGCCCGACGCCACAAGCAACCCCGGCCCCAAACGCTGCAATGCACACGCCAGCGTCATGAACAGTTCATCAAACAACGTCGCATCGCCCTCCATCCCAGCCACCGGCAACTTCAGAAATAGTTTCCCCGGCGCGGTCTCGCCCATTGCCCGCGATTCCTTGCCGCCGGCGTGGATGACCACAATCCTCCGTCCAGCCAGCAAATCCTCTATGCCCGCAAGCCGCCGCCGTCGCGAGCCCACATCGCGCCAGCAGCAGCGCGACACGGCACGCAATGCGCTCAACGTCGCCCCGCCCGTGCCCACCCGTTGTCCCCGGGGATCAGCCACCACCAGCGTCTGCAGGCCCTTGGGAAAGAAGCCGCGCCGCGCACGGATCGCCATCTCGGCACGGTAGGCGTCGGCCTGTCGTTCGTTGGCGGCCGTGAGCACTAGAAAATCCGGTCCGCCCGCGCCGTGGCGCTTGCGAATTCTCTCATAGAACGCATGGTTGCGCTGCGCAGCCTGCGCCAGCGCCAGCGTGTCGGTGGGTGTTAGAGGAAGAATCATCGGTCGAGCATCCCACGGTTATCGTCGCCCAGAGGATGCCAGAGCCTGAAGGATTGCGCGATAAAACTCTTGTCCTGCATTCCCCGGCGAGGCTACGCGCACCCGTCGCAGCGATTGCTGTCCCATGCGCTTGCGCAAGCCGGCATCGCCTGCCAGCGTCACCATCCGCCCCGCAAGCTGCTCGGGAGCCTCCGGGTCAATCACCCAGCCAGTCTCACCGTCGGCCATCAAGTCCTGCGCCGCACCGGCATGTTTTGAACAAAGCACCGGCAGGCCTGCCGCCATCGCCTCGGTCACCACCACGCCGAAAGTGTCCAAACGTGACGGCAACACGAACATGTCCGCCGCCCCATAGCAATCCCACAACTCCGGCTGCTGGCAGTAAGGCCGCCAGATCACGCGGTCCGTCACGCCAAGCTCCTGTGATAATGATTTCAACGCCCCTTCCTGGTCGCCGCTGCCGATGAGAGCCAGCTTGAGCGCCGGCGCTGACTTCACGGCCACGGCGAAGGCGCGCAACAGCGCATCCAACCCCTTGCGTTGGATGAAACTGCCGACGTATAGCAGGCCAACATCGTCCGCCGACCACCCAAGGTCACGGCGCAGCGCGTCGCGACCAGCGCGCGCCGCCTCGCAACGGCGCGCGATGGCGTCCACGTCCGCCGTCTGGAGGGAGACAAAGATTTTTTCATCCGGGACGCCGTAAAGCCGGTACTTCTCGCGCGAACCACCGCTGGTGGCAATGCACGCCTTGGCACGTTGCAGAAGCCAGCGCCGGACGGCTCGTTGCGCCGGGCCAATATGCGACTCAAACTCTGGTGTCGTTTCGCTCCAGGAGACCAAGCTGGCACCACTCAACGCGCAGTAACACGCCGCTTGCACGCTAGCCGGCGAAAACTCCGCCACCACGACCACGTCGGGCCGTTCGCGCCAGAGGTTTTTCAGGAGATCGGTGTTGAAATGCACGAACCGCCGTTTCTCCATGCCCTGCCCCGCCAGCTCCAATGTCGCCCCGCGCAGGACGCGATGCGGGAATTTCATATCCGTCTCGGCCACCTGCCATTCGCGATTCTCGCTTGCGGCAAGCGCCCACACTTGCGGCTCGATGTCGTGGTGCTCGTTCAACGCGTTAAACAACGGCACACGGTAGGGAGCAATGAGGTTGATGGTAACGACCACGCGCGGAGCGCAGTGCAGTCCACGGGGCCGCGGCTGCCGCAGCACACGGGCTGCCCGGGCGGCTTGTTTACCCGCACAGACGAGCCACTGCCCAAGCGCGCCTTTCAACGGCCGGCCCGACTGTGCCGAACAAAGCTGCATGGTCTGCGCCCGTTCGCGGCGCCAGAGGGGTTTGTCCTCACCCGCACCGGTCTTGCTGGCCTCGTGAAGCCGGAAACAAGCGAGGTAGCGATCAATGAAATGCGGCGGATGTTTCTGCGCAATCCGCAGCCACCATTCGTAGTCCATCACGCTGTGCAATTCCGCATTGAGCAGGCCGCAATCCTCAATCACGCGACGGCGCATGAAAACTCCCGGCTGCGGAATCAGCAGGCCGGAGTAAAGCAACCAGTCCCATCGGTAGGGCATCGTCCGCACGCGACGGATCACGTGCCCCTTGCTGTCCGTAAAGAGATTGTTGCCATACACCCACTGCGCCTCCGGGTGGTCGCGAAAATAATCGAGCACGACACGGAACGCCCCGCGCGCGTACCAATCGTCCGAGTTGATCCAGCCGATGATGTCCCCGGTGGCGGCGCGGAACCCCTTGTTGATCGCGTCGCTCTGGCCCTTGTCCGGCTCACTGATCCAGCGCACGCCGCGAGACTCGCAACGGCGGAGAATGTCCAGCGTGCCGTCTTTGGACCCCCCATCGAAGATGACGTGCTCAACGTTCGGGCAATCCTGGTCCCACACGCTGCGTATGCACTGCTCGATGTAGCGCGCCTGATTGAACGACGGCGTAACGATGGAAACTTTGGGTTCCATTACCGACAGAAGGACGCAAACGGCGCGAAACGGGCTGTGAAGCTCGCGAAGTCCCGCCATGTTTGCATGAGTTGTCTGTCCGCTGGCTGCACCATAACTGAAGGAGACTTAATGCTCCGGCGAAGCGAAAAGTCAAACCGAATGGATCTTTGTTTTTCCACTTCTGTTTCCTGCAAAACCGCAAACCGGCCAATGGACCATTTTCTCCATCTGGTGAGGTGTGGGCACGGCGAATACGATGGTGACAGCCAAATCAGCGTTCAGTAAGCTGCGCCCGTAGCGTGAAGCCGTGTTTGCGATTGTCCTTATGAAACCCGTGTCAGAAACCACACCTTGCATGATACCAAGAGTAGTTCACCAGATTTGGGTCGGGATTATCTCCCCGGATGAGAAACAGGCCGATCAAATAGCTGACACCAAAAACAAACTCCAAAGGGAGGGCATTGATTATGTATTTTGGAGCAATGGCAATTATCCAACCGGCATCCCCGACAATCTCATACATTATGCACACGCTTGCAGACGTCACACCACAGCAGAGGTGAATTACGGCGCGTTCGAGGCCGACGCCCTCCGTTATTATATCATGTACCAGTACGGGGGAGTCTATCTCGATTGCGACTACAATATTGTCAGACTCCTCGGCGATTTGATGCAGGGTTTCGACACGCGGCCGGTGTTTGCACGCTTATGGCCACACCGCAAAGCATGGCCATGCAATGGCTTTCTCGCCGCTGCTCCTGATCACCCCCTCTACAGATTTATCGTCGCCAGTATAAAACGCCCCACCAGCGGGAAGCCATACTATATCGGCCCAGCATGGCTTGGCGCACGATTGTCAGAGTTTCTCAAAGAACCCCTATCCAATTACAACAATGACACGCTTAGCATCAAAGGGCAGATTCAAATGCTGGACGAAGGAAACTTCTTGCTGAAGCACAAAAGGAATCCGAACGGGTTTTTAGAACATCGAGCATGGTATACTTGGCGCAGAAGATCACTGTCCTCAGGATGATTAGCACACTGGAATGTTGTGACTATGGACCGCCAACAGTTAGCAGCCGTCAACGTGTTCAGAAGAAACGTGCTTCTCAAAGAGAAAGGCGTCATAGAATCCGTTTCCGGCTTCGGCAGCAGTCTGAAGTCCGCGGGCGTCGCAATACAACTGATCTCTGACATCATAACCCAATTTAACATCACGAGTATTTCCGACTGCCCATGTGGAGACTTTCATTGGATGAGCAGGGTTAATTTGCGCGGAGTGTCTTATACTGGTTACGATGTTGTTGAGGAGCTCATCTGTCAGAATCAAAACAACTTCGGAAAACACAGATTCCATTTGTTTAATGCCATCACTCAAGTATTGCCACCCTGCGACCTAATAATCTGTCGTGATTTCTTGTTCCATCTCCATTTTGCCGATGGAATCAAAGTCTTGCAGAATTTCAGGAAGTCCGGATCCAAGCTCTTGCTTACCACAAGTTTCAACGGCCTGCGGGTAAACGACGATCTTCTTCCTGATAGTGTTTATGGTTTTAGACGGATCAATGTTATTATCCATCCTTACAATCTCGGAGAGCCAATTCTATCAGCGAATGAGTTTGGTGATAGACACTTGAACCTGTACAGATTGTGATGGGCTCACAGTGTCACGCTATGTTGCCAGCATAGGAGTGTTCCTCCGTCAGAGGGAACAAAGCGTTCGAATTGGCATATAACCGAAAGATCGCCACGATCTTTTCGATACTCATACCTTGGTAGAAACAGTATCGCCACACCAGCCAATTACAGAGTTGGTAACCCTCATCCTTTTTATCTGGAACATCATCCGGCAGTTCAAAAGCCGTATACGTTACGCCAGGGCATTGGTAGAAATAGCCTGGCGCATATTGCGCCACCTTCACCCCACGCAGCAAGCAATCCACCACGAAGGTTGAATTATACACAAGCACAAACTTGCACCGCTCGATGACACGATGATTCGCCCGGCCGATCCTGCATCCGTGCTTGTTCGCAATCTCGGTAAATCGTCTCTCCACATCCCCTGTGTTCCACGGATGGAGTTTTAGAAACAGATGTTGTTTGAAGCGAGCAGCCGCCATTTCCACAAAACGGTAGTAATCCTCTGTCGAACTGCCCCTATGTATGCTGCGATCAGTAGGGTTCTGCAAAGCGAGCACCACGCCAGTCCACTCCACGGGTTCACCCGCCTGTCTGTATTTTGTCGCGGGCAGCCGACCCTTTAGAACAACGTCTGCGGCAGGTTTGGGCGCCTTATAGGATTTGATCAATTCGTGAGCGGTTACGGTATTCAAAGAGCATTGAGCGTACAACCCGATGGTGTCGATGTGCAACGCGTCCCAGAAGAAACCCGTCTCCATGATTCCCGTCCGGCACTTGGGCACCGGATCTCCCCAGGACAGAAAATAGCAATTGTCGCCGTCACTGGGTGCGCGGCCGGTGGCGACATCGTCGAATGGCTTCAGCGATTCACGCGTGACGTTCCTCACAGCCGTCAGTTCACAGACATAGTCATTTACAATGATGTTCCGCATGGAGAATCCGTTCAGCAGCCCAATCGTTTTACCCGTTCTCAATTCAACTCGTCGAACACCTGTTTCCAACTTCTCATGCTGCTTTCCAGACTGCCGAGTTCCTCACCCCACTTCCGAGCTGCGCGTGCCATCTTCGCCCGCAACTTCGGCTCAAATGCCATCCGGCTCGCGTAGTAGATGAACTCCTGCTGCGTGTTGCAGAGCCAGCCTGTGACGCCGTGCTTTACCAGTCTCTTCCACCCGCCCCGGTTGTCCACGATCAGGACGCTACCGCTGCTCATCGCCTCGAATCCAATCCTCGGCCAGTTTTCGGTCGTATCCATCGGTTGCAGGATGATGTCGCACTTTTTATAGAATTCCTGCTGGCTGCATTGGTTCTGGTCCGTATAGGTCGTGACCCACCAAAACGGTTTGCCGACCTTGCCTTCACTGCGCTTGTCGAAACCGAGCATGTAGCCCCGCTTCTCGCGCGGACTGACGACATATTCCCAGATGTGCAATGTGTTCGCGGTAAACTTGTCCGTGTCCTGACGGCTGATCCGGCCGACCCCGAAATATTTCGGGTCGCGCGCCTCCACGAATGGGAACTGGCTGCTGTCGAAGTAAGGACGGAATTCCAGAAACTTCGCGCCTTTGCCCGGATTCAGTGCATGGAGCGCCTCCCGGTGCTTTTTCAGCACGTCACTGTTCTGGTAGAGGAATGCCCGGATGTGGCCCTGCTTCATCGCTTCCTTCTCCTTGTCAAATAGCCACGTCATGCAGTTAACGAAAATCGTGTTTCGACTCCGCTCGGTGATGGCGGGCAGATGTTGGAGAAACTCCGCACTGCAAAAACCCAGCACCGGTGCGCCTTTCTCGATCACCGAAAACTCGTTGCTCTCATGCACTGTCACGCCTGCCGCCAGCATCGGCCTATAGAGCGGCTCTCCCTTGTAGCCCCCATTGCTTGGAATAATGTGAACTCCCAAGTCCATCTTCCGCCACGCGATAATTTGGTGGTGCAACTCAGTGCCCGCCCCACCATACAAGCCTGGAAAACCATGCACATAGACATCCGTCATATCGATCTCCTTGTAGTCACAATTAGAGATTTGTCTTCAGGTTTTGTTCCGCACTTCCGACGCAAGGTTATCACGTTCAGCAAGTTGTGCAACCCAGCCGGCTGGCGGTTAGGTCTTGTCTAGTGGTTGTTCGCCTCAACTGGCCACCCTTTCCCCTCTTTTCGCTTCGGATGTTTACACCCCCATTTTGGCAAGTTCTCCTCGTACGCTACCAGATTCGTGATCTCCCGGTCCTTCCGGCTCACCCGACAACCGCACGCCCCACACCAAGCCACGCCCGCCGGCGTCACTCGAAGCTTATCGCACTTACGGCAAATGTCCATTCTCTGCGCCACAAGCATCGCCTCAACATACTTACCGCTGAAGATCGCTTGGGCAATGGTTTTCACTTGGTCAAGTGTAGGCATTGACCGTTGCTCCACGACCGCGCCCGGTTTGTCTGCTTGTTGGGTCGGCATATTCACCTTGCCATCTCGGCTAACGTCGGCTAGCCGTAGAACATCAGGAAAACAACTACTTTTTGGGCTCCACTTCTCTGTTGAGTTCTCCACCCTGGCTCGCCGCAGTATTGTCAATCCGAATTCTCCTGACTACAAGAACAGCTCGCACTCGTTCTTTACGACCATTCGATAAAATATCAAATAGCTCGGGACCGCCCGGAAATGGAAAAACTCTTCGGATGGCCATCGTGCCATCTACCTCCAACCGTCTGCCAGCGAATCTGTCCGGGGCGTAGGCGACGTAATGACGGTCAACCAAAACATTCGGCCCCCAGCTCTCAGGCAATCCGGAGAGTCCACCCGTAAGACCTTTTCGTATGCTTATCCTTCCTTTCGTGGTTTCCACTGTGAAAACCGTTACAGGGAAGGTATTGCCATCTAGGGAGTGTAATTCGACCTTCTCGGCCCGCCCTATAAAAGTGCCTGCATAGTCAGGAACGGTTGCACACCCATTGGCTAGGATAACAACAGAAACTGAACACAGTAGGCAAAACGTTCTTAGACTATGGAAGTACTTCGATTGCATATTTGTAAGCAAACCAAGGAATGGTATCGTGATTGACATCGCGACCAAATAGCACTCGTGAACCCCAATAACTCGGAGTGGTCAGAATGTCCAAGCGATAATCAGCCGCCAAGTCGATATCTACCCGTTTTTCGACAGTTGCACCCCTAGGCACTCCTGACAACATTCTGGAGAACCAATTTCCGATTGGTGACGGTGGCACGACAGAAACACCCGACGTATCCCTGAATAATCCCGTACCACCTCTCCCTTGGTAGTAATTATATGAGGTGATGACATTTAGAGGGATAGGGGGCGGACAAGCCCTGCCCCACGTTATTGGATCAATCATGAAAAGGACTTGAATTGGAATTTTAACCTTCAGCACGTATGTAGTTGAGCCAAATCTGAAAGTCCGAGGGTTGCTGATATCTTGCGCAAAAACAACGGCTGAAATGGCTCCCCAACTGTAACCAGCCACTTTGACTGTCACATTTTGAATATCATCTGCTGTGATGTCTCCGCCGCCGGGTTTAATTCCAGACAGAAGCTCGCCGAGCGCTCGATCCCATTCATCCCACTCATAAAGTCCTGTCATCTGAACTGCGTCAGCGATTTGGCTGAACCAATAATTACCCACGGGATATTGGCCAAACACGGTTAGGCCGTTGAAGCCGATCTTGAACACCTTCGGAATAGCCGAAGAGGATGAACTGCTGCTGAAACTCGAAGACGAAGATTGGTGACTGGAGGAACTACTGGAGGAACTGCTAGTCGAACTACTCGATGACGAAGAATTAGAACAGCTGGAAGGCTGTGAGGGCGAACTGGGTGTAGAGGGCGAACTAGTAGAGCCAGACGATGATGAACCAGAACCGCTCCCTGAACCAGACGAACTGGTGGGAGAAGATGCTGAACTGCTCGATGAGAAGGAACTCGCGCTTGAACTGGACGAACTGGAACTTGAGGAAGAAGACGAAGACGAGCTTGAAGTGCATGGAAAATCATAGTCGGCAAAGATGCAGCCCTCGATGGCTAGTCGTTGGTTTTCATCCAGCACACCATCGCAACAGCTCATTTCATAAATATCGCCTTCGAGGAAAGACCCGCTGGCATCTTTGAGACCGCCCAATGCAAAGGCATTGTTGGTGATGTTAGCTTCATCGCGCGTCACTGGCCCAGCAACCAAAGTGCCATTGATGTAAAGGCTCAAGTCGTTATCGTCTTTGACGAGTGTGACCGCTGCCAAGTCCGTCGGCATCGTGCTGTCCACGCATCCGTTGCCAGCTCCACCTTGCCAGATCTCGGCATTCCCACTCGCGTTCTTACAAAAACCCAAAGCGTTGAGAGAACCGTTGCCACCAAGGTGGAACGCGGTCTGGTTGACGCCGCCAAACTTCACGACCAAAAACAACGTCTTGGACGAGTTGCCGCCAAGACCCGAAGTGGTGCCGGTTAACAGATTAGCTACCCCATCGAATCGCACCATCGGCTTGCCAGTTACAGTATCAATTTTGTAGGTGGGCCGCGCGTCACCACTGGCGGTCATGTGATGGTCGCCTCCGCTCTTATCTCTCCAGCCACCAATCCGGTCGCCATCGGCCGTCACCGGCTGGGTCATAGCCGCATCCTTGAAAAGCGTGGATGCATCGCTCGCCTTAAACCAGAGTCTCAACGCCGGTCCGCTGGACGAGGAAGAGGATGATGAGGAGCCGCTAATCGAAGAACTGGCCGAACTTGTCGAACTTGATGATCTGCTGGACGAACTGCTCGGTGGTGCACTGGACGAACTGCTGGAAGACCCCATACCCCATTTGTCGGCGAGATAGGTGTTGACAGTGGCCACTTCCTGGTTCGTCAATGCCCGATTAAAGAGAAGAACCTCGCAGATGTCGCCGTTGAAGTTCTCCGTCCACCCTCCGTTGACATAGCCGCCCACTTGCAGGTTCCCGGTGGAAACGTCAATGCTGCCCTCGACCTCCTGGCCGCCGTTGGCCGCGCCATTCAGCCAGTGGGCCACCGCCTCTCCATCATAGCGGCCCGCGATGACATTGAACCCCGAAGGCATGGCGAGCGTGGCGTTATGATCGGCCCACACTTCATCAATCGCAAACGGCAGATTCGAGACGCTGGTGCTCAACATCTGGCAGAAACCATAAACGCCACCGGCATAGTCGGATTTGTTCTTCCAGAGAATAAAACCATTATGGTTGTGAGCCCCATTGCGTCGGACGACGGCAAAGGCCGTCAGCGTTGTCAGGTGCAAGCTCGTCGCGTCGTTGACGTTAAACAGGTCGGCGGTGCCGTCAAACCGAACGGTCTTGCGTCCACCAGGACCGCTTGTGGCGAGAAAAACCGGTTGCAGGCTGGAGGTCGTTTGGAATGCGTCATTGTCCTGCCCACTTGTGTCAGGCCATGAAGAGACCGGGTCATTATCACTGAGCGAAAGTGCGCTCGCGTCCAACTGCAACACCAACCCCGAAGGCAAACTGGACTCGCTGGATGAAGAAGAGCTGCTCATAGTGTCAAGGATTCCTCGGATAAACAGCTTTGGATAAGATGCCGACGCTCGGTTTTTCTCGCGTCAACGGTCGAACGAAACGGCGGGACGCTCGCTTGCGTGGTGGAGAAAAGGAACGCAACTTGATCGAAAAGCAAAGAGAATGTGTGCGCGGAAAGAGGCACACCAACTCCCGTTTGCAGCCCCACTGTAAAGCTCTGTTCTGGTTTCTCGGACCTCACAGGCACCCTTTCTTCACTCGAACTAATACGACCTGCAAAAGGTACCAAGAGGATTGGGATCCCTGCAAGTACTTTCGATATTACAGTTTTGTCATGCCTTCAGAATGGATTGGAAAAGCGGCGAGGCTGAGATAGAGAGTGGGGCTTCAGGAAAAACAGCCCGTTTCCGAAATTGACCTCTTGCAAGGCACCCGAACGTTTCTTGCCCCTGTCACAGGCGTTTGATAGTCTCGATGGCACTGTATGGAGCTGAGCATTGTCATCCCGGCTTATAATGAAGAAGCGGTCATCGAGGAGACTCTTCGCGATATCGAGAAGAAGTTGACCCTGCCGCATCAGGTCATCGTGGTGAACGACCATTCGCGGGACAACACAACGAATATCGTCGAGCGCCTTTCGCGCGAATTTCCCCATATCCAGCTCGTCCAGAATACCGGCGTCCGCGGCATCAGCCAGACGCTCCTGACCGGCTGGCGCTCCGCCACGACGCCCGTGGTGGTCACAATGATGGCGGATCTTTGCGATGACCCCATGACCATCCCGGCGATGCTGGAGAAGATCGAGGCGGGATTCGACGTGTGCTGCGGCAGCCGTTACATGCCGGGAGGCTGCAAGCACGGCGGGCCGGCGTTTCAGTCGTGGTTTTCACGCTTTGTGGGCTGGTCGCTCCACCGGTTCATCGGGTTGCCGACGTGCGACGCGAGCAATGCCTTCAAGATGTATCGGCGCAACGTGCTGACGGAGATGACGATCGAGGAGGCGGGTTTTGCCTCGTCACTGGAAATCATCGTCAAGGCATTCCTGAAGAACTACAAGATTTGCGAAGTGCCCACCACCTGGCGGGCGCGCACGAAAGGCAGGTCTTCCTTCAAGGTCTTCAAGGTCGCCCGCAATTATCTGCGCTGGTATATGTGGGCATTGTTGTTCCGCAATCACCGCTTCTAGCCTCCCCTGCGGTTCCGCAACCGTTTGGAAACCGCCAACCGGGGGCGCCGGACTCTTCAGCCGCAAACGGCTTGCGTTGCAGCGTGGATTCGATTACCCGTTGTGCACCGGCACAGCAGGATATCGGTTGCGGTCGTGGCGCGCTCTGCGCTGCCAGGCTGGATCAAACCTGACGACGGCAACTTGACTCAAACACATGATTTTCATTGTCATCCCGGCCTATAATGAGGCCGACATCATTGGTTCGACGCTCGACAGCATCGCGCAGGCGATGGCGGGTGTTGCAGAACCATGGCACGTGGTGGTCGTGGACGACGGCAGCAGCGACGACACGTCTGCGGTGGTTGAGAAGGCTGCCGGCCGCATGTCGGTGCGTCTCATCCGGCACGAGGTCAACCGTGGCCCGGGCGAGGCCTATCAAACGGGGCTCAAGGATGTCTGCGCGACGGCGAAGGATGAAGATGTCATTTTCACCATCGAGGCTGACAACACCAATGACGCGAAGATCATGCCGGCGATGCTCCAGGAATTGCGCGCGGGCGCGGATGTGGTCTGTGGTTCGCGCTTCGCCGGCCACGGCCGATACGACGGATTCCCCGTCCACCGGACGTTGCTCAGCAAGGGTGCCAATCATCTTCTGCGCCGCGTGTTTCCGATCCAGATCGTTACCGACTACACGATCTTCTTCCGGGCCTATCGGGCCGAGTGTATCAAGAGGGCCTTTGAGCGATTTGGCGACAAGTTCATCGAGTCGGCGGGATTCGTCGGCAATGCGGAAATCCTGATCAAGCTGCGGAGCCTGAAGAACCTGGTGGCGCGCGAGGTGCCGCTGGTCTATTGCTACGAACACCGCGTCGGTCACAGCCACATGAAGGTGGTCAGGAACCTGATCGAGTATCTGCGTTTTCTGAAACGCAACTGGCGTCTGCGCTCGGCACCTCCTGCTGCGCGATGACGCGCTGACGTTCGCGTCAGGTTCCACCAAGATCGAACAGGAACATCCCGTCTGCAGACTGTTGGCAGCGGTAGCGACGAGAAAGTTCATCCGTCATCTTCATCAGCTTCTCATCGACTCGCATCGGCTCAGGGCCGGTCATGCCCGCCAATTCCATGACGCGCTGCCAACCGGCGGCCTTGCGGCGGTTCATTCCCTTGTTTTCATCCATCACCATCACGTTCATCAGCAGCCATCGCGCTCCCTGCCGGTGGTACTTTTCCACCAGCGCGACATCGAACTCCGCGTACAGCGGCGCGTTCCATCCCCGCCGTCCTGCCACGTAAAGCTGGGTTGGCACGTTCCAGTGGTTTTCCCTCGTTCCACCGCGGGAGTGGAAATTTGCCACCAACAGCAGGTCTTGGGGCGCGGCATATCGCCGCACCATCGCTCCCCCGCGCTCGACGTGTGGATCGCGTTGTTCGCGCCACAATCTGGAAGCCATCGCACCGTCATACAGGACAAGCGCCACCGCCGCCCCCGCCAACACCAGACGCCAACGCGCCCACAACGCCACCACCGCACGAGCCGCCAGCGCACTCGCGATCGGCACAAAGACAATCTGGTAATACCTGTGCGAAAAATGCAGGTTCGCACACAACAACACGTATCCCATGTTGGCAGCCAGCCACACATGAAACAACCATCCCTGAGGCCCGGACGGACGCCGGAACAATCCCGCCAGCGCCGCCAACGCGATCAACGGCGATAGATAAACCACCAGGCGTCCCGCGACCCGCGCGTAAAAATGCCAATCCAGACGCAACGCCAGCGGTCCCAAAAACCAGTCCCTCGCCTCGCTGCTGGAACTGACGTAGCTGGGGTAAAACGCGGCATTGACCCGGTCGGCATGCCACTGCCAGAGCACATAGCCCCCCACCGCGACCACCAGCGCCAACCACAGTGCCGGGCGCCGCAAACAACTCCATCCGTCCCGCGTCCACGCCAGATAAGCCAGCACCGCCAGCACCGCCAGCGCGCCCGGCGCCTTCACCAGCATCGAACCACAGGCCGCCACCGTGGCCAACACCATCCAGCGCCCCCGCCCATCTTGCGCGTGCCGCAACATCGCATATACCGCACCGCTGAACAGCAACATCATCAGTGGTTCCGGCATGAACATCTGTCCGATGTTCTGTTGCAGCGGCGTCAACGCCATCAGCACCCCGGCAATCAACGCATTCCGCTCGCCATCCACGCGGCGCACGATTCCGTAAAGCAGCAACACCCCGCCGAGCGAACAGGCCAGTGACACCATCTGTCCCAGCCATCCATGTTCACCAAATAATCCGTAGAGCGGTGCCACGAGGCCGACGTAAAAAGGGAATTCCTGAACCATGTAGCCCGGCTCCCCACCGAGCCAGTCGATGCGCGGCCACAACAACCCCGGCAGCCCATCCTGCCAGAGATTCCGCGCAATGATCGCGGTGTAACACTCGCGGAAACTGCCGCTAAACGGTGTGCCGATGCAGTAACTGCCGGTGAGCGCGGCCAGCAACAACACCACCGTCAGACCGCACCGCCCCTGCAACCAGACTGGCAGTTCAGAACTGTCGCAGGAAACGCATGTCGTTTTCGTAGAAGAGCCGGATGTCATCAATGCCGTAAAGGATCATTGCGATGCGCTCGACACCCATGCCGAACGCGTAACCGGTCCATTGTTCAGGGTCGTAACCCACCGACTCGAACACGCGCGGGTTGACCATGCCGCAGCCGGCGATCTCCAGCCATTCCCTGCCGGCCATCCGCAACGCCGGCGAGTTCAGGTCGATCTCGTAGCTTGGTTCCGTGAACGGGAAGAAGTGCGGCCGGAACCGGACGCGCGTCTCGGGGCCGAGCAGTTGCTTGAAGAAGAATTCGCAATCGCCCATCAGGTTCGCCACGGAGACGTTGCGGTCCACGTAGAGGCCCTCGACCTGGTGAAAGTTGGCGTGGTGCGTTGCGTCGATTTCGTCGCGCCTGTAACAGCGGCCCGGCACGACCACTCGCACGGGCGGTTGCTGCTTCTCCATCACGTGGACCTGCACGGGCGAAGTGTGCGTCCTCAGCAGCACGCCCTTCTCGCGCTCGATGTAGAAGGTGTCCTGGATGTCGCGCGCCGGGTGATCGGCAGGCGTGTTGAGCGCGTCGAAATTGTAATACTCCGTCTCAACGTCCGGTCCGTCCGCCACGGAAAACCCCATCCGCCGGAAGATGCGCACGACCTCATCGGTAACCTGGGTGATGGGATGCGGCCGGCCGATCGCGGGCGTGCGGCCCGGCAACGTCAGGTCGAGCTTCGGTCCGCGCGAACCGCCGGAGCTTTCGAACGAGGCTTTGCGCTCCTGCAACGCCGTTGTCAGCGCGTCGCGCGTCTGATTGGCAAGCGCGCCAAACGTGGGCCGTTCCTCCTTGGGCAGGGTCGGCAGCTTCTCAAACGCCGTCTGCACGGCGCCTTTGCGGCCAAGGTACTTGACGCGGACTGTTTCGAGTGCGGCAAGGTCGGCGGCGGCGGCTATTTCCGCGAGGCCATCGGCCTTGATCTGGTCCAGTTGTTGGCGGAGTTCGCTCATCATGAACGAGGCGGACGGTGTAACCCGCCCGCCTCGCCTCAGATCAAGTTTTGACTGCTAGGCCGCGGCGGGCGCGGCTTTGAGGCCCTTCTTGGCCAGTTCCACGAGCTGGGCAAAAGCGCCGCCATCGCGCACGGCGATGTCGGCAAGAACCTTGCGGTCAAGAGCAACCTTGGCCTTCTTCAGGCCGTTCATGAAGCTGCTGTAGGTGATATTCTGGCTGCGGCAGGCGGCGTTAAGCCGGACAATCCACAGGCCGCGGAATGAACGCTTCTTGGCCTTGCGGTCACGGAAAGCGTAAACGAGGCCGTGATTGACGGACTCCTTGGCGTAGCGGAACAGCTTGCTGCGCCGGCCGCGGTAACCGCTGGCCATCTTGATACGACGCTTGCGGCGTTGCCGGGAAGCGGGTGCGTTGGTTGCGCGTGGCATGGTATATGTTCTCCTTAACCGCGATGTGAATAAGGCAGAGCCTGCAACACGCGGTGTGTATCGGTGTCGTCGATAATGACCTGCTGGCCGAGCTTGCGCAGGCGCTTGGCGTTCTTGCTGCCCGCCAAATGGCGCTTGCCGCCGTGAGGCCGCAAAACTTTTCCGTTGGCGGAGATCTTGAATCTCTTCGCCACGGACTTCTTTGTCTTAGGTGGTTTGAATCTTGGCACTGTATTACTCTCTTTCAAAACGAAATCCGCAGCCCGCTCAGCCTGTTCGCCTCGCCATGGCTGCGAATTTCGCGTTCGTTACGACGTTTTCTGACTCTGGGCCCGATTAAAAGCCATTTCCAACGATGACAGCGGCGCCCGGCCGGACTGGCTCGGGCTGCTGGCAGGCGCAGGCAGCGGCGCGGAAACCGGTGCTGCTTTGACCTCAACAGCCATCACTCTTCCAGCGCCCTCCGGCTGCCCGGCGGCAGCTTCACCGGACGTCGGATGCGGCTTGACCTTGCCGCTCAACGGACTGATGACCATATGAATACTACGGCCGATCATCTTCGGTTCCGACTCGACCACACCATACACCTGCACTTCTTTCGCCAGGCGCTGCATGATCTGCATGCCCAATTCCTGGTGCGCCATCTCGCGTCCGCGGAACATCAGCGACACCTTTGTCTTCATGTGCTTCTCCAGGAAGCCCGCCACGTGGTGGACTTTGATCTGGTAGTCGTGCTCGCTGATGTTAACGTGAAACTTCACCTGCTTGATCCGCCACGAAGTCGAGTGCTTTCTCGCTTCGCGTTCCTGCTTCGTTTGCTCGTAACGGAACTTTCCGTATTCGAGCAATTTGCAGACCGACGGATTCGCGTTCGGTGAAACCTCGACTACATCGAGGCCACGTTGTTGGGCAAGAGCCAGCGCATCGCGCAACGGCATGACGCCCAAATGTTTCCCGTCCTTATCGATCAACCGCACCTCACGGGCCCGGATGCGGTTATTGATCCTAACGAAGGTGGCTATAAGCCACCTCCTGAACTGCGTCGTTCATTCGTTGTTTGCTCTCCTGCCATCTTTTCCATCGGGCGTCCCGTGCGGTCCTGAAGGAACAGCTTCAAGCTCACCGCGTTCGGGTCGCCCCTGCTGCGGCTGCCCACCCACTGGGTGACGGCTGCCGCTGGTGCTAACTACTCCAGCATATAGGCAACCGTTACCATCTGCGCAAGCGGAATTTTGCTGAACTTGCCGTGTCCGCCCATGGCCGCGGCTTTTGTTGAACCGGCTGGCGGGGTCGGTTACACTGTCGCCCCTCAAAGGAATACTGATGCCGGAACCTGACAATAAACTGAATGTCCCTGCTGGCACGGCTGCGGAACGCGAGGAAATCGCTAAAATTGAGCGAAGTGCCATTAAAAAAGCCGCGATTCTCTTCGCTGTGCTGGCGGGACTGGTGCTGTTGACCTCGTTGCCGCAGGTCCGCCACTGCATTTCGGATAACCTGCCCAACCTCAAGAGTTTCATCCAGGACTGCGGGCCATGGGCGCCGGTTGTTTTTATCCTGACGGTGGCGGTCATGGTCGGCGCCGGCATCTCACGCCTTCTTTTTCACTTCATCGGCGGGGCGTTATTCGCCTTCTGGGGTGGCATGGTCTGGACCTGCATTGGAACCATGATCGGCTACAGCGCCGTGTTCTTTACGGTGCGGCAGCTGGACCTGCGGGACTCTCTCCTGCACAAACACCCCAAATGGCAGAAACTCGCCGCCAAACTCAAACACAACACGGTTCCCGCCGTCATCCTCTTTCGCCAACTCCCCCTCCCCGGCATCGTAACCAACACTGTGATCGCGCTTTCGCCCATCCGGCGACGAGAGTTCTTCCTCGGCACCGTCATCGGGCTGATCCCCGAAGCCGTGCCGGCTACTTTGATCGGCGCGGGTTTTCGCAAGGAAAACCTCGGCATGACAATCGCTTACTTGTTCGGCGCGGTCGTGCTCTTCATTGTCGTATGGATTGCCTGGGGCATCTACACGCGCCGCGCCGCAGCGAAGGAAAACATGTTGGACGAAACCATGGAATGAAAACCAAACTGTTCCTTGCCATGGTCCTGCTGGGAGCCATGGCGCTCACCTCTTCCGTTCAGGCGGCTTCCATGGCTGAGTTCACGGGCAAGGCCGCCGCGCCGGATGCTTCGTTCTGTCTGTGGTATCGCCAGCCGGCAACGAAATGGGAAGAAGCGCTGCCGGTCGGCAATGGTCATGTCGGCGCAATGATCCATGGCGGTGTGCCAGCCGAGCACATTCAGTTCAACGAACACACCGTCTGGACCGGCCAACCGCGCAGCCACGCGCACCCGGGGGCGGCAAAGGGGCTGCCGGAAATACGGCGGTTGTTTGT
>CAZGGF010000252.1:0-4679 GCA_964524715.1 uncultured Verrucomicrobiota bacterium | reverse complement strand
CGGCAAAACGTTGAACCAACGATTGCACCTCAACACGGCGCATGAGAACCCACTCGTGCCAGTGTTCGTGCCGGTGAAATGGACCGCGGGTGTCGTCGAGACGAATCGCTGGTTGGATCAGATGATGGAGTTCGATAGCGGCGACGAAACCGCCATCACTGTCAGCTTCGGCACGTACTTCAAAACAGGAATAGTGAGCTTCGATGACGTGGAATTGCATGAGATCCAATAGTTTGTTCGCGTTGCTGGCGGTCTGGCTTTGCCTCGCGCAAGCAATGGCGGGCGATGCCATCCGCACAGGCGCTTTGGAACTGCGGCTCAACCAGAACCGGACACAGGCCGCCGCGCGGGGTTTGCGTGAGGCCGGTGATTTCGAAGCCGGCACGGTTGAAGTGTGGGTGACCGAAGGATCAAAGAAACTCTCGCTGGCCCAGGACAAGTCCATCATCATCCACAACGACCTGGAAGCCGTGCGCGCACATGTGCGCTGGCAGGTGACCGTTGAGAACCGATCGAAGGCCAGCCGGTCGCTGGAGGTGCGCTGTCAATTCGGCGTGAAGTTCAAGGCGCCGGTGAAGACATGGGATGGTTACAAGGAAGGCGCATGCCCCGGAGAGAACCAGTTGCGCAACAACGTGGCCAACACGTTCCCGATGACCTGCGCATGGTCCGGGCGCGATGGCCTGGCGGTGGCGTTGAAACCGGACACGCTTTGTTCATGGCTCGAACATCGCTACGAAGCGGAAACGCCACAGAGCGGCCGGCTGAGTGAAGCGGTGCGCATCGTCGTGGAGCCAGGCGGGCGCGAGACGGTTGAGTTTGAGCTCTACACGTTCCCGGCGGACTACGGCCACCTCAACGCCCTGCAACGCTACTACGACGAGTTTCCCCAATGGTTTCGTCCGCCCGACGACGTGGACCCGCGAGTGTCTGGCGGCGGCGCGACGTATCAGGCATGGACCGCCAATTCTCCGGAAATGTGCCGGCGTTTTTACGGCGAATGGGAATGGTGCTATGCAGCATTTCGACGCACGGGCGACTGGTATGGCCGCGAGGAGTTGTGGAATTACCAGCCGGCGCGGCCGATGTCGAAGGATCGCCTCCTGCCGCGCGAGGAATTCCTGCGGGCGCGAGCGGCCCGATTCGAGCGCGGAAAACGCTGCAACGTGGCGATGTTGTTCTATCTGCCGTCGAACATCTGGTGCGAGATACAGCTCGCCAACGAACACTACAAGGATGCCATCGTGCTGCGAGACCCGGACAAGACGGGCGTGGCGCGGCCGATCGAGTTCCACAAGCCATGGGTGACCGGTCACGATGATGAGATGGTCGTATTCCCCTGGGCGACGAGCTTTGCCGAGGCCTGCAAGCGCGATATGCGACAGCTCGCCGCTGAGTTGAACATCGCCGGGTTTGCGTTCGACACTGCCAACGGCGGCACGGCCTACCGCGGCGATGGTGCCGCAAAATGTCCCGGTCGCGCGTGGGATGACCGCGGCGTATTTGCGGACCTGGGCGTGGCAGTGGCGCAGATGGTGGACTTCGTTCACTCACTGCGCACGCGCGATGGCCACCGCTGCGCGCTGGTGTCGAATCCCACGGGCGGCTCGACCTATGCGATTTGCTTCCGCAGTGATTCGGCGATGCACGAATACGCTCCCTATCGGCAGGTGGACGAACAACGCGCGCTGCGTTACATGCTCGGCCACAAGACACTGGTGTGGTGGGATGACTACGCTGCAGCGCCGTTGTTGCGCTGGCAGGAGATGACACCGGCAGAAATCCGGCAGGCGCATCTCGGGCTTGTCGACTACGTGTTGCTGCGCAGCCTTTACATGGGCGGCATCCCGACGCCCCGGTTGGTCCTCGGCGTCCCAAAGCTCGCCAGGGCATTGCCCATGATTCACGAGATCGTCCGTGCCGGTTGGCAGCCGGTGCCCGCGTTCAAACCCGTGGGCGACCGTGCGTGTGACACCGGTCTGTGGACTGCCCGGTACGGCGACGGCCTCGGCACGTTCCTCACGCTTGGCAACGCAACGCTGACCAACTTCGCCGGTGAAATAGAGGTCGAACATCGTTACCTCGGGTCGTTCAGCTCTCTGTTCGCGCCCTACGGCGACGGAAGTCTTGTGCAAACGCTTTCGAATGGCTCGACGCGTCTGCCGCTGAAGCTCGCCTCACGCGAAGCACTCGCGATGAAGACCGTGCTTGCGCTGCCCGCCGACTGGAACGGACGAGCCAGCGTCGAACAGACGGAAGACCGGTTGAGAATTGAGTTGGGAGGTTCAAAACGCCGGTCGGGCATCGCGCGATTATGGCTGCCAACCGACTGCAATCTGGCATCGCTGGTCGTCAACGGCCAACACACTGCATTCTCGGAAGAACGCGGCGCAGCACGTTTCAAACTTCCATCCAGCGACCCGATCGTGATTGAGGCGGCGTTCGAGTCGCGCTGGCTGTCATCGGCGCGGCAGGCGATCCTCGACTTCCCCTTCGAGAACGCGAGCATTGAACTGCCGGACACTCCGTCGCAACAAGAGCGGGACGCCGCGGAGGCGTTGCGCGAGTACTTCCGCTTTGTTGCCGCGCAAACCGTGCCGCGTCGACCGCCGTTTGCGCTTAAAGCCTGCAAGAGCGGAGACGCTGGCAGTCAGCACGGTCTCATTCGTTTCCGGTCAGAGCGGACCTGTGTGGATAAGGGCAACCTGATCGTGAATCCCACGCCCGCGGCGATGCATGCGCTGTTGCGCCTGCTCGATCGCAAATATTTCATCGCTGGCAAGTTCCCGACCAGCGGCGAGAGCGACGATGAAAAGCTGTTGATCAAGAAATCCGGGCTCGGTGGCGGGCTGCTGGAATAGAATCGACCGCAAAAACCGCGAGTCTGCCGACGTTCGCCCTGTGGCATGATGTCCTGTGTTCTGCAAACATTCCGGGTTCTCTGAGGGCAGTTCGTTTGGCATACTGGGCACACCATGAAACGATTCGTTATCTGTTGGTTCGTCGCACTGACGTCATTAGCCGCGGATGATCAACACACCGTCGTCCGGCCCTCTGATACCGGCGAAGCCCTGGTGAATCCCGGCATGGGTTGGACGATGCATTTTTACTCGAACCTCATCGAGAACTACGGCTCGAAACTCCCCGCCTCCGACACACTCGATGATTGGCCGGGTCTCTCAACGATCTACCTGCGCGTGCCGTGGTCGTTCCTGGAGCCGCGCGAGGGCGAATTCAACTGGTCGTTGTTCGACACGCCTGCGCAACGCTGGATCGCAAAGGGCAAGCGCATCGCCATCCGCGTGAGCTGCTCGGAGAGTTGGCTGCGTTGGGCCACGCCCAAATGGGTCGCAGACGCGGGCGCGAAGGGTATTGAGTTCGAGTTTGGCAAAGGTCCCAAGGAAGGCGGGCCACTCTGGGAGCCGGACTACCTCAACCCCGTGTTTCTGAAGAAGCTCGACCGGTTCCTTGCCGCGATGGCGCGCCGCTACGATGGCAACCCGAGCGTCGAGTTCATTGACATCGGTTCGTTCGGCATGTGGGGCGAGGGCCACACCGGTTTCAGCAGCCGGCTGAACGAGGAACAAACGCTCGCCGTTGCAAAACGACACATGGACCTTTACGTGAAACACTTCAGGCGCACACGGCTCTGCATCAGTGATGACGTGGCGGGTTCCGGCAAACCAGGCCGGCATTTTCCCGGCGATGGACTACGCACTCTCGCTCGGCATCACGATGCGCAACGACAGCATCCTCGTGCAACCGCCGCCGCGTTCGTGGTATCACGCCGACATGGCGCAGGAGTTCTGGCCTCGGTTGCCGGTGATCCTGGAACACGAGCACTACGGACCCTCGAAAAAACGCAACGCATGGAGCGGCGATTTGTTGCTGAAGTCCGTGGAGGATTACCATGCCAGTTTCATGTCCATCCATTGGTGGCCGCGCGAGCTGTTGGCCGACAACCGCGAGACCATCGCCCAAATCAACCGCCGGCTCGGCTACCGGATCCAGTTGCGCGAGATCAACTGGCCCACCAAGTCGCCGCTGGGCGCGCCATTGACCGTGGAGACGAAGTGGGCCAACGCCGGTGTCGCTCCATGCTACGGTGGCGGTTTCTGGGCATTGACGCTCAAGGACGACAAGGGCGGCATCGTGTCGGTGAACGTGGACGAGAGCTTCGACCTGCGTGATCTGCCGGTCGGGCCACCGGAACAGGCGCTCGCGAAAACGCTGCGGGTGTACTTCACGGTTGCACGTCGATTGGAAGACCCACGCGGCGCGCATGCGCCACCCACCGCGCCGGGCGATTACAGCGTCTTCGTCTCCGTCGGCCGCCGCGATGGCACACCGGTGATCGCGCTCCCGTTGCCTGACGATGACGGCCAGCGGCGCTATCGTGTTGGCAAAATCCGGCTGGATGAGCGGCTACCGAAGCAGCCGTAGCCATTCGCATCTGCCGGCTTGCCACGCAGGAACGTGGATTGGTAGGATTTGTGTAACGCAGCAATCCCGAAAGGAGCAGCCATGCAACCGCCACCGCTTCCACCCGTCGCCAGTCCCGCTCCGCAACGTAAGATCGCCGGCATTGCCATCGCCAGTTTCGTGCTGGGCATCCTCAGTCTGGTCTGTGGAATGTGCATCACCGGCATCCCCGCGATCATCCTCGGCATCATCGCGCT
>CAZGGF010000251.1:0-3070 GCA_964524715.1 uncultured Verrucomicrobiota bacterium | reverse complement strand
CGTTGCCCGAGGCCGCCGGAGACCGCATCGGGATGCGTGAATTTGCGCCGGACGTCTTCGTGGGACTGCGCAGCCAGATTTCACAGGATGCCCGGCTTGAACCACCGTGTTGGATCGGCAACCACACCTGGGTTGGCCCCGGCGCGAAGATCGGTCCCAACGCCGTTGTCGAATCCGGTTGTTATGTGGATCATAACGCCGAGGTGGCCGACAGTTTCATCGGCCCTGACACGTATGTCGGCGCGATGACGGAGGTGCGGGGATCGTTTGCGTGGGGCCACGGCTTGCTGAAATGGCAGACCGGCGTATTCAGCGAGGTGACGGATGATTTTCTGTTGTGCGACCTCACCAGCCGCGCGAAGTCGCAACGACGCCGGGTTGGCCTGGTGGGGAAGGCAGCGGCATTGCTAGCGTTGTTGCTGACGTGGCCGGTGCTGCTCGTAGGTTGGCTGCGCAACTGTCGTTCAGGCAAACCATTACTCACGCAGCGCCTCGCTGTGCGAGCCCCGCTGACGGGTGTGGGCAGGCCGACGGAGACTTACAGTTGCCATGAACTGGGCGGGTTCACCGGCTTTTGGAAACGCTGGCCGGAGTTGTTTTGCATCATCCGCGGCGACATGGCCTGGGTGGGCAACCGTCCGCTGACACAGAGCGAGGCCGTCACATTGAAGGATGAGCATGAACAACTCTGGTTGTCGGTGCCCTCGGGCATGTTCTCGCTGGCGGACGCGATGGGTTGCGCGGACCCTTTTGGCGAGGACGCCAGGGTGCATGCTTCCTTCTATGCCGTTCAACGCAGCTGGCGAAAAGACATGGAGATTCTCGGATACATCCTGAAGCGGGCCTTTCAGGGTCGTTCTGCATCCACGGACTGACAGCCCTTTCCGGCGCTGCGGGATGATTTACTGGACGACGGGCCGATGGTGATATAACTTCGCCGGTCCTGAGGAAATACGCGCATGCATGGACGGGTCGGGCGCGAGCAAGACAGAAGAAAGATTTCAAGGTTTGTCGAGCATGAAACAACCACGCATGAAGCCAGCGACTGCGGCTGACAAGCTCAACGGCGACATCACCGCTGACGCCCTGCTGGCGCGTTTTCAGGATCACATCAAGTACTCGCGCGGCAAGCATTACGCCGGCGCCACCGACTTTGACAAGCTCGCCAGCCTCAGCCGCGCCATCCGCGATTTGGCGGTTGATCGGATGCTGGCGACTCAGGAAGCCTACTACAATGGCAAGGTAAAGCGGGTTTATTACCTCTCGATGGAATTCCTGATGGGCCGGTTGCTCTCGAACAACGTCATCTCACTCGGTTTGCGCCCGGTGGTGGAAGAGGCGCTCGGCAAACTCAACCTCAATTTCGAGCAGCTCTGCAATAGCGAGCCGGATGCCGGCCTGGGCAATGGTGGTTTGGGCCGGCTTGCAGCCTGTTTTTTGGACTCGCTGGCCACGCTCGAATATCCCGCCTACGGCTACGGCATTCGCTACCGGCACGGTATGTTCCGGCAGGAGTTCGACAACGGCTGGCAGATGGAGCGGCCCGACGACTGGTTGAAGTTCGGCAACCCGTGGGAAATCATCCGTCCTGAAGACGCCGTGCCGGTGCTCGCCTATGGCCGCATCGAGAACATGCCCACCGCAGGTGACGCGTCCCGGTCGGTATGGGTTGGCTGGCAGATGATCGAAGGCGTGCCCTACGACATCCCGATCATCGGTTGCGGCGTGAACACGGTGAATATCCTGAGGCTTTGGAACTCGCGCGCAGCGAAAAGTTTCCGGCTCGACGTGTTCAACCAGGGAGATTACGTGCGCGCCGTCGAGGAGAAGAACTGGGCCGAGAGCATCAGCAAAGTGCTCTACCCGTCCGAGAACACGCACGCGGGCAAGGAACTGCGGCTCATCCAGGAGTATTTCCTCGTTGCCTGCTCTGTGCGCGACGCCGTGCGGCGGCACCTGAAGCGGCATGCCTCACTCGACAACTTCGCCGAAAAGAACTCGCTCCAGCTCAACGACACCCATCCTGCGTTGGCCGTCGCCGAACTGATGCGCACCTTGATCGATGAGAGCGACATCCCATGGGAGCGTGCGTGGGAGATCACGGTCGCCGCGCTCAGCTACACCAACCACACGCTGTTGCCGGAAGCACTGGAAAGATGGCCTGTGCCGCTGATGGAGCGTGTGTTGCCGCGGCACCTGCAGATCATCTACGAGATCAACCAGCGTTTCCTCGAAAGCGTGCGCCTGCGCTATCCCAACGACGACGGACGCGTCCGCCGCGTGTCGTTGATCGAGGAGGGCGAGGTCAAACAGGTCCGCATGGCCAACCTCGCCATCGTTGGCAGCCACGCCATCAATGGCGTCGCCCGGCTCCACAGCGACCTGCTGAAGCTCAATCTGGTGCCCGACTTCGCGCAGATGTGGCCGGAGCGGTTCAGCAACAAGACCAACGGCATCACACAGCGACGCTGGCTGCTCGCCTGCAACCCCGGCCTTTCGGCGCTCATCACCGACTGCATTGGTGACCGTTGGGTGCGCGACCTCGATGCACTGCGCGGGCTGGAGCCGTTTGCGGAAAAGCCGGAGTTCCTGAGCCGTTTCCTCGCCGAGAAACAGGCCAACAAACAGCGGCTCGCTGCGCTCATCGCCGAGCGCCACGGGATTGAGGTGGATCCGCGTTCGCTCTTCGATGTGCAGGTGAAGCGCCTCCACGAATACAAACGCCAGCTCCTCAACGCGCTCCACATCATCGCGCTTTACCACCGCATCAAGGACAAGCCGTCGGGCGATTTTGTGCCGCGCACGTTCATCTTTGGCGCCAAGGCGGCGCCCGGCTACCACATGGCCAAGCGGATCATCAAGTTCATCAACGCCATTGGCGAGGTCCTGGCGCGCGACCGCGACGTGCGCGGCCGGCTGCGCGTGGTGTTCCTGGCGGACTACTGCGTCTCGCTGGCCGAGGTCATCATCCCCGCGGCAGACCTGTCCGAGCAGATTTCCACCGCCGGCAAGGAAGCTTCCGGCACGGGCAACATGAAACTCGCCCTCAACGGCGCGCTCACGATGGGCA
>CAZGGF010000250.1:0-18927 GCA_964524715.1 uncultured Verrucomicrobiota bacterium | reverse complement strand
CGTTGAGTCTGGAGGACGCCCGGCGGATCATTGCCAGATTCGTGGACCACTACAACCAGGTCAGGCTCCACAGTGCCATCGGCTACATCAGCCCGGCCGACAAACTGGCGGGCAAGGACAAGGCCATCTTTGCCGCCCGAGTCCAGAAACTGCAGCAGGCCAGAGAACAACGAAAACTCAAACGAAACAACCCGCCCCACTCTCTAACAGCCCAGCTTCACTTTTCCAATTGACGCTGAACCAAGACACAGCGAGATCAACCCTGTGCCCGGCGGCAACAGCTTCTTTCTGACGATGCGAGCCGACCGCAGGCCGCCTGACACGCTGAATACAGCGAACGCATGTGATTGTTATGGTTTCGCGTCGTTTGGCTGAAAACCGCGGACGCTATCAGGCGTCATTGGAAAAGTAAATGATGCAGCTTCCGTGGGCGGTTCAGAATGCGGATTTCGATGTAGGCTGGGTCCCCGACCCGGCGAAATCATTATGAACAATCGCCCGGTCAGGGGACCGGGCCTGCAATATGGAACGGATTCCTCGAACTCGATCCGCAGGGCGTCAGGACTCGGTGATGAGCTTCTTGTGGCGGTACCCCTGAATACGGGTGGTGTTGTTGTAAATGTAGATCTTCTGGACTTCCGGGATCTTCATGATGACCCACGGCGACAAGGCATTGCGCCCGTTCTTGGTGAACACCATGTCGTCGGCAAGATAGACGCAGGAGTGAAATGCAGCGCCGCCATCCATGAGAAACAGAATGTCACCGTAGCGATAGGGCGGTTTCACGGGCGCGAACTTTTCGAGTACCAGATTGGTGGCCATCCGGGAGTCCAGCAGGTACTCATGCGGTTCGTAGTTGAAGAAGTTCAACGATGTCCAGTGACAATCGGGGAGAACACCGTGGCGGGAGAACTCCGGTCCCGGGTAGGTATAGAGGAGCTTGCGCGCCAGCGCCGGCAGCACATGCGACAATCCCAACCGATCGACACCGTGGGTGTCGATAATGGCTTTCATAATCGGCTCGATGTCTTTTCGCCGGAGACCCGTGCCCAGAGACCAATAGTTCAGCAGTGACTCGAGTTTCGTCTTATCGTTGAGCTCCATCGAAACCATGAGTGACCGCTGCCGTGTGCAGGCTTTATAGATTCTTCGAGCTTCGGATTCGGAGGTCGCATAGTTCATTATGACCGAGAGATCACTGAAGACCAGACAGTCCATTTTGCGATACGACAGCCGGCTAATCTTGGTGATCAATTCAGGACGCAAACTTGAAGTGCGAAACCACTCGTCCACCGTATCCGTCAACATCCGGACTGGATGGCAGTAGAACTCGTTGGCCTCGAATTTTGCGAGTTGTGGATAGACTGCATTACGCATCTCAGGGGTCATCGCCTCCACATCGGCCACGGATGGAAAGAGATGCAACATCCCGTCTTCCAGGACGCAATTTCGCTGATCCAGCAGAGCCGCAATGAACGGTTCCGGAAGTCCGGCGCTCTTGAAGAAGTCGAGGAGTTTCGGCGCCTCTGATTCAGGAAAGCTCCAGCGGGGTTTCGAAGAAGGCAGGGGAAAAGTCTCCACCATTTCCATGGGTGCCTCCAGGAAGATGTAGAAGCACTTGAGATCCCCCCACGGCCCTGGATTCGCAGAGAAAACAGAAGGTGGCTTGAGGGCGGCTGCTGCTGCGTACAGCGGGCTGGTGACGGGCAAGACGCCGATCTGGCAGAGACCGTGAAGGGAGGCTGTCAGGAAGAACGCCACAGCGACGACCAGGGTGATGGCGCGGACGCCGGGCAAAGACCGCAACATCGACCAACTGACCACGCCCCCGGTGGGGCGTTCAGCTCGCGACTTCAATTTTGCGAACAGGTTAAGGTTCATCCAACAAATTAAATTCAGAACCCTAGTACAGCGATCCCCTCGGTCACAAGGGAAAAGTGTCGAAACGAGGCTTTCGCGTGATGACGACGTCTTCACTTCGGCCCTACGCAGTAGAGCGCGCGGTCCGAGCGGAGGTACATTCGGCTGCCGATGGGGACGATTGAGGCGCGGAACAACTCTCCGGGGTGGTCTCCAAGAGAATTGCGGGCGACAAGGTCGAACTTGGGACCGGGGCGAATGACGAGGGTTTCGCCGGCTTCGTTGTTTATGTAGATGAGACCGCCAGCCTCGATGGGCGACGCGCTGAACGCGCCGGCAATACGCTCAGACCAGAGGACTTTCCCCGAACGGGCTTCATAGGTTGTGGCGCCGCCCTTCATGTCGATGGCAAACAGATAATTGCCGACGACAATGGGCGAGGAGATGTCCCTGACCTTGGTGCGCGGAGTGTGCCAAACACGATGGGTGTCGCTCACATTGCCCGATCCGCCCGGCCGGACCGCGTAAACATCGCCGACCTTGCCGTTGACGACGAAAATCAACCCGTGGGCATATTCGGGCATGGGTTCACCACGGCCATTGAATCCCTGGCAGTTCCAGAGAAGTTTGCCGGTGGCAGGATCATAGGCGTCGATGCCTTGTTCGCTATTGATGACCACCTCGGAACGCGTACCTGTCCGAACCTCAATGGGCGTGCTCCAGCCTCCCATCGGCTTCTCGCCGCGTGAAGTGCGCCAGAGAATCTTGCCGGTTTTCTTGTCGAGCGCCACAAGACTGGAAGCGCCCTTCGTGTCGCAGTTCTGGATCACGCGGTCCCCGACGAAGATCGGAGAGGCGGCGATACCCCAATCTCCGGGGAACTCGCCCAGGGATTGAGACCAAAGTGGCTTGCCGTCGAGGTCGAAACAGTGGATGCCGGCGCGACCGAAAAAGGCGACAACGCGTTCGCCGTCCGTGGCGCAGGTTGGCGTGGCGAAACTGTTCATGCGGTGCGTTTTTCCAGGGGCATCGCACTTAATTGTTTTTTCCCAAAGAAGCCGTCCATCGCGTGCGTCGAAGGCGGACACTAAACGGCTGCGCCCACTGTCGGTGGCGGACGTGAGGAATATGCGATGCCCCCAGTTGACGACGGAAGAGTGTCCCTCGCCCTTCAGCTCCACGCGCCACAGAATATCCTTGGGGCCCCATTCGGTTGGAAGGGCGGCTCCAGTGTAGTGGCCCGTGCCGGTCGGCCCGCGTAAACGAGACCAGTTTTCAGCGGTGGCGCCCACGCCCAGATAGGGCGCGAAGCAAAGAAGGAGAATGGCAGCGATCTGTTTCATGGTGTGCGCGGATGGGAGGTTGGGAGTTGTGGGCATCAACGTGTGGAGGGGAGAACGCGATTTCCATGCTCTCCCAGCTACGCTACTTCAGACTGGCGCGCTTGGGTGGGCAGGGGAGAGGTTTCTGGCATGCCTTCGGGATACTCGAAAATCCTGCCCTCGTAGTTGCGGAAAATGATGCGTTCTTCGTCGCGGTAAACGACGTATTCGGGACTGACAGGCACCTTGCCGCCGCCGCCGGGAGCATCGATCACATATTGAGGCACTGCATAACCGGTGGTATGGCCCCGTAACGATTGCATGATCTCCAACCCGCGGCTGATGCTGCTTCGCAGGTGAGAGGAGCCGGTGATCAGGTCGCACTGGTAGATGTAGTAAGGACGCACGCGCATCATGAGCAGTTTCTGCAACAGAGCCTTCATGATGGCCGGATCGTCGTTGACGCCACGGAGAAGGACGCTCTGGTTGCCCAGAGGGATGCCGGCATCGGAGAGACGTTCGCAGGCGGTTCTCATCTCGGGTGTGCATTCGCGCGGATGATTGGTGTGAATGCTCATCCAGAGCGGTTGATGCCGCCGGAGCATGGCACAAAGTTCCGGTGTGATGCGCTGCGGCAGGAACACCGGGATGCGCGAGCCAATCCGGACAAGCTCGACGTGGCTGATGGCGCGAATCCGTCCTAGCAGCCAGTCCAGTTTTTCGTCGCTGAGCAGCAGGGGGTCACCGCCGCTGACGAGCACGTCGCGCACTTCCGGATGCTCGCGGATGTAGGCAAGCGCCTGCTCGATCTTCGGGTGAAAATCGTAATCACTGGCGCCGCTGACGAGTCGAGAGCGCGTGCAGTAGCGGCAATAGGTCGCGCAACGATCCGTGACCAGCAGCAGCACGCGGTCGGGATAACGGTGGACGAGGCCGGGCACGGGCGAGTGGCTTTCCTCACCGCACGGGTCGGCCATCTCCCATGACGCCGTGTGCGTTTCCTCGATGCGCGGGATGACCTGGCGCCGGATGGGGCCGCCGGGGTCGTCGGTCTCAACGAGGTTGAAAAAATATGGCGTGATCGCGGTGGCGAGCTTGTGGCCGGAGAGCTTGAAGCCAGCTTCCTCTTCGGGGGTGAGCTGCATCAAGGCGTTGATCTGGTTCAGATTGGTCAGGCGGTGTTGGAACTGCCAGCGGTAGTTGTTCCAATCCTCGTCGCACACATCGCGCCAGTGGCCTTTGCCGGGTGAGATGAAAGATTTCAACGACGACTCACCCGACGGTGGTTCGTCGGACGATGAAGTTTCCTCGCATTGCATAAAATAAACGCCCCCGGCCTTTTGACCGGTGGGCTTTTGTTGGGAGAAGTATAAACCGCGTCGGGACACTGTCAAGTTAGGGGGCAGTCGAGTTGGGCGTGGCGGGAGGCCTGAGACGTTTTCCCCTCCAATTCCGATTCGACAGGCTATAGTGTTCTGTCGCTGTGATGGAATCACCGAAATACCCGGGCCGTGAGATGATCTGCCTCGTGCGGGGGCTGGCGTTTGTGCTGGCGGGCTTGATGTGCGGCGTGGCCTGCGTGGCGATGAACCAGATTTCGCAACTGTCAGCATTGATGGGGCGCCATCTGCTTGGGATGCCGTTGGCGGGCGCGTTGCTATGGTTTGGTTCCGCTTCGCTGCGCCGGGTGACGATGCCGGGTGAGACATGGCTCGGCGCCACCAGACGCTGTTTTTGGGCGGCGATATGCGTGTGTTTTCTGTCGCCCTTCGTTTACTTGTGGCACAGCGCGCCTTCGGTGGACTACATCACGTTCAATTTCATTCTCTTCAACCTGAGCAGCGCGGTGTTCGTCTGCAACGCGAACCGACTCGTTTACTACCTGGGGGATTTTTTTGGCGACCGATTGCTGGCGGGACTGGCGCGAGGGAGCGAGTTGTTCTGCTATTCGACATTGTCGTTCACCTTTGGGGCATGCGTCTTGGGAAGTTGGATTGTTGCGGTCCGAGAGGGCATCAGCATCCGCGCGTCGGTGGACATGATGAGCAGTATCGGACCGTGGCTGGTGGCGGTGGGAATGGCACCGGTGTGTGTGACAGCGGCGTTGCTCTGGACAGCAAAGGCGATCAGTCTGGCGCGCCTGGTGTCGCGTTCAGATAGAGGCGGAAAATTTTAGATCGGCGGAAAGGGAACGCAGCTCAAATGGCGAGCTTCAAGTTCTTCGCTACGTAGTCCACCTGCTCCTGCGTCAGTTCCGGGAACATCGGCAGCGACAGGATGCGGTCGGCAGCGGCTTCCGTCACCGGGAACGCGCCGCGTTTGTAGCCGAGGTCTGCGTAGGCCTTTTGGAGATGAACCGGAATGGGATAGTGAATGCCCGTGCTGATGCCCGCAGCGCTGAGTTGTTCCTGGACTTTGGCCCGATTGGCGACTTGGACGATATAGAGGTGCCAGACGTGAGTGCCATAGCTGACTTGGCACGGCGGTTGAACGCCGATGGCCTGCAGGGCGGTGGCGTATGCGGCGGCGGCACGCTGGCGTGCGGCGGTCCAATCAGGGAGATGCTTCAACTTCACTCGCAGGATTGCTGCCTGGATCGTGTCGAGGCGGCTGTTGAAACCCCGGAAGTCATGATGATACTTGGCGGCTTGGCCGTACTCACGCATGGCGCGCAACTTGGTGGCGAGGGCCTCACTGTTGGTTGTGATCGCGCCACCGTCTCCATAGCCACCGAGATTTTTCCCGGGGTAGAAGCTGAACGCAGCCGCGTCGCCAAACGTGCCGACGCGTTTGCCGTGATACTCCGCACCGTGCGACTGACACGCGTCTTCAACGACACGCAGGTTGTGGCGTTTGGCAATGGCCAGGATCGCGTCCATTTCCGCCGGCTGGCCGTAGAGATGGACCGGGATGATTGCCTTGGTGCGCGGTGTGATGGCGGCTTCGACCTGTTTGACGTCGATCTGATAGGTGAGGGGATCGCAGTCCACCAGCACCGGTCGCGCGCCGGTGTAGGAGATGGACAACGGCGTGGCGATGAAGGTGTTGGTCTGGGTGATCACCTCGTCGCCGGGCCCGATGCCAAGCGCGCAGAGGGACAGGTAAAGTGCGTCCGTGCCGTTGGCGACGCCCACACAATGCTGCGTCCCGCAATAGGCCGCAAACTCCTGCTCAAATTGTTTTACCTCCAGGCCGAGAATAAATCGCGACGTGGCCATCACCGGCTCGATGGCGGCGTGAATTTCGTCGGCGATGCTGCGATATTGGGTTGCCAAGTCGACAAAGGGGATTTTCTGTGTATTGCTCATCGAGTTCCCGGTTTCTTTCTTTTGTGATGCTGTCATGTTATCGGCAACGATTGCCGGGTGGCACATGTATTAATTTTGCGTTTGTGCAAACTACGACCGTAGAGCCATTAAGCTTGGAGAATCTACGGTCACGGTCCGGCTCCCGAAGGGCCGCAGCCGACCGCACCCATGCCCAATTACCTGCTCCACGCTCATCAAATTCTCCCAACGGGTGCGGATGCTACACGGAGTCGTTTCCGGCAACAAGTGCGGAAAAATGCCGGATGGGTCCCGGGGAAGGCAGGATCGCTGATAAGTCTACAAAAAACCGCTTGCTTCCCCTATGTCTTTCAGTATTCTTCGCGGCGCTGTTGACTGGACCTAAATGGCGTTGAAGTGATTCACGGTTGAACAGGAGCGCGAAGCCATGACGCGCTTCTTTCTTTTTCACGGTGTTGCGGTGAACGATTTGTCGGAAATGAAGGTTTTTAGCGGTAATTCAAACAGGCCTCTCGCACAGGCCATCGCCGAGTATTGCGGTTTGCCACTCGGCGATGCGACCGTGAGTTCTTTCCCGGATGGGGAAACGATGGTGAAAATCAACGAAAACATCCGTGGCCGGGATGTTTACATCGTCCAGAGCACCTGCCCGCCAACGAATCAGCATATGATGGAATTGCTGATCCTGATTGACGCGGCACGGCGGGCCAGCGCGACACGGATCACAGCGGTGATTCCATTCTTTGGCTACGCACGGCAGGATCGCAAGGACCAGCCGCGGGTGCCCATCACGGCGAAGCTGATTGCGAACCTGCTGACGACGGCTGGCGCGGACCGGGTGCTGACGATGGACCTGCACGCGCAACAGATTCAGGGGTTCTTCGATGTTCCGGTGGATCATCTTTACGCGGCGCCGGTGCTTTACAAGCATCTGAAGGAATTGAACCTGCCGGACTTGGTGGTGGTGTCGCCGGACGTGGGCGGGATGAAGATGGCGTATTCCTACGCCCAAATGCTGCGCGCGGAACTGGCGATTGTGGCCAAGCGGCGCGTGTCGGGCGAGGAAGTGGAGGCGCTGTATGTGGTCGGCGAGGTGGAAGGCAAGAACGTGTTGCTCGTGGACGACATGACGGAGACGGCCGGGACGTTGACGGCCGCGGCGCGCATCCTCAAGAAGCA
The DNA here is from genome assembly GCA_964524715.1 of uncultured Verrucomicrobiota bacterium. Lineage (GTDB taxonomy): Bacteria > Verrucomicrobiota > Verrucomicrobiia > CAIQCK01 > CAIQCK01 > CAIQCK01. Next base: position 11,279 of record CAZGGF010000250.1, on the reverse strand, counting down.
GGGCGCCAAACGGATTCTGGCGGGGGTGTCGCATACGATCCTGAACGAGAAGGCGGTGGAGCGGTTGCAGAAGTCGGACATTGATGAATTGATTACGACGAACTCGGTGCCGCCACGTGAGGTCCCGAATTTCAAACTGACTGCGTTGAATGTGGCGGGGTTGTTGGGGGAGGGCATCCTGCGCGTTCACAACGCCGAGTCGGTGAGTTCACTTTTTGAAATCAATAACGCGGAAAAACTGTAAGGGAGTGCAAGAATGCAGCAAGTCGCATTGAAAGCAAATTATCGGAAGACCACCCGTCGAGGCGAGGTCAAGAAACTGCGCGCCACCGGCGTTGTGCCGGGCGTGGTTTATGGCGCACACACGAAGCCGTTGAGCGTCGAGGTGATCGGCAAGGATTTGGAGAAGGTGTTGCACAGCTCCACCAGCGAAAATGTGCTGGTGGAACTGGAACTCGCAGGCGGCACTACGGCGGACAAGCGGCTGGCGATGGTTCAGGATGTGCAGCACGATCATTTGACGGACAAGGTGTTGCACGTGGACTTCCACGAGCTCAAGAGCGACGAGAAATTCACCGCCAACGTGCCCGTTCATCCGGTGGGTGAAGCTGCCGGCGTCAAGACCAGCGGCGGCGTGCTCGAACACGCGATGCGCTACCTGCGCGTGCGTTGCTTGCCGAAGGATTTGCCGGAGCAGATCACCGTGGACGTTACCAAGATGGAGATCGGCGATGCGATCAAAGTCGACGGGGTGAAGTTGCCCGCCGGTATTGAGGCGCTCGACCGCAAGGATTTGCCGGTGTTCATCGTGGTTGCGCCGCAGGTTGAGGAAGAAGCGGCTACGCCGGCCGAGGGTGCTGCAACTGCGGAGCCGGAGGTTATCACGGCGAAGAAGGCTGAAGGCGAGGAAGCTGCTGGCGAGGAAGGCAAAGGCGAGAAACCCAAGGGCAAGGCGGAGGCCGGCAAGGCTGAGGCTGCCAAACCCGAGGCGAAAGCTGCCAAGCCCGAAGCGAAGAAGAAGTAACGCACCGTGGCAGGTTCCGGGATGGCCATGGACGACATCCGTTTGGTGGTTGGACTTGGCAATCCGGGCCGCGAATACGCCGGGACCCGGCACAATGTCGGTTACCGCGTGGTGGAGAAGCTGGCGAGCGATGGTGGTGCGCGATGGCAACGGTCTGAGAAGTTTGAGGCCGAGATCGCGGAGGCGCATCTGGCAGGCAGGAAGATTATTCTTGCCAAACCGGTGACCTTCATGAATCTGAGCGGTCGCGCGTGCGCAGCGTTATTGCACTGGCATAAGTTCGCGCCGGAGCAGATGCTGGTGCTGACTGATGATGCGGACTTGGACGTGGGCCGGTTGCGGCTGCGGTTGAAAGGCAGCAGTGGTGGCCATAACGGGCTGAAGAGCATCGCGCAGATGGCAGGATCCGAGCAGTTCCCGCGATTGCGGGTGGGCATCGGACGGCCGGTGCGGCGAAGCGAAGGCGCGCCGGATAACGTGCTGGTGGATTTTGTGCTGAGCAGGTTTCGCAAAGAGGAACTGGCGGCGGTGGATGAGACCGTCGCCCGCGCAGCAGAAGCGGTGGCGCGTGCCATCGAGCGCGGCATGGAAGCCGCGATGAACGAGTTTAACGGTTGACCGTTGTGCAAGAGAGCGCGGCGGCTGGATGTGAAAGGAAGAGTCAAGTGAACCATTACGAAGCATTGTTTGTGATCAATACGGGTGGCAAGGACGACGCGGCGCCCGACTTGATTGAGGCGTTGAAGAAGGATTTGGAAGCGGCTGGTGCGAAGGTGAAGGCTGTCCAGAAAATGGACAAGCGGACCTTTGCGCGCGCGACTCGCAGGCAGTCCGCCGGCTACTATGTCAACTTCGTTTTCGATGCGCCTGCGGCGGCCATTGCGCCGTTGCGCGCGAAACTGGCGCTGAACGAAACGGTGTTCCGCGTCATGTTCCTGGAAGCCGTTGAAAAGAAAGCCGAGGCGAAGGAAACCGCCGCGGCTTGAGAGGAGTCCTATGGCGTCGTTCAACAAAGTCATCCTGATGGGAAACCTGACGCGTGATCCTGAGCGGCGTTATACGCCCAAGGGCACGGCGGTCACGGAGTTTGCGATCGCGGTCAACCGGGTCTACAGCAACGAAGGCGGCGAGCAGAAGGAAGAGGTTTCCTATTTCGACATTGTTGTATGGGGCCGGCAGGCGGAGACGGCGGCACAGTATCTCAGCAAAGGACGCCCTGCGCTGGTGGAAGGACGCTTGCAGCAGGACCGCTGGGAGAGCGACAAGGGCGAGAAGCGGAGCAAGGTTCGCATCGTGGCTGATCGCGTGGTGTTTCTGGGCGGCGGCCAGCGCGGTGGCGGACAGGAGTTCCGCGAGGGCGGCCCGGCACAGGAGCGCGCCGAGCGGGCGCCTGCGGAGCCGCCGGCAAGTGACATCGTGCCGGAAGCCCCGGCTGCTGGCAAAGAGAAGGACGACATCCCCTTCTGATTTTTTGGAGTTGAAGACGACCTAACGAAATAACTGAGACGGACTTATGGCAAACCAACGGGAAACAAAGCGGAGAGATTCGACGCGGCCTCGCATGAGCGAGATGCCGAAGCGAAAGTGCAAACTGTGCGAAGATCAGGTGCAGGTGGACTACAAGCAACCGGAGTTGCTGAAGCGGTTCATCACCGAGCGTGGCAAGATTGTCAGCCGGCATTCGAGCGGAGCCTGCGCCAAACACCAGCGCGAGATTACACGGGCCATCAAGCGCGCCCGCGTCATGCTTCTCGTGCGCTAACCCACACACGCGCCGAACCCATTTTCATCCACGGATCTGTATGACAACTGATGTGATTCTTCTCAAGCAAGTCAAGGGCCTTGGCGCCGAGGGCGACAAGGTGACGGTGGCCAACGGCTACGCGCGCAACTACCTGTTGCCGCAGCGCCTTGCCACACCCGCCACCCGCGCCAACGTGCGCCAACTGGAGGAGCTCAAGAAGCGGCGTTCCGAGCGTGAAGCGGCGGAAATCGCGACGGTCCGCGAGCTGGCCGGCAAACTGGCGAAACTTACGCTTTCCATTCCGGTGGCGACCGGCCCCGGTGGCAAGCTCTTCGGCGCCGTTACGACGCACCACATCAGCGAGGCGCTGGGCAAGGAAGGTTTCGAGATCGACCACCGCAAGCTCGAACTCAAACACCCGATCCACGCGCTCGGCACGTTCGATGTGGATGTGAAGTTGCACGCGGAGGTTACTGCAAGTCTGAAATTCTCCATCGTCAGCAAGACCGCGCCAGGCACCGAGGAAGCGCAGTCGGCGGAAGCGGCTGCGAAAGCGCCTCGCGCCAGGAAGCCGCGCGCCGAGGCTCCCGCTAAAGCCGCTGAGCCGGCGGAGGAGAAGGAGAAGCCCGCGGCCAAGAAGGGCGGCGGCAAGAAGAAGAATTAACCGGCTTGTGAGCCAGGCAGCCAACAAGGTGACGCCGTTTCCAGGGGGCGACACAGGACGTTCGTTGCCCCACAGCGATGAGGCGGAGCGTTGCCTTTTGGGGGCGTTACTGCTGAACCCGTTGGCCATCAGCGAGTGCATCGAGAAGTTCGCCTCGAAGGACCCGGAAACGCGTGGCGGCGAGTTCTTCTATAATGAAAACCATGGGCTGATTTATCGCACGCTCGTGGACATGCAGGACAAGCACGAGCCGGTGGATTTGATCACCGTCACGCAGAAACTGGCGGGGCGCAATCAACTGGAGCGTGTGGGCGGTGCGGCGGCGATCACGCAGTTGTCCAACTCGGTGCCGACGGCGGCGAATCTGGAATTCTACCTCAACATCGTCCGCCAGCGGTATCGCTTGCGCCAGCTGATTGAAGCCGGCACGCAAATTGTATCCGAAAGCTATGACACGCTTGATGAGGGCGTGGACCTGTTCATTGACCATGTTGAACAGCTTGTCTTCAACATCGCACAGGAGAAGAGCGCGCATGGGGTTGTGAGCAGCCAGGATGCTGTTCATGAAGCCGTTCGGGAGATTGAAGACATCCTGCAGCACAAGGGCAAGCTGCGGGGCATTAGCACGGGGTTTTCCGAGCTGGACAAGTGCACGGATGGACTGCAACGCGGCAGCATGATCGTCATCGCCGCCCGCCCGTCGATGGGCAAGACCTCGCTGGCGATGAATATCGCCGAATACGTTTCGATCCTGAACACTGAAAATCCGATGCCGGTGGGCGTGTTCAGCTTGGAAATGCCAGCGGTCCAGCTCATGATCCGCATGATGTGTTCGGTGGGCGAGGTCAGCATGAACCGCATCCGGCGCGGCCTTTCCACTGACGTTGAATACAAGTCGTTGATCAATGCCGCGGGAAGAATCAGTAACGCAAAGATTTTGATTGATGATACGGGTGACCTCACCATCATGGAGCTTCGTGCCAAGGCGCGACGCATGAAGATGAACCATGATATTCAGTTGCTGGTGGTGGATTACCTGCAACTCATGCGCGCGCCCAGCCGCGGCAACTACGATAACCGGCAACAGGAGATCGCTGCGATTTCGGGCGGATTGAAGGCGCTGGCAAAGGAATTGAAGATTCCCGTCATCGTCCTGTCGCAGCTCAATCGCGAGGCCGAGAAACGCGAGGGCGGCCAGCCTCGATTGAGCGACTTGCGTGAGTCGGGTGCGATCGAGCAGGATGCCGACGTAGTGGCGCTGATTGCGCCGAAAGACGACCGGAAGGACGACGAGGTGGCAGCCGAGGAGATCACCCAGGCGATTTTGATCGTTGCCAAGAACCGTAACGGGCCGCAAGGCAAGATCCCGTTGCAGTTCCGCCGCGACATCACGCGGTTTTTCTCCGCAGCCATCGAGGAAAGCGACGTCGCCATGACACCACGAGAGGAGGCGATGTGAAGTTCTCTTCCCGTAATCTCGTGACGGCGTGCCTGGCGCTTTGGATGATGGCGTTGCTGCCAGCGGTTGCGCAGGAGGCGAGCTTCCTCGTCAAGGAGATCGAGATTCGCCATGTCGGTCCGGTGCCGATCAGCGACAGTGTCATCCTGGCAAACGTCCAGACCAAGGCGGGCCAGCAAACGACACGCACCGCGCTCGGCCAGGACGTGCGCAATCTGTACGCGACCGGCTACTTCACGAACGTCCACGTTGCGCAGGAGGACGTGGAGGGCGGCGTCAAGATTCTGTTCACCGTGCAGGGCAAGGCGAAGATCAAAGAGATTCTGGTCAAGGGCAATGACAGGATCAAGGCCTCCAAGGTTCGCAAGGAGATGGAACTGAAGGTGGGTGAGCCGCTCGATGAGCGCAAGGTGGTGTTGGCGCAGAAAAAGGTTGAGGATTACTACGAGAAGGCGGGGTTCGAAGAGGCCAAGGTTCGCTATGATATCAGCATTGACCAGCAAACCGGCCAGGGTGTGGTGACCTTCACTGTCAGCGAAGGCCCGCGCGTGGCGATCATCGACATCACGTTCACCGGCAATGACCACTTCCCGAAGGCGAAACTGCAGAAGCAGATGAAGACAAAGCGCAAGTGGTGGTTGTCATGGATTGTGCGCACCAACGTGATGAAGAAGGAGCAGTGGCAGGACGACCAGGAAAGCTTGCGCGATTTCTACCGCAATGAGGGCTTCATCGACATGGTCATCAAGGATGTGAAGTTCGAGCATACCAATCCGAACCAGATGTATGTGCGAATGACCATCGTCGAAGGCAAGAAGTATCAAGTGGGGCACCTCGACATCAAAGGCAACCAGCTTTTCCCCAGTGCAGGCATCCGCGGCGCGTTGAAGATGACCGAGGGCAAGACATTCGGCCCGAAGGCACTCGACAAGGACATCGAGGCGATCCGCGATTTCTATGGCGCCAAGGGCTACATCGATGCGCAGGTGATACCGGTCAAGCAGGCCAACGTCGAAACGGGGCGGATGGACATCGTTTATGAAATCACCGAAGGCGACATCTCGTATCTGAGCAAGATCAGCATCCGCGGCAACACCAAGACCAAGGACAAGGTTATTCGCCGCGAGTTGGCGGTAAAGCCGGGTGACGTGTTCAACATGGTCAAGGTCAAGCGCAGCAAGGAGCGCTTGGAGAACATGGGCTATTTCTCGAAGGTCAACACGATTCCGGAGCCGACGGACGTGCCCGGCCACAAAGACCTCGCAGTGGAGGTGGAGGAGCAACGGACTGGACAATTGGTATTCGGCGCGGGGTTCTCCAGCGTGGACTCACTGGTCGGATTCGCGGAAGTCAGCCAGGGCAACTTCGACCTGTTCAATCCACCGATGTTTACAGGCGCCGGCCAGAAGGCTCGTTTCCGCGTTCAGATGGGTACGCAGCGTCAGGACTACATCCTTTCGTTCACCGAACCATGGTTCATGGATCGGAGGCTGGCGTTGGGATTCGATCTCTTTCACACGGAGAGCCAGTATCTCAGCTCGATTTATACGGAAAAGCGGACGGGTTTTGATGTGCACCTGACGAAGGAACTGGCGCCGTTTATTTCCGGCAGACTCCAATACGGGTATCAGATCGTGGACATCACCGACGTGGAGAGCACGGCTCCGCAGGTGTTTCAGGATGAGAAGGGCACGCGTTCCGAAAGTTCGCTGACAGGAACTCTTACGCGTGATACACGCGACAGCGTGTTCCTGACAACACGGGGCAACAAGACCGAGTTCTCGATCCAGGGCGCCGGCGGACCTCTCAAGGGCCAGACTGACATCTACAAACTGGAATTGCGCAGCCAGCAATATTTCCCGATCCCGCTCACATGGCCCACGCTCGACAAGAAGCACGTGTTGTTGCTGGCCGGTGGCAGCGGTGTCGTGGACAGCTTTGGCAACAGCTCAGACGTGCCGCTCTTCAACCGTTTCTTCCTTGGCGGCCCGAACAACTTGCGCGGCTTCCGTTTCCGCGACGTGTCACCGAAGGTCGGCAACTTGACCACGCCTGGTAATGGTCCGAATGCGAACAATGCCGACGAACCGGTGGGCGGCAATACCTATGGCTGGGGCACCATTGAGTATACCATCCCAGTCATCGAGAAGATCCGGTTTGCCGTGTTCTACGATATCGGCTTTGTGAATCAGGGTTCCTTCGATTATAATTTCGGCGGCTACAATGACGACTACGGTTTCGGTATTCGTCTTGATTTGCCCATCGGTCCGATTCGGTTCGACTACGGCATCCCGATTACCACTGACAAATACAATCAGCGTGGCGGACGATTTAACTTCAACATTGGTTACCAGTTTTAGTCTAAAGGAAACAACGCATTGTTAAGAGAACCATGGCGGATATCACTATGAACACACACCGTATTACCCTGACTTTTATTGCGGCAGTGGCGGTGGCGGCAACCGGTTGGGTTGCGCCTGCCACGTTTGCGCAGGGAGCGAAGATCGGCTCCGTGGACATGCGCAAGATCTACGAGGATTTCTACAAGACCAAGGCGGCACAGCGCAGTTTTGACGAGAGTGTTGCCGCCTATCGCAAGGACCACCAACAGCGCGTCAACGACTACAACAAACTCAACGAGGAGTTTCAGCGGTTGCGCGAGGAAGCCAACAACCCCGCATTGACGCAGGAAAAGCGTGAGCAAAAGGCCAAGGCGGTCAATGACAAGGTTGTCGAATTGCGGAAGTCCCTGGAGGCTGTGAAAGAGTTCGAACAGAACAGCCAGCAGTATTTGAATGACCTTCGCCGCCGTCAGAACGACGCCATCCTGAAGGAAATTCTGGAAACCGTCCGCAAGAAAGGTCGCGAGGGCGCCTATTCGGTGATCGTGGATTCGTCAGGGCTGGGCACGGCCGCTGGCATCCCGATGGCGGTGTTTGCCGACGAGAAGCTGGATTTCACGGATATGATCGTGAAGGAACTGAACGCGAACGCGCCTGCCAGCCTTCCCAGCAGCATGTTGCCTCCAGCTACATTGCCGAGCCCGAGTCTCACACCGCGCACGCCCGCGCCAGCCCCCGCGCCGGCGCCCGCACCCTAGGACACTGCAGTGCGAAAAACCGCTCGTGAAATTTCAGAACTGGTCGGCGGCGAACTCGTCGGCGATGGAAATGTTGTCGTTACGCGGCTGCGCAGTATTCTGGCTGCCGGAGAAGGCGACGTTACGTTTCTTGCCCGGATGAGTTATGCGCCCCGGGCGCGTGCGTCGCGTGCTTCCGTCATTCTGGTCGGTCGCGACTGGACGGAGCCGCTGCAGCAAACGCTCATTCGTGTGGACAACCCTTCGGCGGCTTTCCAGCATCTTGCGGAAGCCGTTGCACCACCAGCGGTGAAGTTTGCGCCGGGCATTCATCCCACCGCCGTTATCGCGCCGGATGCAAAGCTGGGGAAGGACGTGTCGATACAGCCGTATGCTGTCATTGAGCCGGGTGCGGTGATTGGTGACGGTACCGTGATCGGCGCCTATGTGTATGTCGGGCACGAAACAGAAGTTGGGGCACAGTGCCTGATCTATCCCCATGTGGTCATACGTGACCGTTGTATTGTTGGCAACCGGGTCATCATGCACTCCGGCGTGATCATTGGCGCCGACGGCTTCGGTTACGATAGCGGGCCTCAGGGCCACAAGAAGATACCGCAGGTGGGCATTGTCGAGATTGAGGACGATGTTGAGATTGGCGCCAATTCCACCATTGACCGGGCGCGATTCGACCGGACGATCGTCGGGTGCGGCACGAAGATCGACAACCTTGTTCAGGTCGGCCACAATTGTGTCATCGGCCGGCATGTGATCATCTGCTCACAAGTGGGCATCAGTGGATCCTGTGTGATTGGTGATGGAGTGATTCTGGCGGGGCAGGTGGGGTTGGCGGATCACCTCAATATTGGCAACGGCGCGATTGCCCTGGCCAAGAGCGGTCTCCATCAGGATGTGCCGCCGAAAGGAAAGGTCTTTGGCGCAGTCGCGCGGCCTGCGGCTGAAGAGATGAAACTCGAAGCGTGCAAGGTGCGGTTGCCGGAACTGTTTGCGCGGGTTAAGAAAATCGAGAAGCAACTCGGTGACAGCGGCAAAGATTCATAGGACTGACCTCCAGCCATGCAGTTTGTTCCAACCAAGATGTTTCTGACCAAGGGTGTTGGCACCCACAAGCACGAACTGCGTTCGTTCGAGATGGCTTTGCGCGATGCCGGTATCGAGATGTGCAACCTCGTCCATGTCAGTTCCATTTTGCCGCCGCGCTGCAAGATCATTTCTCGCAAACAAGGCGAGGCGCTGCTCCAGCCCGGCCAGATTACCTTCGCCGTGCTCGCTCGTATTTCCACCAACGAGCCCCATCGTCTCATCGCTGCGTCCCTCGGTGTCGCCGTGCCCGCCGATGAAGATGAATATGGCTACCTGAGCGAAATCCACGCCTACGGCGTCAACGACCAGACTGCCGGCGATATGTCCGAAGATGCCGCCGCCGCCATGCTTGCCTCCACTCTCGGTGTTGAGTTCAACGAGGACGCCGACTGGGACCAGAAGCAGGAGGTCTTCAAGATTTCCGGCAAGATCGTTCGCACCGCCAACATTACCCAGTCCGCCGTTGGCACCAGCCAATGGACCACGGTCATCGCCGCGGCGATTTTCATCTTCTAAGGAACCCGCCCTGCGTCAGAGGAGAGAAGGCGTCAGAGCCTTCGTTCGGATTCCAATTGGGGGCCGGTCAAGTGCGGCGGTGTCCTGTTAGTCTACTTGCTCTCGGCCGACAGGTCGGAAATGAACTCCTGTTGAATCTGCTGCAGTTGCGGGTTCATTCGCATGACCAACTGCTGCACTTCGAGCATTGTTTTCTGCGTAAGTGCCGGGAGCTTGTTAATGACGGCCTGCCCCGCTGGTGTCTTGTAGAAAACCAGTATGCCGGCAACCTCTTCTTCAGTGAAAGACTCCTTATAAAGGCGGAGATACAATGGTTCGAGCTTCTCCCAGCAAAACTCCTCTTGCATGATCGCAATCACTTTGTTGCGCATCTTGTCGATAGCCTTCTGCTGGTTGGCGGTTGGAACAGCTCCTTTGAGTGCTTGCTGCACGGTATTCATCAGCAACGAATCAAATTGAGACCGTATGCCGTCAACGAGCCTTTGCGCCTGGGTGACTGCCAGCAATTCCTTGATTGAGGCATCCGTGGCAGGTGCCGCCAGAGCACTCGTGGAACAGCACAGAAGAACCGCCAGGGTATATCGAAGGACTTTCATGTAGTTTCCTTAATGGGTGAATATTCTGGAACAAGGGACTTTGTCGCACAGCCCCCGAGTTGTAGCAATGTCAAAACGACAAGGTGGTGTTGATAGTGGCACCCATTTGCGCGCGGGAGGTGACTCGACGACTCTGCCGCCAGTTGGCGGCATGCGCTGACATCAGTCTTGCACAACAGCCGTCTACAAAGCGCAACGTGAACTCTTTGCGTTTGCCTTCATGCAGCCGTCGCCTCTTCCCGCAATCACCAGGACTGCGACGGGGGCGATGTCGATACCTGCCTGACGTTGGATGCGGGGTGTTACACCTCGCAGAGACGCATCATCTTGTCGAGAGTCTCGATCGGGTCTTTGCCTTTGGTGGGCGAATACTCGTGCGAGAGGACGCCTTGATAGCCGAGGTCGGCAATAGTTTTGCAGATGGCCGGGTAGCTAAGCTCCTGGGTCTCGTCAAACTCGTGGCGGCCGGGGTTGCCAGCGGTGTGGAAGTGATCGATGTACTGGATGTTCTGCTGGATGGTGCGGATGATGTCACCCTCCATGATCTGCATGTGGTAGATGTCGTAGAGCAGCTTGAACCGGGGCGAGTTCACTCGCTTGCACAACTCGACGCCCCAGGCGGTCTTGTCGCACATGTAGCCGGGGTGGTTGACCTTGCTGTTGAGCAACTCCATGCTGAGCGTCACGCCCTTGTCTTCCGCAAGCTTCTTGATGTTGTTGAGGAAGAGGAGGCAGTTGTCCATGCCCTGCTCGTCGGTGAGACCTTGCCGGTCGCCGGCCAGAACGATGACGTTGGGCGCGCCCGCTTCCGCAGCGGCCTTGATGGCCTCGCGCATCTTGGCGTCGATCTCCGCGTGATTGTTCTTGTCGTTGATGCCCTTCTTGATGCCGCTGCCGCCGCGAACCTCTGTCGGAATCAACCCGTATTTCTTCAAGATCGGGAACTTGTCCGGGTCCTGGAGGTCGACGGCGACGGCACCCAATCGCGCCGCCTCGCGGCACTTGCCTTCGAAGTCCAGTTTCCATCCTCCGAAGACCCCGCGGCAGACGCCCTGCCGGCGAACGCCGCTCGCGCGGCCCGCCTGGCTCGGAC
>CAZGGF010000249.1:0-59053 GCA_964524715.1 uncultured Verrucomicrobiota bacterium | reverse complement strand
AGGAGTCAAGGTTCGTGACATCATCCTACATACCGACAGCACTGCCGTGGCCCAAATGCCAGCATATGTCAAAGGCGTGCTCAACCGTCGCGGCAAGATCATCCCGGTGGTAGATCTGCGCATCAAGTTCAACCTGGCTGTTTCTCTTTAGACCTGGTCGCGAACCTGGTTGTCCAACTGGTCCCGTAGCACACCTTTTTGGACCAGGAGGATGACGAGCAAAACCCCGGCAGTGAGAACCACCGAAGCCGTACCCAGAATGCTGATCTTGCCGCTGATTTTCATATGATACTTCCAATCGTTGGTTGGTTTTCTGGTGTTTCCTGCGCCTGCTTCATGTTCACGTCATGGTTGCACGCCGGGCGAACCTGACCCCGGTGAGAGGAGACGAAGATGATGTTGTGATTGCCGGGATTCATGTCGTCTTGGAGAGTTCTGAGATCGTCTCGCCGCTGATGACCCGATCAATGTCCAGCAGGGCCTTGACCGTGCCCTTGATCTTGGCCATGCCGAGGATGTAAGTGGTGCTTATCTGCGAGCCAAAATCGGGCGGATCCTCGATATCATTGGCGGCGATGTTGGTGACTTCTTCCACGTCATCCACCAGGATGCCCACCGAGATGAGGGCTCCCGAACAGGACTTCACTTGCACCACCACGATACAGGTGTGCTTGGTGGTTTCAGCCACCGCCAGGTTGAACTTGATGCGCAGATCCACCACCGGGATGATCTTGCCGCGCAGGTTGATCACGCCTTTGACATATGCGGGCATTTGGGCCACGGCAGTGATGTCGGTATGACGGATGATCTCACGAATCTTGAGCACTTTGATACCGTAGGATTCCTGACCCAGTGTGAACGTAAGATATTTGCCTGCAACGATTTGCTGTTTAGATGCGGGTGCTTCCAAGGTGGCAGTAGGCATGGGAGTTCCTTTCAATTACTTAACGACCAGTGAATTGATTGCAGAAGCTTGTGCAGCTTTGCTCAAGCACGACATTACATCTCATTATGTCTTGTTATCGGCGCGCAATGGCTGACGCTTTAGGAAAAGGAACCACACCCGTTAGGCAGAAACCACCTGTCTCGGGTCAACTCCGCGTTGATACCATCGGCGTTTCACATTTCGGCCTTTAGTGTGAACGATGATCCAGCTTGTCCTTGCTATTTCTCAACCTGCTGTCAAATTACATTCAGCATCGGAATGGCTCTTGAGAATGATCAAGACATGAGGACCGGGCGGTGGATTCGTATCTCTGCTGATGTTCCCCTGGCTGGCGGTTGTGACGCCGTCTCGCGGAACGTATTCCACCCATGCCGAGTGATGCGGTCCCAGTGGCCAATCACTGATCGCTGATGACTTTCAAAACGACCCGCCATGAAAAGAAAAGCGAACACTCCAACTGACGCCGACCCGTCGCGTCGCGCCAAGACACGGCCAAAGCGCCAGAGGGTGGGAGACGGAGACAACAAGATGGCGGCCACGGCGGCGCGGGAGTGGCAGACCACCTTCGATGCGACCAACGACGCCATCTGGTTGCTGGACAAGGAACAGCGTGTGGTGCGCTCCAACAAGATGGCGGAACAGATGCTTCAGCGTCCATCCCGGGATTTCATCGGCAAGCATTGCTGGGAAATCATGCATGCCACCACAGGGTCGATTGCTGAATGTCCACTCCAGCGGACGCGAAAGAACCTGCGCCGCGAGAGCATGGAACTGCAGGTTGGCGAACGATGGCTCAAGGTGACGTGTGATCCCATTGTGGACACGGCGGGGCATTACGACGGGGCCGTTCACATCATTACCGATATCACTGGCAGCAAGCGGGCGGAGGATGCTCGTGAAGCCATGCTCCGGCGGCAGCAGGGCATCAACCAGCTCCAGCAGTCACTTCTGGCGCCCGCCCCGCTTGAGGACAAACTCAAGCGCATCACCGACGACATCGTCCGGCTTTTCGAGGCCGAGTCCTGTTACATCTGGCTGACCAAGCCGGGCGACTTGTGCAAGGATGGGTGTGTCCATGCGGCAAAGAAAGGAGTGCCTCACGCCTGTCGTTTACGGAAACAGTGTCTGCACCTGATGGCGAGTTCCGGCCGCCACATGCACGCCGGCGACAAGGACCACCACCGGATGCCATTTGGCACCGAAAACATCGGACTGATCGCCTCGGGTGACGAGCACAAGTTCCTGACCAACGATGTTTCCAAGGACCCTCGCGTTCACAACCGTGGATGGGCGCGCAAGTTGAAGCTCGTTTCCTTTGCAGGATATCAGCTCCGGATTCCCGGTGGAGAGGCGCTGGGGGTCCTTGCCCTCTTTGCCAAGCATCCCATCCTGCCGGCTGAAGACGCCGCGCTGGACGGACTCAGCAGCAGTATCGCGCTGGTGATCCAACAGGCCAGGGCCGAGGACGCGTTGCGCGAGAGCGAGGCCAATCTTCAACTCAGTTTCGACGCCGGTCGGATGGGCCATTGGAGCTGGGACATTATCACCGGAGAAGTCGAGTGGTCGGATCAGTGCAAGATCCTGTACGGCCAGCCGCCCGACGTCGTGATGAGTTACGGGTTGTTCCTTCAGTCCGTGCATCCGGACGATCGTGAAATGGCCAGGGTGGCGCTGAAAAAGGCGATTGAGACCCGGACCGATTGTGATTTCGAGAAACGCATCGTCTGGCCTGACGGTTCGGTTCATTGGACTGCCACACGCGCCCGGGTCTTCTGCGATGCTTTCAACATAGTCGTGCGGATGTCGGGAATAGTGTTCAACATCGACGATCGCAAGCTGATGGAACAGAAGCTGCAGGCATCCGAACGGATGTTCCGCTCCGTGGTGGAGAACTCGCATACCGGCATCTACATTTCCGACGAGAACTTCCGGTTCAACTACGTGAATGACGAGTTGTGCAACATGCTCGGATATTCGAGAGAGGAACTCATGGGCAGCGATATCCGCCGGAACGTTTCCGAAGCGGACATGGCTGTTGTTGAAGACCGGTACGTGAGAAGGCAAAAGGGAGAGGATGTCCCTTCCTGGTATGAGCTCGGCTTGGTGAGAAAAGACGGTTCGAAGGTGTTCGTGATATCCAGCGCTTTTGCCGTCCGGACATCCACCGGGCGGGCAAGAACAGTGGGACAGGTTCTGGACATTACCGCGCGCAGAAAGGCGGAAGAAGGCGTGCGGGAAAGTGAAGCGCGCTACCGGTTACTGGCCGAGAACGTTGAAGATTTCGTGACCCTCCTCGACGCGGAGGAACATCGTCTCTATATCAGTCCCTCTTTCTACCGTTTGACAGGTTGGACGGCCGAGGAGGTCATGCAAACGGCGTGGGACGCCCGGTTGCACCCGGACGATATTTCCCTGATCAGGCAATCGCGGGAGGCGAATCTAGCGGGCCAGACCACGCTGATAGAACATCGCATTCGTTGCCGGGATGGTTCGTGGATCTGGGTCGAGGCCCGCTGCAAACCCGTCGTTGGCCCGAATGGCCGGGTGATACAGTTGTTGATCTGGCAGCATGACATCACCGATCGCAAGAGGGCGGAGGAGACGCTGGAAAGCGAGCGCAACCTGTTGCGCACCCTGATCGACCATATCCCGGATGCCATCTATGCGCGGGCCAAGGACAACCGCTTCATCCTTGCCAACGAAACCGTGGCCCGGCGCATGGGTGTCGCCAACCCGGCTGACTTGATCGGCAAGACCGACGCGGATTTCTACCCGGCGGAACAGGCCGAGTATTTCGCAGTCGCCGACCACGAGGTTCTCGCCGGCCGCGCGTTGGTCAACTTCGAGGAGGAGGTTACCCACCTTGACGGCAAACGCCGGTGCGTTCTCGGCACCAAAGTGCCGCTCAAAGATGCCCAAGGCAATGTGACCTCGCTGATCGGCATCGGGCGCGACATCACCGAGCGCAAGAAAGCCGAGGAGGAACTGGAACGCGAACGCAACCTGTTGCGCACCTTGATTGACCAGATTCCGGACTCCATCTATGTGCGGGACAAGGACAACCGCTTTATACTTGCCAACGAAACCGTGGCCCGGCGCATGGGCGCTGCCAGTCCTGCCGATTTGATCGGCAAGACCGACGCGGATTTCTTTCCGGCGGAACAGGCGGCGCGTTTTGCGGCCGATGACCGCGAGGTCCTCGCCGGCCGCGCATTGGTCAACTTCGAGGAGGACATCACCCATCTCAACGGTACGGGACGGTACATCCTCAGCACCAAAGTGCCGCTCAGAGATGCCCAAGGCAATGTGATTGCGCTGGTCGGCATTGGCCGCGACATTACCGAGCGCAAGCGGGTGGAGGAGGCGCTGGCGACCAGTGAGAAGCGATTCCGGGATATTGCAGAGCACGGGCAGCATTGTATCTGGGAGGTTGATGCTGAGGGCCGATACACATATGTGAGCCAGGCGGTCAAAGAGATTTTGGGTTACCGTCCGGAGGAGGTTCTTCAAAAACATTTTTATGACTATTTCCACCCGGATGACCGGGAATCGCTGAAGGCAGCGGCGCGGGCCATGTTTGCCGCCAAGAATCCATTTCGGCAATTGATCAACCGCAACGTGCATAAGAATGGGCAAACCGTATGGCTTGCCACCAGCGGGCTGCCTTTGCTTGATGAGAAGGGAAACCTGATTGGATATCGGGGAGTTGGCACGGACATCACTGAACGCAAACGAGCGGAAGAGGCGCTGGCGACCAGCGAGAAGCGATTCCGGGATGTGGCTGATCATGCGCAGGAGTGCTTCTGGGAGATCGATGCCGAGGGCAGGTACACGTATGTCAGCCAGACCATTGAAAGGATACTGGGTTACGTTCCGGAGGAGGTCCTTCAGAAGAATTACTACGACTTCTTCCACCCGGATGACCGGGAGTCACTGAAAGTGGCAGCAATGGCTTTTTTCGCCCAGAAACAGCCATTCCGAGGGCTCATTGATCGCAACGTCCATAAGAACGGGCAGACTGTCTGGTTTGCCTCCAGCGGGATTCCTTTGCTTGACGAGAAGGGAAACCTGCTTGGGTACCGCGGTGTCAGCATGGACATCACCGAGCGCAAGCAGGCGGAGGAGGCGCTGCGTGAGAGCCGCCGTGCGCTGTTTACGCTGATGAGCAACCTGCCCGGCATGGCTTACCGCTGCCACAACAATGACGACTGGACGATGGAATTCGTGAGCCAGGGAGCGCTGGCCTTGACTGGCTACACGGCGGACGAGTTGATGCGGTCGGCCCGGGTATCCTATGCGCAGATCATTCATCCGGACGACCGGAATGCAGTTTGGGACGCGGTGCAGGCGGCGCTGAAAGCCCGGCAGTCGTTCCAGATGGTTTACCGCATCATCACTGCCACGGGTGGGGAGAACTGGGTCTGGGAAAAGGGGCAGGGGGTGTATTCCGAGCAAGGCGAGTTGGTGGCTTTGGAAGGTTTCATCGCCGACATCACCGAGCGCAAACAGGCGGAAGAAGCATTGCGTGAAAGCGAAGAGAGATTCCGTCTGGCCACTGCCACGGCCCGGGACGCCTTGATCATGATGGATCACCAGGGGAAGATCTCTTTCTGGAATCGCGCGGCGGAGGAAATGCTCGGGTATTCTGCCAGCGAGGCGTTGGGGCGAGACGTGCATGCCTTGCTGGCTCCCAAACGATACCAGCAGGACATTCAGGAAGGGTTCGCCACGTTCCAAATCACCGGGCAGGGAGCAGTCGTCGGTCATACGGTGGAATTGGCAGCAGTGAGAAAAGACGGCAGGGAGATTCCGGTCGAGTTGTCCCTGTCCGCCGCGCAGATCAAAGGCCAATGGCACTCCCTTGCCATTCTGCGCGACATCACCGAACGCAAACGGGCGGAGGAGATTCTGGCGACCAGCGAGCGGCGGTTCCGGGATATTGCAGACCATGCGCAGGAATGGATCTGGGAGATCAACACCGAGGGCCGGTTCACCTATGCGAGCCCGGCGGTTGAGAAAATCCTGGGTTACACGCCGGAGGAAATGGTTCAAAAGCAATTCGAGGACGTTTTCCCCTTGGAAGACCGGGAGACGGTCAAAGTGATGGCGACAGCGGCTTTTGCCCAGCAACAGCCGTTCCGGGAATTCATCAATCGCAACGTCCACAAGAACGGGCAGATCGTATGGCTGCTCAGCAGTGGATTCCCCTTGCTCGATGAGAAGGGGAACATGATTGGATACCGGGGTGTTGACACCGATATCACCGAGCGCAAGCGGGCGGAAGACGCGTTGTTGCTCAAGGATTCCGCCCTGAGTTCGTCGGCCAACGCCGTCGTGATCAACGGGCTGGATGGCAGGACCATCTATTTCAACGACTCGTTCCTGTCGATGTGCGGCTACACTCGCGAAGAAGCGTCCCAGCTCACCGCCTTCGACCTCTATTCAAATGAGGACAGTCAACGCGCGTTCACGGAACTCGGCGTCCATGGCTGTTACATCGGTGAAGGCGTGGCCAGACG
This sequence comes from uncultured Verrucomicrobiota bacterium, assembly GCA_964524715.1. GTDB lineage: Bacteria > Verrucomicrobiota > Verrucomicrobiia > CAIQCK01 > CAIQCK01 > CAIQCK01. The sequence goes on along the minus strand of CAZGGF010000249.1, from coordinate 52,588 downwards.
CAAGGACGGTTCCACATTCCCTGTCGCCATCTCCGCGAGCACGATCAAGGATGGCAATGGCCGGCCCATCTCCACGATGAGTTCGTTCTTTGACATCTCCAAGCGCAAGAAGGCGGAGGATGATCTGCGCGCGAGCGAAGGGCGGTTCCGCTCGCTGTTCGACAACATGGCCGAAGGAGTGGCCCTCCATGAAACGGTCTGTGACGAGCACGGTGTGGCGGCAGACTACCGGTTGCTGGACGTGAACCGGCAATATGAGGCCATGATTGGCCTCAAGCGTGACCAAGTGATCGGCAAGCTCGCCACCGAAGTCTATAAGAGCGAGACCGCGCCTTTTCTGAAGGAATATGCCCAGGTTGGCGAGACGGGCCGTGCATGCCATTTCGAGACCTACTATGCGCCGATCAAGAAGCAGCTCGACATTTCCGTCGCGCCCCTGGGACCGGGGCGATGGGCGACGATCTTCTCCGACATCACCGAGCGCAAACGGTCGGAGCAGGTCATGCGCCTCAATGCCGAATGCGTGCAGGTCTTGCTGAAGCTGAACCAGATGACCGATGCTTCGCTCCAGCAGATCACCGATTTTGCCCTGGAGGAAGCGGTTCGCATCACCCAAAGCAGGATGGGTTACCTGGCCTTCGTCAATGCCGATGAAACGATCCTGACCATCCATTCCTGGTCCAAGCAGGCGATGAAGGAATGTACTGTCGTCAACCAGCCGGTGGACTACATCATCAAGGATACCGGATTGTGGGGCGAGGCAATCCGACAGCGCCAACCTGTCATTACCAACGACTACGAAGCGCCCAATCCGGCGAAAAAAGGCCTTCCCACAGGCCATGTCCGAGTCTGTCGCCACATGAACGTGCCGGTCTTTGCTGGCAAGCACATCGTGCTGGTGGCGGGCGTGGGCAACAAGGAGGACGAATACGACAGTGCGGATGTGGAACAACTGACCTTGCTGATGGAAGGCATGTGGCGGCTCATCGAGCGCTTGCGGACGGAAGAGGCGCTGCGGGAGAGCGAGTTGTTCCTCCGGGATGCCCAGAAAATTGGACGACTTGGTGGTTGGAAGGCCTGCCCGGCGACAGGCTACATCGAGGGAACGGAAGGCGCTTACAACATCCTCGAAGTCCCGTTGAGCGGCAGGCAGACGATAGAGTGGGCGCGCAAGTTCATCGTGCCGGAGTATCTCCCTGTCATTCGCGAGGGGGTGCAGCGGACTCTGACGATGGGTGAGCCACTCCAGATAGAATGTGAGATCATCACAGGCACCGGCAAACGTCTGTGGATTGAGTTGCGTGGCTTGCCTCAGGGCACCGCGGACAAGGAGCCCTGCGTGATGGGGACCCTCCAGGACATCACCGAGCGCAAGAGGTCGGAAGAGGCGCTGAGGGAGAGCGAATTGTTTCTCCGGGAAGCCCAAAGCATCGGGCGGATCGGCGGTTGGAAAGCCAACCCGGAGACCGGTTACATCGAATGGACGGAAGGCATTTACCACATGCTCGAGATCCCGATGGACCACAAGCCCAGCTTCGAAGAGGCGTTGAAGTATTATCTGCCGCAATACATGCCCGTCATTCGCGAGCGGATGCAACGAACTCTGGCCACGGGCGAACCGTTCCAGATGGAGTGTGAAATCGTCACGGCCACGGGCAAGCGCCTGCAGGGTGAATTGCGCGGCTTGCCCCATCAGAGCACTGTGGGCAAGGCCCCCTGCGTGATGGGAACATTCCAGGACATCACCAAGCGCAAACGGTCGGAAGAGGCGCTGCGGGAGAGCGAGTTGTTTCTCCGGGAAACCCAGACCATCGGCCGGATCGGTGGTTGGAAGGCCAATCCGGAGACGGATTACCTCGAGTGGACGGAAGGCGTTTATCGCCTCATCGAGGCTCCGCTGGACTACAAACCCGGATTATCCGAGGGGTTGAAGTTCTACCTGCCGCATTACATTCCGATCATCCGCGAGCAGGTGCAGCGAACTCTGACCACGGGTGAACCATTCCAGATGGAATGCGAGATCGTGACAGCTACAGGCAAACACCTGTGGACTGAACTGTGCGGCTTGACTCACAGCACTGAGGGCGAGGCTCCCTACGTGACGGGAACACTCCAGGACATCACCAAGCGCAAACAGGCGGAAGAAGCACTGCGGGAGAACGAGTTGTTCCTTCGGGAAAGCCAGATCATTGGCCGGATCGGCGGCTGGAAAGCCAACCCGGAGACGGATTATCTCGAGTGCACGGAGGGCATCTATCGCATCCTTGGGGTCCCGCTGGAATACAAGCCTGGATTCGCCGAGGGATTGAAGTTCTTCGTGCCGCAATACGTTCCGGTCATCCGCGAGCGGTTGATGCGAGCTTTGACTGCGGGCGAACCGTTCCAGATGGAATGTGAGATTACCACGGCCACAGGCAAACAGTTGTGGACTGAATTGCGGGGGTTTGCCCAAGGCATTACAGGCAAGACTCTCTGCGCCATTGGAACACTTCAGGACATCACGGAGCGTAAACGGGCGGAAGCCGTGCTGCGGAAGTCGGAGGAATCCCTGCGGCAGATTCTCGAATCCGTTGGTTTCGGCGTCGTCATCGTCGGCAAAGACAGGAAGATTCGCCAGGCAAACCACGCGGCCTTGGAAATGATGGGCCTCGGCGCCGAGGAGGAATTGATAGGTCGTATCTGCCACGATTCGATATGCCCCGCAGACAGAGACAAATGCCCCATCTTCGACTTGGGCCAGAAAGTGGACAAGTCCGAGAGAGTGCTGCTGCACAAAAACGGCAGCCGGGTTCCCATCTTGAAGAGCGTCACGCCGATCAACCTTGGGGGTGAAGAAGTCCTTCTGGAGAGCTTCGTTGACATTACCGAGCGCAAACAAGCCGAGGATGCGCTGAGCGCCCAGCGAAGGCAGTTGACGGACATCATCGAGTTCCTGCCCGATGCCACGCTGGCCATCGACAGGGAAGGGCGTGTCATCATTTGGAACAAAGCGGTTGAGGAAATGACGGGCATTCCCGCCTCGGAGATGCTGGGCAAAACCGGCTATGCCCATACAGTGGCGTTTCATGGTGAGGCGCGAGCGCAATTGGTGGATTTGGCCTTGCAAAACCACGAGGAAGTCGTGGACCGGTATCCCAAGATCACTTGTGAAGGGGACACGCTTGCGGCAGAAGTGTTCTGCCGCGCCCTCTACAGCAAGAAAGGTGCATGGGTCTTTGCCAAGGCATCCCCCTTGCATGACCAGTCTGGCAACATCGTGGGCGCGATCGAAAGCGTCCGTGACATCACCCGACGCAAACGGGCGGAAGAGGAACTGCAGTTCAGAAACGTCCTTCTGCTCACGCAACAGGAAGCCTCGATTGAGGGCAGCCTTGTGGTGAACGAAGAGAGCCGCATTCTCTCATATAACCGCCGCTTTGTTGAGATGTGGGGCATCCCGGCGCATCTCCTCGAGGACGGATATGATGAACAACTGCTGCAATTCGTAACCTCCCAACAGGCGGACCCCGGGGCGTTTTACCAGCGGGTTCAATACCTCTATGAGCACAGGCACGAGACCGCCCGGGATGAACTTGTTCTCGCAGACGGCCGGTTCTTTGACCGTTACTCGGCGCCGATGTTTGGGCCGGGGGATCGATATTATGGCCGCGCCTGGTATTTCCGCGACATCACCGAGCGCAAGAAGGCCGAGCAGGAGCTGGGACGATTGAACGCGGACCTGGCCCATAAGAACCGGGAGCTTCAGAACATCCTGTTTGCAGCATCGCACGATTTGAGATCGCCGCTGTTGAACATCCACGGTTTCGGCAAACGGCTGGAAGATGCGTGCGCAGAATTGAGAAAACTGGTGGACCAGCCGGACGCGGGTGCGGCGGAATTGCAGAAGATCGCGCCTCTGGTTCGCGAAGGCATGCCCAAGGCGTTGGGATTCATCCGTTCCGGCGCGGCGAGAATGGACACGCTGATCAGCGGCATGCTGCGGTTGTCGCGGCTGGGCCGGGTGGAGATGAGAATCGAACCGCTGGATGTCTCCAAGATTGTGGCGGAGGTCGTCAACAGCATGGCGAGCGAGATTCAGTCCGCCGGCGGCGCGGTGCACGCCGGTTCACTGCCGGCTTGCCAGGGCGATGCGGTCCTGGTCAGCCAGGTCTTTGCCAACTTGATTGAGAACGCGATCAAGTATCGTGATCCCGCCAAGCCGGTCCGCATCGACGTGAGCGGAAGCATCAAGGATGCAGAGGTGGTGTATTGCGTGGCCGACAACGGCATCGGCATTGCCGCGTCCGATCAGGAGAGAATCTGGAATCTGTTCTGCCGGTTGAATCCCGCAGCAACGGCCGGCGAAGGCCTGGGCCTGAACCTGGTGCGGCGGATTGTGGAGCGGCACAATGGCCGGGTGTGGGTGGAATCCGCGCCCGGCGCCGGCAGCAAGTTCTATGTGGCGTTGTCGACGGCGAAGACTGCGACAACGTGATGCCGCACCATGAGCAGACGATTGAATTGAGATTGCGCTTGCAACCGGCCGTCGGTTGGAGTTTACAGAGTTGAGTTCTTGAATGTGCCGAAGAGCATCATCGGGGAATGGAGATTCTATGATGGCCAACGTCGAGACAGTCGTGTGCAACACGCGTCGGATTCTGGTCGTTGATGACGAACCGATTGTCCTGAAGTCCTTGAGCGAGACCCTTCGTGAGGAAGGTTGCGAGGTGGTGACTGCCTGTAATGCCACCGAAGCCTTGGATCACGTCCGCCAGCAACAGTTTGCGGTTGTCATCACCGACCAGAGGATGCCGCGCATGTCGGGTTTGGAGTTGCTGGAGCGCGTCAGGCTCTTGCAGCCCGCGGCCAGCCGTATTCTGGTCACGGCTGTGTTGAACGTTGACACGCTCGTTGAGGCCATCAACAAGGGTGAAATCCATCGATTCGTCAGCAAACCCTGGTTGTGCGAGGACCTGATGGAGTCCGTCAATGCGGCCCTCAAGCGCTACCAGATGGAGCAGGAAAAGGCGGTGCTTGAGAACAGTCTGGCGGTTGGCAATGAGCAGTTGTCCAAGCTCAACGCCTTGTTGTTGAGGGAAGCGGTGGCCAAGGACCGTGAACTGAAAAAAGCCCGGCAAGTGGGACGCAATATCCAGCTCGCCATCATGGCCACTCACACGCCACCGAAGAAGAAGGCGCCCAAAAAAGCCTCCCGGCTGGGCAGCCATGGATCCGCGCGAAAGAGCAGGGGGAGCCGGTAGCTTAAGCGGCTTGGGCCATCTCCACAGACCGGAGTTGAACCAGGGCGTCCACGTCGAGGATCAACCCGACGCTGCCATCGCCGAGGATGGCGCCGCCTGCCAGAGCGCGGTTGCGTTTGAATGTCTCGCCCAGGCTCTTGATCACGACTTCCTGCTTGCCGAGAAGCTCGTCCACCAGGATGCAGCGATTCTGGACTCCTGTGCCGATCATGATGACTGTGCCGCGGGTCGGGTCGGTCACTTCAGTCTTCACGTTGAAGTATTCGTGCAGTCGCAGCAGGGGCCACAGTTGCCCACGAACGTTGACGATTTCCCCGCGGCCTTGAACGACGGAGATCATGTCGGCCGTGGGCCGGAACGACTTGCGAACATTCAGCGTGGGCAGGATGTAACGATGCGCGCCGACACCGACGAGCATGCCGTCGATGATGGCCAGCGTCAGCGGCAACTGCACTGTAAAGGTGCTGCCCTGGCCCAGGGCGGACTGAATGCCGATCTTGCCGTGCAGTTTCTCGACGTTGCGCCGCACGACATCCATGCCGACGCCGCGGCCCGAGATGTCGGTGACCTTCTCGGCGGTGGAGAGGCCGGCGTGGAAGATGAATTGGAAGATCTCGTTGTCGCTCAATGCGTCATTGGCACTGGCCAGACCGGCGGCAACGGCCTTGGAGAGAATACGTTCACGGTTCAGTCCCGCACCGTCGTCGGCGATCTCAATGACGATATTACCGCCACGATGGCAGGCGCGAAGATGAATGGTGCCGGCGGCCGGTTTGCCGGCAGCCTGGCGGACATCGGGCTTTTCGATGCCATGGTCCACGGAGTTGCGGATCATGTGGACGAGCGGATCGTTGATTTGATCCACAATCGTGCGATCCACCTCGGTTTCCTCCCCGGACATCTTCAGTTCGACTTTCTTTCCCTGCTTGCCAGCCAGGTCGCGCACGAGGCGCACCATCTTCTGGAAAGTGCCACGGATAGGCACCATGCGCAGAGAGAGCGCGGTTCGCTGCAACTCCGTGGTCACGCGGCCCAGGCGGGCCAGGTTGCGCGCCAGACGCTGGTGCTGGAGAGTCTGCGAGCCGGTGTCGTGGATCACCTGCGACTGGATGATCATCATCTCGCCAACCAAGTCCACGAGGTTGTCGAGTTTCTGGGTGTCCACTTTCACAACGCCGCCGCTGGCGGGCGCTGTGCCGGCTGATGAGTCGGCGCGCGGAGCGCTGGTGCGCGTTTCTTCCGCGGGCGCCTCGGCGGGAGGCGTTGCCTTGGCGGATTCGTCGGCCGCCTGCGCGTCAGGCTGCATGGCACGCCGGACGCGGACGATCAGTTCGCTGGTCGGGATCACAACGGCCTCGGCGGGTTTGCTTCCGCTGATTTGCGCGTTGATTTCAGCCACAAAGCGTTTGAGGGTGTCGCCACCCTCGAGGATGATATTGATGATGGGGCGCGACAGGCCGAGTTTGTGCTTGCGGAGTTGGTCGAGCAGCGATTCCAGCTCGTGGGCCAGCTTGTAAATCGGGGTGAGATTCAACAAACCGGCGCCGCCCTTGAAGGTGTGGAACGCGCGAAAAACGGAGTTGAGCGTGTCGGCATTCGCGCCGTTCTGCTCCAACTCGATGACGCCCAATTCGATGTTCTGCAGATGCTCGTGCGATTCGTTGACGAACTCGCGCAACAACTCGCCGTCGCATTGCATGTTGATGACCAGCGGCAGGGAAGCATCAATTGGCGCTTCAGCCTTTGGTGCAGCCGGAGCCTCCTTGGGTGCGGATACCTCTTTCGGCGCGGTTGTATCGTTCCAGGATGCGGGTTGGGGGGGGAGGGGACGCTTGTGAGTCGTGGCCTCGCAAGCTGACTGCAGCCAGGACACGCATTCGCCAAGACGTTTGATCAACGCACTGTCCAGCAAGCCGGCGGTTGCAAGGGCCTTGTCCACCCCTTCACGGGCGATCCGGATGGCGCGATCCAACTCCGGTGTTGGCGGTGTGGCCGGCCCCAGTTCCTCCAGTTGCGTCAGCAGGCAGTTGACTGGCAGTAGAACGTCGTCTTTGCCCGATTCCGCGAAGGCCAGTTCAAACGCGATCTTGTCCGCCAACGCGGCGATCGACTCCAAGTTGCCGCCGGTATTGTCAGTCATATGAGTAGTAATCAATCTTCGGCAGGAATTGCTTGGTACTTAAGCCATTATACCCAAAAACCTTGCATGCCAGTTCCTGGGTTAAACGGGAGTCGTGAAACCTGGGACAGATTTTCCCATGTCCATGGCACCTGCGGCCCCCCCAAAAAACGACTGTAGATCAGCAATACACCTGTGCAAACTGGCCAAGAGGCGAGACCCGGCGATGGGCGTGAAGCTTGGCGATTGCGGCTGGGGTCAGTTCCTGGCCTTCGAACAACAACAGGACGCCATTGGTGTCGTAAATCCCTTTGGCCAGGATCATTCCCGGTTTCAACTCGGTCAAGGCTACTTCACATTCCTTTCGAGGCATGGAGTCCTGGGGCAGGCATTCCATCAATACGTGCACGGCGTTCGGATCAAATGCTGTTCCGATGCCGGCTGAGACTGCCTCGGCTGGATGATGCTGGCTCCCGTCATCCTCGGCATAGGCCACCGCCACGGCCAGCAACTGCGCCAGCCATGGAATCTGCCTGCCGCTCAGCTTGTCTGGATAACCCATTCCATCGAAACGCTCATGGTGCGCGCGGATGATTGCGCCCACAAATCCGAGCTTGTCCACAAACCGTGCCAGTTCCTGGCCCCAGATCGGGTGTTGGCGAATCAAGGCCCTTTCCGCCTCGCTGAGGCTCTCCGGCCGCCGGTACCAGCGTCGGATCAGTTCGCGCGGCACTCCCAGCAGGCCGATATCGTACAGCCAGGCGCTGACCTCCAGTGTCTGCCGTTCGTCGTCAGACAGTTTCAGCTTCAAGGCCATGCTCTTGCAAAGAGCGTGGGTGCGCCGGGCATGGCTGCCGAGCGTCGGATAGAACGTTTCAAGCGTTTTCAGGCAAAGCTCGACGGATCGCTGCAGGTTCTCATGCAACGCGCGATTGGCCTGTTCCAATTGCAGATTGTATCTGGCAATGGTGTGAAGCTGCTCTTCCAGGGTGGCGTTGACCTTCTGAAGCTGCTCGTTCATGGACTGCGTCGTAGCCTGAAGAGTCCTGTTGGCCACGATGAGTTCGTAACGTTGAACGGCGTTCTTGATGGTGACGAGCAGCTCCTCCAGCAACCATGGCTTGACCAGAAAGCGGAAAATCTCGCCCGTGTTGATGGCCTTGACGATTGTTTGCAGGTCCATGACTGCCGTCATCAGGATCCTGCTGGCATCAGGTTGCACGAGTTTCGCTTTGGACAAGAACTCCAGCCCTGTCATCCGTGGCATGCGCTGGTCGGAGAGGATGACTGCAAACGACTGGCGGCTGACACACTCGAGTGCCGTCAGTCCGTCCCGCGCGGTTGTGACAGCGTAGCCTTCGTCTCGCAGCGTATCTTCCAGCGTGCGGAGCACAATGTTCTCGTCATCTACGATGAGGATACAAGGGGTCGTGGATGGGCTGGAAGATTGGTCAGCCACAGTGCTCCTTTCCATTGGCAGACGGGCGGAACAAGGTTCGAAGTTGCTCAAGTATCTCATCCACAGGAAGTTCCGTTGAAATCACCATGTGAAATTGGCGTAACATGCGGTTCGGAAGTTCATCCATGTTCAGTCCAACCAGATGCAGGATTGTTTTCACGGGCAGCTTCTCGCGGCGGATTCGTGACACGAATTCCAACGCGGAATTGTCTTTGGAATCGGCGGACACGATCACGCCATCGAATGACACGGTTCTGGAGAACAGGTACTCGTTGGCGGCCTCCACCGTGGGCGCTATGGTCACTTGGTAGCCATGGATCCGCAGGAAGTTCGCGCTCTCTTGCGCGAATCCATTTCCATCACTCAGCAGGAGCAGATGGAGCACACGAGAGTCGCTGCTGGATTCGGCGTCAGCCGGTGCGTTGAGATTGGCTTCCGGCAGCCAGAGGTGGAACCGGGTGCCTTGGGAGGGCGTCGAATCCACCGTGAGAGCGCCGCCGTGCCGCTCGGCGAACATCCGCGCATTGTAAAGTCCCAACCCGTTGCCCTTGCCGAATGCCTTGGTTGTGAAGAACGGATCAAAGATGGAGGCGAGGTGCTGGGGTTTGATGCCACAGCCGGTATCGGCCACCGTTAGACAGACTACTGGCGATGGGTGCGTGGCCTCTTGTGCGCCGACCGCCACAGGGGAACAATTGTGCCTCGATGTGGACAACGTCAGCGTGCCCCCTTTCGGCATGGCGTCCACGGCATTGATCATCAGGTTGGTGACCGTCTGTCGGAACTCCACCGCGTCCATGTACACGGGCAGAGAACCATCAGCCAGACTCGTGCATACCTCGACTTGTCGAGTCATCACCTTGCCCACCATGCCAATCAGATCGGAGGTTAAGCTGTTCAGATCGTGATACTGCCGCAAACCGGTCTCGCCGCGATGCAAACTCATGATGTTTCTGGCCATCGCGGTGGCTTCGGTGCAGTTCCGGGAAATCAACGCGAGCGATTCTCCCGCCGGGTGCTGGGCATCCAGCACTGTTTGCAGCCTGTCAGCCAGCCCGCGAATCCCGGCGAGGATGTTGGCGAAGTCGTGGACCAAGCCGACCGTCAGCCAGCCGAGCGTTTCGGTCCAAGCCGTTCGCATCAGGCGTTGCTCGGCCACCGCCTGCCGCGTCACATCGAGCCAGCTGCCCACATAGCCGCCCTCATGGCGGGCGCTGGTTACGGGTTGCCGGCGTTCGAGCACGTGGGAAACCCGGCCGGTGCGCACGTTGCGGATGCGGTAGATGAAGGAGACCGGCTTGCCGGTTTGCGCGGCTTCCAGACAACGCCGCCGTACTTCATCGCGGTCGGCTTCATGCACGACGCTCCAGAACTTGCGGTGCGACCGCTGCCATACCGCCGCGGATATGCCCGTGAGCAACTCCACTCCGGGGGATATGGATTCGAAGGAGAAATCGGATTTTTGGCGGAACACAACTCCGGGATTCAGAGACAACAAGTCCAGTGGTTTCTGCTTTTTTGAAGGATGACGTGAATGGGATTTTGGCTTCAATGGCGCGCTCCAGCGTTTCAATGACTTGCCAACTCCTGCAAGAGTGAACGACGCATGATGGAACATGGGACCGCTCAGCCCCTCGGATTCGTCATGATAGCGCGTTCGCTGTCCCTACTACAGCACGTCACGAATAGGATTGCCAGACGGAATTCGGCTTCTGAACGTAGGCGTGGTGCAGTTGTCGCAGGTTGAGGATGACGTGATTCGTTTCTTGCTGTTGGGTGCGTGCCTGCGCCAACTGGGTGGCCAACAGGTCCCGATTTTGCGATTCCATCTGGATCGACACTTCGAGAATGGGACGCAACTCGTGCCTGTGTTCCGCTTCGTCCGCGCCACATCGCCGGGCTTCCTCCCGCAGACGCTGCTCGGCTGCGGCAAGTTCCTGGCACAGGTTCTTCTTGACCGTTTGGATCTGGATCACCCGATTCCAGTCGGCGGCGGTAATGGCCGTTCCTTCTTCCCGGGTCAGGCATTGCCAGCGGAGATGCAGCCGGCGCAGTTCTGCCTTTGCACGCGCCAACCCTGGCGTCGTCGGCGGCGCAGAAATCTCCATGGTGTCGGCGTTCGATGCCATCAAGCGGGAACAGGCTCCAGATTGGGTTGCTTGTGAAGTGTTTCGACCCAGGCGTCTCGCAACACGGTCAAACGATTGGCAACCTCGCGAACGCCTGCCGGGTCTTTCCGCCGATTGCTGTCGGTCAGACGATCGTCCATGTAGTCATACAGCCGGCGCATCGTCGCGGCAAAATCACCACCCGCGGCCATATTCAGTGACGAATTGAGTTCCAGGATGATGTCCTGCGCGTGCGTCACGTTGTTATGAACGGTCGTGTTGGCCTCAAGCGGGTCGTCCATCTCAAATCCCTTCATCGCCCGTTCCAGGGAATTGATGGCACCCTCGTAAAGCATAACGATCAGTTGCCCCGGAGAAGCGGTCTGGGTGGCGACTTGGCGGTATGACTTGAACGACTGGGCGGCGTTCGCAGAAGCGTTGTCCTGCAGCAAGAACGGATTGGCCAGGTTTAATGAATTCATTGATTCTGAGAGTCCTGTAGATGCTTCGCCAGCATGGTCGCCAGCTTCTGGGTGATCTCGGGCGAGGGATATTGAGGGTCATTCACCAGACTGGTGGCACGAGCCACTTCCTCTTCCCTCTCATCCGGCACCTGGCGCAGGGCGTTTTGCAGGGCCTCGCTATTGGAGAAGGACATGTCGCTTCTGCTTGCTTTCACAGTGAGTTGAGGACGAGGTTGACTGACCACTCGATTGACCCCAAGAAAACGTGTATCAGAATTAATTTCCACAACCAATCACTCCTTCCAGTTTATGCTCCATATTCCGCATGTGCTCCTTCGGCCGTGGTTGGGATCATTGTTTTCGTATTTCAGTTTGTTTATCGGCAGGTTGGGGCGGAACTTTAGGCAAAATCGGTTTTCGGTCCGGCAGGGTTGCCATGACTTGACTGGCCGAAAAGTGGCCGAAACGCCGCGGTGAATTGAGGATCGAGCGTGAATCCACCGGCGTGCTCGTTTCCGGCAGTTGCTGAAGGAGATAGCGACGCGCTGCATTGTTAACAGACTCGTTACTGGCATCGAAGACCTCATCTACCGCCCAAACGACGCTGGCAGTCTTCACATCCACCAATTTCAAGCTCCACCCGATGATCAGCGGGGGATAGGCGCGGTATTGGGTCAGCCGGCTGAACAAGACCACATCGCAGCCCGTCATGTTCTGCAGTTGCTTGAGGAAATCGGGCGGTAGTTTGTCTTCCGAGCTCCACTGACCCCGGCCCGTCAGTGCTCGCAGGTGATCTGCCGTCACTTCCACCGTTTCAAACTTGTTCGCTTTGCGCAGTTCGGTAAACAGCACCGGCTCCAATGCCTGTCGGCCGGCCTCCAACGAGCTGTCGAAGGATTTCACAACCACGGGCAGAGCAGCCAAACGCCTCATTTCGGGGGATAGTTGATCGGCTGCGCGATACACGTTCTGGGGGGTGCTCCCGGGCCCGATCGTGAAATTCTCCACGGAACGGTGTGAGCAGGAGCAGGTCAACCAGACACCACAACATGCCAACAGCCACCATACAGTGGTTGCGGATGCAGGTTTGAAAGTCACGGGATCACGGTAGCGCGAGGGCATGCGAAGATTCCAAAACATATGAATGCATCATCCGAAAGTCTTGGTGAGATACGAGAGCTGCAGATTGATGTTGGATTGAGCGGTTTCCATCGCTGTGAAACTCTCAACCAATCGGTCGTGATATGCCTGGACCAGGACTTCCTGCGCGGCGATCTGATCGTCCAGGTCCGCCATCTGCTTGGTCAGCGTGTCTTGTCGCACATCAATCAATCCGCCGTCTTCAGTGACTTTTTCCAGGTAAGCGGAGAACCGGGTGGCTATGCCATCGGTTTCGTCGGAGAACAACGCTTTGACTTCGCTGAGGTTGTCGGCCAGCGCATCGTCGAGCATGGTGCTGTCGTCGAGCGTGAGGGAATCATCGGTGCCATTGGTGACGTAACCGAGCTGCTCCAATTGTTTGATGACTCCCGACAGGCCTGACACCGAGGAGTAGACCAGGCTGCGCATCTGGGAGGAGATCTTCGACACCTCCTGTTCGTCGGCGAGAGTGCCGGCGGTCACAGTGCCGTCGTCGTCGGTGGTGCTGGCTGTCTTGCCGCCGATGAGGGTTTGGGTGGTGGTATACTCTTCAATCAAGTCGGTAATAGCCGACTTGATTGAAGAGGTGTCACTGCTCACCTCCACCGTCACTTCGCCCTCAGCCAGCGCGGTGATGCTCAACCCGGTGATGCCTGAACTGGTCTCGGAAATCGTGTTGGACTGGCTGGTGAGTTGGCCGCCGTTATTGACGGTGTAGAGGAGGTTCTTGCCCCGTTCCAATGTGCCGCTGGAAAGCTGGGTGGCCGCGATGAAATTGCCCGTGACGTCCTCCATGGCGATGCCGACATCGCCTGTGGTCTTGTTGGTCAGGACGAAGCGGTCATTCACGGAGTCGTAGCTGGCCGTGACACCCGCGGCAGAGTCGTTGATCCTCTTGACGACGTTCTGGACGGAGTCCGAGGCCGTGCTGAAAGTGATGCTGACGCCGTTGATCTTGAACTCGCCTGCGCCACTGCCGCCGTCAGAGATGGTGGTGCTGAAATTGGCATCGGACAACACCGAGGAGAGCTTGATGCCACCCAACGATGAAGCACTGGTGACGGTGCCCGTGCCGTTATTGGTGAGTTTGGCGGTTTGGATGAAGTTGCTCGTGTCGGTGGCGCTCCCCAGCACGATTTCGCCTGAGCTGGAGAAAGTGATCTTGTCGGTGGCCGAAGAGTAGCTGGCGGTGACGGTGCCACTGGTAGCGTCATCGATCTTGTCGAAAACCTCCTGGAGCGTGTCGGTTGTGGCGACAGTCACCGTTTTGCCATTGACGGTGAAAGTGCCCGCGGTGATCGCCGTCGAAAAGGCGGCACTGCTCAGCACGACCCCGGAAACGTCGTCGGAAGCGCTCAGCGCAGCGCCTGCGTTCGTAGCCCCCTTCTGAACGGCTGTCGTGGCTCTCTGCGTAATGTTGAAGGTATAGCTGCCCAGCGGTGCGTCATCCTCCACTGAGGCGCTCGCCACGCTGGAATGCGAAACGCTCGTGGTCCGGCTGCTGAAAAGTGTGCCGTCCTTGAGCTTGTCCACGGAAGCCTTCAAGGCGTTGAGCTGCGTCTTGATGCTGGTATAGGCGAGTTTGCGCGTGGAGAGGGCGCTCTGCTCGGTGGACATGCGCGTTTGAGAAGTGCGCTCCAAATCGGTGAGTTGGTCCACCGTGTCGCTCCAGTCCCAACCGGACGCCAGGCCCGTCAGATAAGTGGTCGAGGTCGACATATGATAAATTGGTTAAAGATGCTCGTTACAGCCGGCCATCATTACCAAGGCTATCGGCGTCTGCGGCCTGGGACTTTAGCCGCGGACGGGGCCCCGTGGCAAAAAAGCAACTTGGGCGGCGCCTGCGCGCCGCCCAAGTCTTGCCCTGTTTATCCGGTCCAACCACGGACCCTACCCAATTAGCTCAACAACCGCAGGGCGGATTGAGGAAGCGAATTCGCTTGCGCGAGCATCGCCGTGCCGGACTGCACGAGGATGTTGTAACGCGCATATTGCGTGCTTTCTTCCGCCACATCCACGTCCTTGATACGACTGTTCGCGGACGAGAGGTTGTCTTTCAACACACTCAGTTGATCGCTCGTATAGTTCAAACGGGCGACGTTGGCGCCGACAGTGGCGCGGAATTCCGCCAGCTTGGTGATGGCGGTCTTGACGCTGGTCAACGCGGACGCAGCACCGCTAGCCGTGCTGACTGTCGTGCCGGTCGAGGTGGCGCCAGTGATGGCTGCGTCACCGAGGTTGATGCCGCTCATGGCGAACGTGGTGGCATCGCTGTCGATGGTCACGTTTGAACTGGCGCTGCTGAACAGCGTCACGCCGTTGAACTGCTTGCCTGCGATGTCCGTGACGTAGGACTGCAACGTGGAGAACTCAGACTGATACAGACTGCGGTCTGTATCGGTCTTCGTCACGTCCTGCGACAGCATCGACAGTTCGCTCATGCGGTCGAGCGCCTTGCCAACCTTTGACAGGTAACCGTCCTGCGTCTGGCTGAAGGACACGGCGTTGCCGACGTTGTTCTTGGCCGCGTTGACGCGGTTGATTTGAGCGTCGAAACGCATGGACACAGCAAGACCCGCCGCGTCATCTTCCGGGGAAACGATCTTCGATCCCGAAGACAAACGTGCGAGTGACTTCGACAACTGTGAGGTGGATTCGGACAGCAGCCGCGAGCTGCTCAGTGCTTGGGTGTTAGTATTGATAACCATGACTACAACTCCTTCCGTGAGTTACCCCTTTCGGGGATTTTCATTGACGGCATCCTTGCCGCCGCCGGACGTTTTATTGAGGTGTCCGACTTTTACCTCGTTGGCCCTTTGAGGCTGCCAACCGCCGCGCAAGTTATCGGCAGGCCCTGTGAATACTTTAGTGGGCCGTGAAAAAGCCGCATTTCTCGCTGAATTTTGCGCGTTTTCTCAGAATGCGGTAGAAGCCAGTCCTCGGGTCGCGAACAGTGAATCGTCATGGAACGCGGTCGTTGATGAGTGAGGATCGAGTGGGACAAGAGGGCGTCACAGTTTCGTCTAAAGTTTTCCGACCGCGTGCCGATAGCCACGCATCATGATGAAAGATCTGGAGGCACTATTCACGCCGGCCGTCACCGAAGTGTTTACGATGATGCTCAACTACCCTGCAGTTGAGATCAAGCGAGGCGCAAACGACGCCATTCCCAAAAACGGAGAGTTACAGTTGGCAAGCGCCGTGGGCTTTGTCGGCGAGTTCACCGGCGTGGTTTATCTCCACGTGGGTGTCACGCTCGCCCGCAAGTTCACCTGCCGCCTGTTGCATATGACAGAGCAGGAGGCGGACAGCGACGAGATCGTCAACGACGCCATGGGCGAAATTGCCAACATGGTCATCGGCTATATCAAATCACGGCTTTGTGAGAGCGGCATCACCTGCGCGATTACGATCCCATCCATTGTGCGGGGCAGCCAGTTCACCATTGAACCGGTGGGCGCGGACGCGCGCCGGGTATTTTTGCTGTCGTGTGATGACGGCCAGTTTTGGGCTGAGGCGCTGGCCAAGGAAGACAAACCACAGTGACAACCATTCAATCGCAAGCAGACTAAGGAACGTATGGCGACGAAAATCCTAACAGTGGATGACAGCAAAACCATCCGGCTGATTGTCATCCGGGCCTTCAAGGAATTTGATTGCATGATCTTCGAGGCCTCCAATGGTGTGGAAGGCCTGGCGGCGGCCAGCCGGGAGAGACCGGATGTCATCATTCTCGATTACACCATGCCCATGATGGACGGCGGCGAAATGCTGGCCAAGCTGAAGTCCAATCCGGATCTGAAGAGTATTCCGGTGGTGATGCTGACGGCAGAGGCGGGACGCGAAACGGTCTTCAAACTCGCCAAGCTGGGCGTTCGAGACTACTGCGTGAAACCGTTCCGGGAAGACGTGGTTGTGGAGAAAGTCAGCCGCATCGTCAACCTGCGCCCCAAGGGCGAAGCAGCCGTCAAACAGAAGCGCTACGACGATCCTCTGAACATCCTGGTGGTGGATGACAAGCCGGCGATTCCCGAACAGATTCGCGCCGGCCTCTCGGACACCAAATGGGTGATCGAGCATCGTGCCCAGACGGGCCAGGCCGTGGACAGTTGCACGCAAAAGGCTCCGGATGTCGTGCTGATCAGCCTGACGCTGCCCGATGACAGCGGCTATACGCTCTTCCAAATCCTGAGGGCAGGCGTGAAGACCAAGAACGTTCCCGTTTTTGCCTTGAGCGTCAAGACGGCCGTGGAGGAGCAGACTCGCGCACAACAGCTTGGCTTCACGGGTATTATCACCAAACCGATTGACTTTGCCGACCTGAAA
Organism: uncultured Verrucomicrobiota bacterium; assembly: GCA_964524715.1. Classification (GTDB taxonomy): domain Bacteria; phylum Verrucomicrobiota; class Verrucomicrobiia; order CAIQCK01; family CAIQCK01; genus CAIQCK01. The sequence continues at coordinate 35,732 of CAZGGF010000249.1, read as the reverse complement.
ATGCGCATCACACGCGCACTGACCCTCGACACATCCTATAAGTATTTCGAGCAAAAGGAAGGTGTTCTGGTGCTGCGATTGCCGGAGGCTTTCACCCAAAGCATTGCCAATGAGATCAATGCGTATTTGCGCATCAAGCTGGCGGAAGCAGTGGACTCCGGTTTGGACAAGCTGATCATTGATTTCAGCGAGGTCAAGAGCGCGGATGTGACTTTGATCAAGCTTGGATTGTCGGTTGTGCAACTCTGCAAGGAGTTGTCCATGAAGCATAGTACGATCGGCTCCGAGGCCGTGTCGCAGGAGTGCAAGCATTACGAGGAGACAAAAGACTGGCGGTTCTTCACTTCCTTCCAGGAAGCGGCCGAGTCACTTAACAGCAAGGTTCTGGCGGCGTAACCAACATGTGTTTTCGTGGACGTATAATTGGAGTGTTTTTCCTCGCTCCTCTCGTGGCGAGTGCCACAGATAGCTATCTGCCTGCGGTGGGACCTGTGACGTTGAGTTTCGCACAGCCACCACCGCCAGTGTCGCAATTAGCATGGCGATTGCCCATGCCTTCGGCATGCCTTGATGTGAATGCGGACTCGAAGAAGGCCGATTCGGTTGCACATTCGCCCCCGGTCTCGCCGGAGGCCGTCAAGACCAATACCTCTGTGACGGCGGTTACACCCCCACCACCGGCAACAGCCGTTACCATCAGTCCGAGGGGGGATGCAGCCAACGCTCCTGCGCAGTCGTCAGCTACAGCCTCTGCCAATCAAGGGGAAACCGGCATCCGGTCTCAATCGCCCCAGCCTGTATTGCCGCAAGGACCGCCCATAAGCGTCGGCGGCACTGATTCTCAAGCGACTGCTTTTGCCCTAATGAAGTTCTTCCAGCCCGGCCAAACAAAAGGAACGACTGACGTGGTTGTCCCGGTATCGGTGGGGTTCGTCCCACCAACGCCCGCCAGGACCGCACCGTCAAGCACCGCGACCTACCTGTCACCGTGAACGGCTAATCAGAGCCATGGAAGGCAATGAACAAACAAACTCAGGTAGTTGAAAAACGTTGGCTGCGTCGGCGCCAGAAGGTTGCGGCAGGGCTTTGCATACTCCTGCCTTTATTGATGGGGGCCGATGGAGGAAATGATCAGGAAATCAAACCCGTAACGGCTCCCGTCGCTGCGGCGCTGCTTGGACACGGAACAAATGGCTTGGACCGGCTGTCCTCGGTGGGCAGCAAGACCAATGTCAATGTCCGGACGACGGCTCCGCCTGGCACCAATCAGGTGGCGCAGGCGAGCGCCGACTCGCGACCACAAAAGGTGATGCCGGCAAAGACTGGCACCAATCGGGTTGCGCAGGCGAATGCCAACTCGCGACCACAGAAGGTGATACCTGCAAAGACTGGAACCAACCGGGTTGCGCAGGCGAACGCCAAGTTGCGGCCGCAAAAAGGGGTGGTGGCAAACACTGGAACCAATCGGGTTGCGCAGACGAGCACGAATTTGAATCTGCAAAGCCTGATGCTGGCGAACCTTGGAACCAATCATGTCTTGCAGACGAACGCCAACCTGCATCCACAAAACGTGATGCCGGCAAACACCAAAACCAATCGGGTTTTGCAGACGAACACCAACCTGCTTGCGCAGAGCGTGATCCCGGCCACCCATGGAACCAATCCGGTTCTGCAGGCGGGTGCCAACCCGGCCGGCCCGGTCAAGATTGATGATTCACTGCGCAGGATGCGGAAATGGATGACGTCGACCAACATCAGCAGCAGGACTGACATCATCGAGGATGGGACGGATGACGCCAAAGCGCGTGCACAACAGGCCCAGCACCAGTTTGAGCTGGGACTGCAACTACGCCAGCGGAAAGAATACGACCTGGCAGTCAAGACGCTCATGGCCCTTGTCGAGTCCGAGGACACGCCTAATGAACTCCGGCGCAGCACGTTGCTGGAACTGGCCATGACCGCCCAGGAACAGCAGCAGTATGGCAAGGCGCAACAGATTCTGTCGCAGTACGTGCGAAACTACTCGGAGGATTCGAGCGTACCGGAGATCCTGCTTCGACAAGGCCAGCTTTACCGGCAGATGGGCGCCAACACGCTGGCACTGGCGAAGTTCTACGCGGTCATGACCGTGGTGTTGCATCTGAAGCTGGATCATTTCGACTATTACCGGCGGCTGGTGCTCCAAGCGCAGGCTGAGATCGCCGACACCCACTACATGGCGGGCAAGTACGCAGAGGCGGCCGACTTCTTCGCGCGTCTGCTGAAGGCCGACTCCACGGAATTGAGCCGGGCGGAAATTCTTTACAAACTCATTCAGTGTCACCGTATACTCGGCCATCACGAGGAAACCATCGCAAAATCCAAGCAGTTCGCGCAGTCTTTTCCGCGCGATTCCAAGCTGGCGGAAGTGCGGTTCACACTGGCGGAATGCTACCGTCAGCTTGGCCATCGAGCCGATGCCTTGCAGGAGGTCCAGCGGTTGCTGTCCGAGCAACAAGCTATGGCCAAGGAGAATCCCGAGAAATGGCTTTATTGGCAGATGCGCGCAGGCAATATGCTCGCCAACCAGTTCTTTAACGAGGGTGACTACTTCAACGCCCTTGGCCTTTACTTGAACCTTGCCCAAATGAACAAAGCCGTCGAGTGGCAGTTGCCGACACTCTATCAAACCGCCTTGGTTTACGAGAAGCTCCGGCAGCCTGAAAAGGCTGTGGATGTCTACAAACAGATCGTCAGCCGCGAGTCTGAATTGGGCCAGAATCCCCAACTCAGCCTCAAAGCCATCGTGGACATGGCCAAATGGCGCGCTTCCTACCTCGGCTGGCGAGCCGCAAGTGATCAAGCGATGCAAACGCTTCGACCACTCCTGCATTCGAATACTACTGTTGCCCAATGAGCACTGCCGAATCCCTTGCCCAAAGCCTGCGCGAACACCTGCAACTGTGCCAAAATACGCTGACGCTGGTCGGCCGCGAGCACCAAGCCCTGCGAGACCCGGCGGCTGCAGTGTCGGCACAATTTCTGGATGAGAAAAAAGACTTGCTCTCCCGTCTTGCGGAGTCGCTTAATCGGCTGCGTCAACATCGGATGGAGTGGACTCGGCTCAGTCCGGCCGAGCGGACGCGGCATCCCGACGTAACGACGCTGCTAAGGCAGAATCAGGATGTGATCATGAGGATTGTCATGCTGGATCGAGAGAACGAGCAGGCCCTGCTTCGGCGCGGGCTGCTGCCGCCTACTCATTTGCCGCCGTCACAGCAACAACGCCCCCTTTACGTCGCAAGTCTCTATCAGGACCGTTTGCCGAAGTGATGCAAATCTGATTTATGGCATTTGAAAGAATTCTCGTTCTTGAGGATGACCTGATCGTCCGCAAGAACATCGAGCAACAACTGCGGGCACGTAATTACGAAGTGACCGCGGCAGCCACATTGGCGGTGGCACAGAGCGAGTTGGCCAACAATTCGTTTGATCTGATCATCGCCGACGTGAGGCTTCCTGATGGCAATGGCACCGATCTGCTTCGGCAGCTGCAGGAGCGTCCGCAGAGGCCCTTGGTCATCATGATGTCCGGCTTTGGCAGCATTGAGTCGGCCATCGAATGCATCCAATGCGGCGCTTTCGATTATCTCATCAAGCCCTTCTCATCGCAGCAGCTCGAGGTGTCCATTGGCAAGGCCGAGAACTTCAACCGGCTGATCAAGATCAACCAGCACCTGAGCCACGAGGGCGAGGACGAAGGCGAATACCAGCTGGTGGGGAAGAGCGCGACGATGGAACAGTTGCGCCAGCTCATCCGCAAGGTGGCGCGCACGGAGGCCACGGTGCTGATTCAGGGTGAGAGCGGGACGGGTAAGGAATTGGTGGCACGTGAGTTGTATCGTCAGAGCTCGCGAGCCAACGCACCGTTCATCAAGCTTAATTGCGCTGCAATCCCCGAGAACCTGATTGAGAGCGAGTTCTTCGGTCATGAGAAGGGCTCCTACACGGGCGCCACGGCAAAACGCGAAGGACGTTTTGAACTGGCGCATGGCGGCACGCTTCTGTTGGACGAGATCAGCGAGGTGTCGCTCAACGTCCAGGCAAAGCTGTTGCGTGTGTTGCAGGAGCGCGAGTTCGAGCGCGTGGGCGGCAACCGCACGATCAAGGTGGACGTGCGCGTTATCTCCACCACCAATCGCAACCTGGATCAGAGCGTTGACCGCAAGGAGTTCCGGCAGGATTTGTTCTTCCGCCTGAACGTCGTGCCGGTCCATCTCTCGCCGTTGCGCGAACATATCGAGGATGTGCCGGACTTGGTGGCGTCTTTCCTGCCGCGTTTCGCCCGCCGCCATGGGGCAAATGTCAACGGCATCTCGCCGGCAGCCATGGAAGCGTTGGTCAACCATTCCTGGCCGGGCAACGTGCGCGAGTTGCAGAACATCATTGAGCGCGCGGTGATCTTGTGCGGCGAGGGTGAATTGCAGGTCGGTCACCTGGCCATTGGCAAGGCAGCGTCTCCCGCCAGTGACAGCGCACCCGTCCAGACGGCCGCCAGCGCTGCGCCCACCGGCGAAGATGGCAAGTTCCTCTCGCTGGATGAAGTGGAGAAACGTCATATTCTTGTCGCGTTGGCACGCTGCAACAACAACCGCACGCACGCCGCCAACCTCCTGGGTATCAGCATCCGCACGCTCCGTAACAAGCTGAACGACTATCAGGGCAAAAGCTGATGGTGCTGTTTCAGGTGGGGGACGTTTCATGCCTTTCCATGCGGAGTTCCTTGCCCGTTCAGTAAAATCCTGTCGGTAACATTTTCCCACCGGACGTGAGGGGCGTCAGTTTCTGCCGATTTTGGGGAATATTCTATCTGGCACGTTTATTGCTCATAGTGGGTTGATGATCGACGCACTATTTGCGCAGACCAACTATGTCGCGAGCAAGAAGTTGCTCGACGTAGCCGTGCTGCGGCATGAAGCGATCTCCGCCAATATCGCGAATGCAGAAACACCGAATTACAAGCGCGTTGATGTGTCGCCGACGTTCGCCATGGAGTTGCACCGTGCCATTGCCGACAAGAGTGTTTCGCAGGTCACCAGCCTGAAGCCCAAGCTCGAAGTCGATGGTACCGCCACAGCCTCCAACCGTGATGGCAACACGGTACAGCTGGATTCTGAACTGTTGCGGATGCAACAGAACACGATGGCACACGCTCTGGAAATCCAATTCATCTCGGGGTCGCTGTCCAAAATCCGCTCGGCGATCACGGGACGTTTGACTTGATTTTGAACCATGATTGATTTCATCCCCGGTCTTTCAGGCACGGCTGCCGCGCTGAACGCCGAACGGATTCGGATGGAGGTCGTCTCCCAGAACATCGCCAACGCGAGCACCACTCGCGGCCCCAACGGCCAGCCGTATCAGCGGCAGCAGGTGGTTTTTGAAACGGTGTTGCAGCAACACATGTCCAACTCCGGTTCAGCCGGCGTGTTGCCGCAATCCGTGAAAGTGGCGCGTGTGATGCCCGATACGCGAGCGCCACGGTCCTCGTATATTCCGGGCCACCCCGACGCAGATACCAACGGCATGGTGAAGATGCCCAATGTCAACATCCACGAGGAAATGGCGGATTTGATCACTTCGTCGCGTGCCTATGAGGCCAATCTCGCGGTTGTTAAGAACGCGCGCCAGATGGCGCTGCAGACCCTTTCACTTTCGAAGCATTGATGTGTGAATCGCCATGAACCCGCTCGCCGCCATCAACAGCTACCAGGCCAGCAGCCTGTCGCAAATGCTGAAAACGCCGGCGCAAACCGCTGGAGCTCCGAAGATTTCGGGCTCCGACGTGTTGGAACTGTCGTCCATCGCCACCGGTCAGGGGACACAGTCCACGGCGGCGTCGAAAGGGGCGTTTTCCGACGTGCTGACGCAAATGGTGCGCGAGGTCAATACCAAGCAGCAAGTCGCCGGCGAATCGGTCAATGCGATGCTCAGCGGCCAGAACGTGCCGCTGCATCAAACGATGATTGCAATGGAGGAGGCATCGGTTTCGTTCCAACTCATGGTGGAAGTCCGCAACAAACTGCTGGAGTCCTACCAGGAACTGATGCGAATGCAGGTTTGAAACCCCTTAGGCACTACTCATGAACCAGAAACTTGCCCAATTGCTCAAGCAACTGGCCGATATTTGGAATCTGCTGGGTATCAACCAGCGCATCAGTGTGGTTTTGACCGGCGGCGTGCTGGCAGCCGGTCTGGTGTCCTTGGCTGTCTGGTCCAACAGAGCCGAGTACGCGCTGCTTTACGGCAAACTCGACGACGCGGAAGCCGCCAAGGTTGTCGCCTACCTCGACGGCGCCAAAGTTCCCTACCGGACCGGCCAGGGCTCGATCTACGTGGCTGCCGACAAGGTTCACGTCAGCCGCATGCAACTCGCTTCGCGCGGCATCCCGCAGAATGGCGGGGTCGGGTTCGAGATCTTCGACAAGCCCAATTTCGGCATTTCCGATTTCGTGCAACGCGCCAACTACCTTCGCGCGGTGCAGGGCGAGCTTTCCCGCACCATCGGCCAGTTGGACCAGGTCGAAACAGCGCGAGTGATGATTGTAATGCCTGAGAACCGGCTGCTGGTTGACAATCAGAAGCCGCCCACAGCGTCCGTCTTCGTCAAACTCAAGAGCATGGATACCCTGGCGCCTGCGGCGGTCAACTCCATCCGGTTCCTCGTGGCCAATTCCGTGGAAGGGTTGAAACCGAACCATGTGAGCGTGGTGGATCACCGGGGCAACGTCCTTTCCGCTGACACCGATTCCGATTCGATGTCCGGACTGGCGTCGGCACAACTCGAAATACGCCGCAATCTCGAGGTGTACCTGGCCAAGAAGGCCGAGAGCATGTTGGAGCGGGTGTTGGGGCCCGGCCAGGCCGTTGTGCGGGTCGCCGCTGAAATCAACCTGGATACCACGACGCGCACAGAGGAAAAGTTCGACCCAGATGGCCAGGTGCCCCGTATCACAACGCTGACCGATGAGACGACCGACATGACCAACGGCGGCACCGGCGGCGTGCCCGGCTTTGCCACCAATAGCATGACGGAGACCAACGCCATGTCCGCGGCCAGCGCCGCCACCGTTGGCAAGAACACGACCAAGAAGAAGACCACCGACACGCAGTATGAGATCAACAAGATCGTCAGCAGCGTCGTCCAGGGCGCCGGCAACCTTACACGCCTGTCGGCAGCGGTTTTCGTGGCGGCCAAAATGGAAGGCACGGGAGCCGAACGCAAGGTCGTGACGCGTTCCAAGGAGGAATTGGAGAAACTGCGGCGCATCGTTCAAAGCGCGCTCGGTCTGAACACCAGCGGCGATAGCGGGAACAAAGGCGATATCACGCTTGAGGAGATGCCGTTCAACGACCAGCTGGGCCTCGAATTGGCGCAGCATTTGGAGTCGCAGCAAAAGCAGGAATTCTGGTGGGAAACCGGCAAGGGCGCGCTCTACATCGGCCTTGCGTTGATCGCATTGCTGTTCTTCTGGCGTGGGTTCAAACGGACGTCCGTGGAGGGCATCCCCGTTGGCGTCCCGCTGGGCCGGTTTGCCTCCAATGGCAAGGGCGGCAACGGTAACGGCAACGGCAAGGGAAATCATGGTCCCTCGGTGGAGTGGCCCGCGGCAGCCGAGGCGCCCGTTGTCAGCATCGAAGTGATCAACCAACTGGTTCGGGAAAACCCGCACAATTTGACCCAGTCAGTTCGTGGCTGGCTGAGCCGCAGCACACAGAATTCCCAATAACGCATTATGAGTGCCGCACCTGATTCTGCACGCACCGCTGAACCGATCAACATCAACAACATGACGCCACACCAGAAGCTGGCGGCCCTGTTGATCATGATGGGACCGGAGAACGCTGCAAAAATGCTTCGCGATTTCGACGAGCAGGAGGTCGAATCCCTTGCGACGCAGATGGCCAAACTCCCCATGATCGGCCAGGAATTGCAGGAGGAGATCCTGCGTGAGTTCTCCAATGTCGCAGTCCATGCCGCCACGGCTTTGCGCGGCGGAATGGATTACGTCCACGATGTGCTCGAGAAGTCCATCGGCATGTTCAAGGCGTCGGACATCATGAACCGCGTGTCGCCCACGGCAACCACCTCGGTGTCGGTGATGCAGCAGGTCATCGACATGGACACGCGCCAGTTGTTCAACCTCATCCGCAACGAACAACCCCAGACCATTGCGTTGATCGTCAGCTATCTCAGCCCGGACAAGGCGTCGGAAGTGTTGTTCCAAATGCGCCCGGATGTGCGCGAGCAGATCATCGAACGGCTGGCCAATATCACGCCGATGCCCATCGAAGTGGTGGAGCGGCTGGCGGCGCTGCTGACCGAAAAAGTCGGTGTGAAACCCACGCGCGCCTTGAACCAGACCGGTGGCGTGCGTGCGGCAGCTGCATTGCTCAACGCCATGGACAAGAACCTGAGCAAGTCCATCCTCGTCGCGCTGGAGGAACGCAAGCCGGAACTCAGCCAAGCCATCCAGCAGAAGATGTTTACCTTCGAAGACCTGGCCACGCTGGATGCGAGCACGCTGCAGCGGATCATGCGCGAAGTGGATATGCGTCAACTGGCGGTTGCGCTCAAGACCGCCAGCGACACTGTCCGCAAGGCATTGATGGGCGGCATTTCCAAGCGCGCCGCGGAGGCGGTCATGGAAGAGGTCACCTACATGGGGCCGGTCAAGTTGCGCGACATCGAGGCCGCTCAAAACAGCATCATTGAAACTGTGCGCCGGCTTGAATCCGCCGGCCAGATCGAACTGGGCGAAGCCCGCGAGGAAAGCCGGCGTGAACTCCTGGCAAGATAAAATCCAACTTCAACAGCCGCTGCGCGACGTCAGCTTGCAGACGGCCTGTTCTTCCGAGACCGAGGCGCGGTTTCGCGACCGCGAGCGTGCGGCCTATATGCGCGGCCGTCAGGAAGGTGAACGGGCCTTGAGCGAGCAGTTGCTGCAACAGCGCGCGGAACTCAATCAACTGCAGCAGGGCGTGTTGGCATCCCTCCAGCAGGCGGTTCCGCAAGTCATTCGTGACAGCGAGAATACGCTGATTGCACTCGCGCTGGAGGCGGCGCAAAAACTCGTGTGCGGCATCCCGGTGTCGGTTGAAATGGTCGAGGCGACCGTCCGCGAAGCTCTCGATCAGGTTGAGGAGGCGACTGAGTTTTCCATCGATCTGAACCCTGACGATCTGGCGCTGCTGGAGAAGCACCACTCGCCGATGCTCGACTCCCAGGGCAGCTCGCGGCACATGTGCTTCCGCGGCTCCTCGCAAGTCACCCCCGGCGGATGTCTGGTGCATACACGCTTTGGCGTCATCAACGGCTGCCGCGAGACGAAATTGGAAAACCTGAAGAAGACACTGCTGTCATGATCCAACCGTTTCCCACCCTCGAAACACGCAACACCCGATTGGGCCAGATGCTCAACCGGACACGGCAGGCCTGTGTGTTGGAAACACGGGGACGCGTGGAACAGCTGATCGGGTTGGTGATCGAATCCCAAGGCCCACCCGCCGCTTTGGGCGAGTTGTGCCGCATTGACTCGTTGCGCAACGACGGCACCACGCTGGCCGAGGTCGTCGGGTTCCGTAATCACAACTTGCTGCTCATGCCTCTGGGTGAGGTGCGCGGTATCCATCCCGGCAGTGAAGTCATCGCCACCGGCGCGCCCTTGCGGGTGCCTGTGGGCGCGGCGCTGATGGGGCGTGTGATTGACGGCTTGGGGCATCCCTTGGACGGACAAGGTCCGATTGAGGCGGATGAGTATGTCAGCGGCAATCTGATGCCGCCGCATCCGCTGAAACGGCAACGGATTGAGCGGACGTTCGAAACGGGGATCAAGGCGATCGATACGTTCGTCCCGTGTGGACGTGGCCAGCGCCTGGGCATTTTCGCAGGCAGCGGCGTGGGCAAATCCACACTGATGGGCATGGTCGCGCGCAAGGGTGAAGCCGACGTCAACGTGATCGCGCTGATTGGGGAGCGGGGCCGTGAGGTGCGCGAGTTTTTGGAGAAGGATCTTGGCAAGGAAGGCTGCCGAAAGTCGGTGGTGGTGGTGGCCACGTCAAATGAGCCGGCGCTGGCGCGTTTAAAAGGCGCGTTTCTGGCGATGGCGATTGCCGAGTACTTCCGCGACGCCGGGAAGAACGTGTTGCTGATGATGGACTCGGTGACCCGGTTTGCCATGGCCCAGCGTGAGATCGGTCTGGCGGTGGGTGAACCGCCAACCACGCGCGGTTATACCCCGTCGGTGTTCTCGCTCCTGCCGCAACTGCTTGAGCGCGCGGGCATGGGCGAAAGTGGTTCGATCACAGGCTTCTTCACCGTGCTGGTTGAGGCCGATGACATGAACGACCCGATTGCCGATTCGGTCCGTTCGATTCTCGACGGCCATCTGGTGTTGAGCCGCGAACTGGCCACGCAAAACCATTATCCCGCAATCGAAGTTTTGGAGAGCGTGAGCCGGCTGGTGCGCGACCTGCTGACCCCCGAACAAATTGAAATCGCAGCGTGTGCCCGCGAACACCTGGCGATTTACCGTAAGAATCAGGACCTCATCAACATCGGCGCATACCCGGCTGGCAGCAACCCGGTGATTGATGAAGCCATCCGACTCCACGAACCGCTCCGGCAGTTCCTCCGGCAGCCCGTGGATCAGGGAATGACAGCGCCCCAAAGTTGGGCGCACTTATCAGGAATCTTGGCTCCGCCGGCCTCACAACGGCAGGCGTCAGCCGAAGCCGCGAAACTCGCTAGAAAAGGAGGTACCCCATGAAGCAATTCCGTTTCACACTCGAAGCCTTGCTGCGGCTGCGTCAGCGGCAGGAGAAGCACGCACTGCAACAATACGGAGAGGCCGTGGCCAACCATCAGGAGGCGGTCCGCAGATTGGAGGAAGTGGAGGCCGACTGCGAATCCAGTTGGGCCTTGTTCCGCGAACACCTCATGGACAACGCGCCGATGGCGTATGTAGCCCAGTTGCAGGGATACTGCTGCTGGCTCGAGGAATGCAAACGTGTCAGCGCACGGACGGTTGAACAGGCCCAGCGTGTCTGCAAGCAACGATGGTTCAAACTCCTTCTGGCGCGTCAGGCGCGCGAGGCTGTCGACAAGTTGCAGGTCCGGCAGCGTGAGCGTTATGACCGGGAGTTGATGCGCCATGAGCAGATGCAACTCGACGAAATGGCCAACCGGCGTTTCCTGGCGCCCGTGATGTACAGCATGAACGACGAACTACTGAGGAACTGATATGACCCAAATACTTCAATCCAAATGGATCGCCATCGCGATGGGGATACTGCTGTATGTCGCCACCACGACGGCGGTGTGGAAAACGCGAAACCTGCCGATACCGGACTTCTTCTCGTCCACGCCTGTGGTCATCCATACGCCCAGCAATGTCTGGGACACGAGGAACCCGGAGTTGGACCAACTGGTGACGGAGCTTCGCGCCGCCAAAAGCGCCATCGAGAAACGGGACAAGGACCTGTCCCAACTGGAAACCCGCCTGCAATTGGAGCGACAGGAGGTCGCGGAAGTGATGCAAGGGGTGCAGCAGATGCAGAAGGAATTCGAGACGGAGATTGTGCGCGTGCAGGCGGAGGAAGCCATCAATCTCAAGAAGCTGGCCAAGGTCTACGCATCCATGGAGACCGAAGGGGCCGTCAATATCCTGAAAGAGCTCAGTGATGAGCAAGTGGTTAAAATCATGGTGTTTATGAAGGAAGCGGAGACGGCGCCGATTCTCGAGACGATGGCCAAAAAGGGTAAGGCAGAAGCCAGACGCGTTGCGCTGATTTCCGAACGGCTTCGGGTTGCAGTTCACCGCAAGACGACAGACAAGCCCAAGTCCTGATGATGCCATCCATTTTCGCGACAGTCGGCGACGCCGCGTCCGCCTGTCCATCATCAACGCCACAGTCCGCGAAAACCGGGGACGAAACGACCGGAGCGCCATTGTTCGCGGACGTCATGGGATCGCTTCTGACGAACGGTCCTGCGCCAGCGAAACCAGCGCGTCCGGCATCTGCCGGTGCTGCGGCTGATTCCGAGGGGGAAGAGCAACCTGACACGGGCGTTGCCCGTTCCACATCTCCAGAGACCGAAGTTGCCGTTGCTGAGTCGCCTGAGACAACGGCATCGGTTGTGACTGGTAGCCAGACACCCCAGACAGGCACTTTTTTCTTTGGGGGACCTTTGACACGGCCGCTTGTCATGGACATTGCCGGTGGAGAACTGGCCGGTACGGGTGTGGCGCAAGGTGTTGAAGGGGCAGAAGATGGCACGGACCAAACCGAAGTGTTGCAGGAGACCGCAGACGGGAAACGCATGCCTCGGACCATCACAGGCCGGCATCAGCGCGGCTTGCGTGACGCAGCGATGCGCAACGAGTTGGCCGACACCGGCAACTCCGCCAGTTCTTGTTTGTTATCCGACGCAGACGCAGACGAGACAGGTTCAGAGGCCGGAACACTGACGGGACCGAACATCGCCATGGTGGTGAAGAACCTCCTGATTCAACCGCCAGTTGGAAACCCGGCGATGGCGTGCGAGCGCCCGTCTTTCATTGAAACAAACGCCAAACCCTCTGCCAGTGCACCCGCAACGTCACCTGAGATGGCTGTGGCACCGGCGGCTTCGCCATTGGCCCAAAGAACCGAATCTTCACAGATAACTCCATGGTCGCCTGTCACAAACAACGAACAACAGGCGACGACCGACGCCCCTACCCAAGACCCCGAATCCCCGGCCCCTCTGGCGGCTCTGTCGACTTCTGAAAACGCCGCAGACTCGACGGAAACGAGGCGCAGCGTGGTTGTCCGCGAAACGGACCTACCCAACACCATGCCAGAAGGTGCCCAGCCTGAACCCGATGCGCAGGTTACCTCTGCGCAACTGCCGTCGCCTCAAACAGTTGGCGACGGCATTCGGGAGGGTTACGACACAGCCGCTCAGAGGGCCAAGCCGGGGCCGGGGATGGGTGCAGATCAGGTGTCCGCGTTGGCGGATTCGCAGTGGACGTGGACACCATTGCCGCAGTCAGTGGTTGATCAAACGATGTACAGTGAATCGGTCAGGCCAGGTTCTTCAGACGCCAGCGCACCGCTCGCCGTTCCGGCTGCGGCGGTATTCTCGTTCGGCGCGAACGTTGTAGTGACGAAACCCCTGCGAGGTTTGTCACCGCTTGTGGATGGTCAACCGGCGACAAACGCCAGCGCACCGCTCGCCGTTCCGGCTGAGACGGCATTCTCGTTCGGCGCGAACGTCGTGGTGACGAAACCCCTGCAGGGTTTGTCGTCGCTTGTGGATGGGCAATCGACAACGCTTCCGGAAAACCAAGGTTTGGGAATCAGCCAATATCAGGTCTCTGATCTGACAACGCCAACAGTTGCCGGGGCGCAGCCTGTGTTTCCGCAGAAGGTCACGCGTCTTGATCTTCAGCCCGCGTCAATACAGCAACTGTCAGATTTGCAGCCACAACCAGCCGCCATTCCGGCAACGTCCGTTGAACTGCCGGGTGCAAGCACAGATCCCCGGTTTCAGTCGAACCTGTCTGTCACCAGCGATTCGGCAGCATCGGTTCGCCAGAACCTGCCCGCCGCCACTGGCGAGCAACCTGTAGTGTCGCAAGGCACGGTTGTTACCGGCGTGCCAGAGCCCCCTGAGGATATGGCCGGTGAGGAGGCTTTGCGTGGCACGGATGCTGCTCCTAATGGAGTCGCAATGAAGAAACCGAACGACTTGCACACAATTGCCGGTCCTGATGAGAACATCTTGCCGGTTGAGAAGGAATCTGAGTTTTTGTGGCAACACCAGAGAGAACCATTTGGGGTCAAGATTGGGGAGAAGCTGGAACACTCGGTTCTCGACGGGCTGTTTGTCACTCATGAACCGGAAACCGGCCGGCAACAACTGATTTCTGTGGTTGCAGACACAACCCCTGATGCCACATCCACTTCGGCGACTGCTGCGTTCTCAGTCGAGTCGTTGGCGGACCAACTTATGGATCGAGTGGTCAAGTTCAAGTCCCTATATCAGGACAACGTGGCAGTCATGGTGGCGCCGGATGACAAGACAGAGATTCATCTTCAGTTCACTCTTGCCGGCGACGGGGTGAACGTTTGTGCCCGCGTGGAGCGCGGTGATTTCAACGTGCTCCAGGCAAACTGGGATCAACTGCGCCAAACACTAGCCGATCATGGAGTTCACATGGGAGAATTGAATCGTACAGCGTCCGACACGAATTACCCGTCTCAATCTTCAACCGAAACCACCGGAAGCGGTGCGCGCGAGCAGGCGCCCCATCACAAGCCGCGGTTGAGCGAAGAACTGGCCGATGAAATCGCGGGTGCGGGTGCCATGACGGAAACACCGCACATACGTCTGCACAATGCCCGGCGTGTGACTCCCCGGCGTTGGGAAAAGTGGGCTTAAACCTATGAGCATGACTGTCAGCCCTTCAACAGTTGTTTCCGGTTCGACCTCCTCGACGTCGTCCACGACCCGCACGCCAGCCCAGACGCTGGATCAGGACGATTTCCTGAATCTGCTGGTCACCCAGCTCAAGATGCAGGATCCGCTCGATCCGCAAAGCAACACGGACTTCATCGCCCAGATGGCGCAATTCAGTTCGCTGTCGACGAACACCTCCACCAACGAAAAAGTGACCGACTTGGAGAGCACAGCACAATTTCAGCAGGCCAACGGGCTCTTGGGACGCACGGTAATTTTACAGTCGGATTCGAGTACGCAGGTAACCGGGACAGTCAGCGGTATCACGATCGATGCAGGGACGCCGAAGATCGTTGTAAACAACCAGACGTACGACCTGAGCCAGGTGGTCAGTGTCGCGCTGGCAGCAAGCTAAAACAAACAACCACGAAAGGACCTTATGCTTCGATCTCTTAACTCAGCCGTCAGTGGAATTCAGCAATTTCAGACCCAGATGGACGTCATCGGCAACAACGTCGCCAACGTGAACACCACCGCCTACAAGTCAGCGCGGGCCGACTTGGCGGATGCCTTTAGCGATACTTTGAGGTACGCGAGCAGCGGTCAGGCAGGCATCCAGATCGGTGAAGGTGTGGCTGTGGCATCCACCAAGGCCAATTACGGCCAGGGCGCTCTCTCGCAGACCGGCGTGCAGACCGATCTGGCTGTGTCGGGCGAGGGGTTCTTCGTTGTCGTTGATTCTCTCACAAACCAGACCTTTGCCACGCGTTGTGGCGCATTCAGCCTGGACTCCAACGGTTACATGGTAACTGACAGCGGCCTTCGCGTCCAAGGCTACACGGATTCCGGTTTGACCACCATCGGTGACCTCCAGATTGATGCGACTCAACGTCCAACCACGTCCGACCCTACCGCGACGATGACGTCCTACAGCATCAGCCAGGACGGCAAGATCAATGTGTGTCTCTCCGACGGCACTGAGTATACCCGCGGCCAGGTATTGCTGCAGAACTTCCTCAACCCACAGGCGTTGACCAAGGAAGGCGGCAATCTCTACTCCGGCCTGACCGCTGCCGGCCCGATCGCGACCGATCCCGCCAGCCCCGGCTCGAACGGTTTGGGCAAAATCGAAGCGGGCGCGCTGGAATTGTCCAACGTGGACCTCTCTTCCGAATTCTCGAACCTGATCGTCACTCAACGCGCGTTTCAGGCCAATTCCCGTGTCATCACCACCAGTGATGAGATGATGCAGGAACTGGTCAATCTGAAGCGCTAACCCTGATCATTGAACTATGGTTGCCAATCGCACTGACGTAGCTGAACCGGCAAATGCTGCCAAGGAAGATCCCGATGGCGGCGCCGACAACGGTAATGGGAACGGCGACGGGAAGCTGAAGAAGTCGTCCGGCTTCCTCGGCTGGCTGCCGCTGGTCGTCAGCCTTATTGCGATGCCCTTGCTGGCCTACGCAACGACCTCCTATCTGCTGCTGCCGAAGTTGCAGAAAGAACTGGGCCCTGCCACCGGTGAGGCTGCCGGGGCGCCAGGCAAGGCGGCCCACGGGACTGCGCCCGCCAAGGCGGCAGCAAATTCGAAGGAAAAGGGTCACGCCTTCAACAAGACCACCGTGCAGTTGGGGCGTATTCTGGTGAACGTGGCGGGCAGTGTAGGCACGCGATACCTGACTTCGAGCATCTCATTAGTTGGCACTCACAAAGAGTTCAAAGAGAGGGTGGAGCGCAGCCGCGATCAATTGCTGGACGTGGCGTCCAGTACGCTGGGTGCCAAGACCATCGCGGATTTGGAGAAGCCCGGCGCGCGCAATCTCATCCGCACTGAACTGGTTACTGTTTTCAACAATGCCCTCGGCGAGGGCATTGTGGAGGAAATCTACATCACGGAAATGGCCATCCAGTAAAAGGCTGGCCCAAAGACCCCAATCATGGATCCCAAGACCAACCCCGCGCCTCCGGGCGATGGACAGCAGGTTCTCACGCAATCTGAAGTCGAGCGCATGCTCGCAGAGATGGCGCAGGGGGAGAATACGTCCGTCGTTTTCAAGGCTGACAGCACCAAAGAGAACAAGCCGCAGGACACCATCCAGACCTATGACTTCCGCCAGCCGGCGTTCCTGGCGGCAGCCGAACTGCGCAAACTGCGGCTGCATCACGAGGGATTCATTCGATCACTGGCGGCGCGGTTGTCCATCTACCTGCGGTTGGAGGTCGCGTTACAGATGTCCGGCCTCCAAACCATCCGGTATCGGAAGTTCGTGGACAGCCTGCCCGCGCCGACGCACATCACTTTGTTCAAGGTCCAGCCACTGCGCGGGACGTGTTTCATCGATATGCCGCCACGGCTGGCACTGACCGTTGCCGACCGGTTGCTGGGCGGACCCGCCCACTCGGTGGACGCCAATCGTGACCTTACGGACATCGAAGTGGCTCTGGTTGACCAGATTACGCAGATCATCCTCAGCGAGTGGAGCAACCATTGGGTGCACCTCAAGGACCTCCGTCCGGAGATCATCAGCCACGAAAGCAATGCCCACTATCTGCAAACTGCCCCGCTGGAAGATGTGATGCTGGTGCTTTCCGTGGAAGCGCGCATCGGCGATTGCGTCGAGCGGTTCCACTGCGCCTTTCCTTACTACACGATCGAGCCCTTGGTGCGGCAGCTCAGCGCCGATATTGCCGCCGGCGCCAAAGAAGGACAGGATCGGGCACCCGCCCTCACGCGCTGGAACAAGAGTTTCAACGATGTCCGGATTCCCATCACAGTCCTGTGGGGTGACATCGAACTGGATGCGCGCACTGTGGCCAACCTTGAACCTGGCAAGGTGTTAACGCTGGACAAGAAAGCCACCGAACGCGTTCAGGTCCGGCTCGCAAAGATTCCCAAGTTTCTCGCTCAGCTCGGCACCCGTGACACGAAGTGGGCCGTCAAGCTGACCGACGTGATTCGCACCTAGACAACCATGACAACAACTGCGCCCCAAACGAAGGAATGCCCGCCCGGTATCGAGATGCTGCTGGACGTGCCCGTAAGCCTCTCCGTCGAACTCGGTTCCTGTCAGATGTCGCTTCGCGACGTCCTGCAACTCGCGGTGGGTTCTGTCGTTCAGCTCGACAAGATCGCCGATGCACCCGTGGATCTCTACGTGAACCAGAAACTGATCGCCCGTGGCGAGGTGGTCGTGGTGGAGGAGAAGTTCGGCATCAAGATCAGCGAAGTTTTGGGGTCACCGCAATGATCTCCCATGGTTTCCGGCGCTGGCCAACGGCCCTGCTCGTGTGGCTTGTCGCCGGTGCTTGCGCTTTTGCACAAAACACCAATCTGACCGCCGAGTTGACGACCTCCTTGCCCGATGCTTCCGGCTCGGTGGTGCGTGTGCTGGGCGCGTTGGCGTTGGTGCTGGCGTTGTTTTTCGGGGGCGTCTGGTGCTTCAAGAACTGGCAGCGGCTCGTCCGTTTCAAGGGGCCGCAGGCAAAGCTCACGGTGCTTGAAGTGCGCGCGCTCGATAACCGGCATGCCCTCTATGTGGTCGGCTATCAGCGGCAACGCATGCTCATTGGCACTTCGCAGACGGACATTACCTTGCTCAGCCATCTGCCCGATGAAGAGGCCCCTGAAACCGCATCGCCATCGGATTTCGCCGCTGCATTGAACCAGGCAGTCACCCGGAAACACTGATGAACCGCTGGCGCCAATTCTGGATTTCCGCGCTGGCGGTGCTCGTGCTGAATGCGGATGGCTTTGCTGCGCAGGCCGACACCACGGTTCCTACTCCCTCCCGGCCGGCGCAGACCACACGCGTGGTACCCGGGACATCCTCCAGGGCGGCTGAGGCTGCCAAGGGTTCAAACAACCTCGTTCCTTTCCGGCTCAGCGTTGGCGTGGATGCGCCGCAGGGAGCGCAGGACCTTGACGTCGGCATCAAGATCCTGTTTGCTGTCACGTTGTTGTCGCTGGCGCCGTCCATCATCCTGCTGATGACTTGCTTCACGCGGATCGTGATCGTCCTGTCCTTCGTGCGGTCGGCGCTGTCATTGACCGGCACACCGGCCAACCAATTGATCATCGGCCTGGCGCTGTTCGTGACGCTTTTCATCATGGCACCGGTGTGGGATGTCATGAACCGCGATGCAATCCAGCCATACAGTGCCAAGCGGATCACGAGTGATGAGGCGCTGGATCGCGCGGCGAAACCACTGCGGACTTTCATGTTGCGGCAGACACGGCCCAAGGACCTGGAGTTGTTCGTGGGGCTTGCCCGTCTCGGACCAACGCCGGCAAACGAGCTGCCGCTGAAAGTGGTGATCCCGAGCTTCATCGTCAGTGAATTGCGCACCGCGTTTCAGATGGGGTTCCTGCTTTTCGTGCCGTTCATCCTGATCGATCTGGTGGTGGCAACCGTCCTGATGAGCATGGGCATGATGATGATGCCACCGATGACCATCTCGCTCCCGCTCAAGATCCTGTTGTTCGTGCTGGTGGATGGTTGGACGCTGGTGGTGCGGTCGCTGGTCCAGAGCTTCAACATGTGAACCTATGACTCCCGAATTTGCCGTCGAACTTCTCAAGATGTTGATCTTCCAGTCGATCACGCTGGCGGCTCCGCTGTTGTTAGTAGCGATGGTTGTGGGACTTGCCATCAGCCTCTTTCAGACCGTGACTTCGATCAACGAGCAAACACTCAGCTTCGTTCCCAAGGCGGCCAGCGTGCTGGCTGCCTTGCTGCTTCTCCTGCCTTGGATGATGCGCACGTTGTCCGAGTTCGCGATCGCTGTGATCCAGAAAATGCCGGAGATGGTTCGCTGACGCCTGGTTATGATTCCCGACGGTCTCACCAACTGGTTGATGGTGTTCATTCGCGTCAGCGCGATGCTCTCGGTATTCCCGTTGCTATCGAGCCAGAACTTTCCCAGGCAAATGCGCATCGCGTTGAGCGCGTTGGTGGCATACTTGGTGGTTCCGACGGTGCCACAGGGCGTGCCGGACGGACTGGGGCTTTGGACATTGGTGGGGCTGATGGCTGTCGAGACCGGGATAGGACTGTTGTTGGGCTTTATCAGCCGCATGATCTTCTTCACGGTCGAAATGGCGGGCCGGATTATCAGCACTGAGATGGGGCTGACATTGTCTTCGGACATCAATCCGCTCTCGGGCTCCAACATGGAAGCGCCGGCCATGCTTTTGTATTACCTCGCTGGCGTGCTTTTCTTCAGTCTCGATTTGCATCATTGGCTGCTGATGGGGATTCAACGCAGCTACGTCTGTCTGCCGATTGGTGGCTGGCACATGAACGCCGCTTTGGTGCTCGACGTCATCAATCGCTCGACGCAGATCTTCGTCATCAGCGTGCAAATTGCCGCGCCCATCATCGCGCTGTCGTTTTTGTTGTCGTTGATCTTCTCCATCCTCAGCCGGGCTGTTCCGCAAATGAACGTGTTCATGGAAAGCTTTGCCATTCGCATTCTTGCGGGGTTGGCTGTGTTTGGACTGACCTTGGGCGTGATGAGCCAACACGTGGCGAACTACCTGCGCCGGATACCGGAAGACATGCTGCGCGTGGCACAACTGGTGGGGGGGCACTGACACATGCCTGACTTCGACGGCGATAAGACAGAGAAACCAACAGCAAAGCGGCTGGAAAATGCCTACAAGCATGGCCAGATCGCTCGCAGTCCCGAGGTGCAAACAGTCTTTGTGTTCGTTGCCGTGCTGCTGGCGTTCACATTCGCAGGAGGCGAGATGTGGAGACAAATGATTGGCGCGCTGCTGGCCGTGTTGGGCCATCTGCACGACATCGTTATCACGACGGATTCACTCCAGCGACTGGCGATCCAGGCGTCGTTGTTGATGGTGGGCTGCGTTGCGCCGGTGGTGTTGTCCAGCATGATGGGAGGCCTGCTGGCAGGAACGATCCAGAACCGGTTCCACACTGCGTCCGAGGCTTTGGAACCGAAATGGGAGCGGTTCAATCCGGTCACAGGTTTGCAGCGCATCTTTTCGACACGGGCATCTGTTTCGACGGCACTGTCATTTGCGAAACTGTCGTTGATCGTCGCGCTGTGCTACTCGACGGTGAGGGACATCCTCAATGACCCGATCTTCTACACGGGTGTGAGCGCGGCAAAAGTTGCCTCTTTCATGGCCGATTCTTCCTTCACAATCGTCCTGCGTGTGGTGTTCATCCTGGGCGTCATTGCCGCGTCGGACTATGGCTATCAGGTCTGGCGCACGAACAAAGACCTGATGATGAGCAAGGAGGAGGTCAAGGACGAGACGCGTAACGCCGAGGGTAATCCCGAAATCAAATCGATGCTCAAATCGATGCGGCGCCGGCTTCGTTCACGGCAATCCAAGCGAAAGGCGTTGGCGGAAGTGCCTAAGGCTGACGTAGTTGTGACAAACCCAACACACCTGGCAGTGGCGCTGCGTTACAAGAACAAATCGATGAAAGCGCCCCAAGTGGTTGCCAAGGGAGCACGGCTCAATGCACTGGCGATACGTGAAATTGCCACGCGCCACCAAGTGCCGATCATCGAGAACAAGCCGCTGGCGCGGATGCTTTTCAAGTATGGCCGCGAGGGTGGCGAGATTCCTGCTCAGCTTTATGTGGCGGTGGCCGAAGTGCTGGCCTGGGTGTATCGGGTCAACCGCTATCGTTATCACACGGAAGAGAATCGAGTTTAATTAAACGAAGTGAGCAACGCGCCTTCCAACGTGCGCCGGCTGTTTCGCAATGGCGATTTGTGGCTGGTTGTTGGCCTGTTCGGGACGATCCTGCTGTTGATCATCCCGATCCCGGCCATTTTGCTGGATTTGTTGCTGGTGGTCAGCATGGCACTGGCATTGTTGATCCTGCTGGTCATCATCTACCTGCGCGAACCGGCGGATTTCACCGGTTTCCCGACGTTGCTGCTGTTTGTCACGCTATTTCGGCTGTCACTGAACGTCGCCTCAACGAGGCTGATCCTGCTCGACGGCTACGCCGGCCACATCATTGACGCATTCGGCAATTTCGTTGTCCGCAGCAATTACGTGGTGGGCATGGTGATCTTCCTGATTCTGGTGCTGATCAACTTCATCGTCATCACCAAGGGCGCCGGGCGCATCGCGGAGGTGGCAGCCCGGTTTACGTTGGACGCCATGCCCGGCAAACAAATGGCGATTGATGCCGAACTCAATGCGGGCCTCATCAACGAGTCTGAGGCGCGAACGCGCCGGCGGTCGGTGGAGCAGGAGGCTGATTTCTACGGCGCGATGGACGGCGCGAGCAAGTTCGTGCGCGGCGACGCCATTGCGGCAGTGTTGATCACTTTGATCAACGTCATCGGCGGGTTTGGCGTGGGTGTGATGCAAATGGGCATGACAGTCACCGAATCGCTCCAGCGCTTCACCATCCTCTCCATCGGTGATGGTTTGGTTGCCCAGGTGCCGGCGCTGATTACTTCGGTCGCGTCGGGCATTTTGGTGACACGTTCCGCTGCAAAAGACAATCTGGGTCAGGAACTCACGGCCCAGTTGTTTAGCTATCCACGTGCCATCTCCTTGCTGTCTGGAATGTTAGGAGCACTGGCGTTGGTGCCGGGATTGCCCACCACTCCGTTCTTGGTGATGGCTGTGGGTGCTGCGGGAATGGCCTACGTACTCAAGAAAAATGGCGTGTCGAGCCAAAAGGACGCGCCGTTGCTCGATACCGCCAATCCTGCCAAGACCCCGGCGGCTCCCGCAGCGGCTGGAAATACCGGCAGTGCTGGCGAGAAACTGGAAGGCCTGCTGCCATTGGATACTCTACAGATCGAGTTGGGCTATGGACTGGTGCCGCTGGCCGATACGCGCCGCGGCGGTGACTTGCTCGACCGCGTGACTGGCATTCGGCGCAAGTTCGCGCAAGAGATGGGGATGGTGGTGCCACCGATCCGGCTGCGGGATAACCTGCAACTCGCTCCCAACAACTATCAGTTTCTGTTGAAAGGCAACCCGATCGCCTCCGGAGAACTCATGGCCAATCACTGGCTGGCGATGAACGCCACCAACAGCAAAGTCGCACTCCATGGCACACCTACCGTCGAACCCGTGTTCAAACTGCCCGCGACGTGGATTACCGACGTGGAACGCAAGAACGCTGAGTTGGCCAGTTATACGGTCGTGGACGCGCCGTCCGTGCTGGTGACCCATCTTTCGGAAACCATCAAACGGCACGCTCACGAGATCCTGACGCGCCAAGACGTGCAAGGATTGCTGGATCACTTGAAACAAACGCATCCGGCCATCGTAAATGAGTTGATTCCCAATCTGTTAGGTGTCGGCCAGATTCAGCGTATCCTGCAGAACTTGCTGGCAGAAGGCATCTCCATTCGCGATCTGGCCAGCATTCTCGAGAAAGTAGGGGACCAAGCTGCCGTTACAAAGAACCCAGACGAACTCTCCGAACACGCCCGGCGGGCGTTGGTCATGCAGATCTCCAAGACGTTCCAAAGCGCGGATGGTTCAATGAAGGCCATCACGCTTGATCCGAAGCTCGAACAGGAGATTGCCAAGGGACTGCACTCCACGCCCACCGATGTCTCGCTGGTTATTGAGCCCGGTCTGGCGCGGCACGTGGTACAGACACTCTCGAAACACATTCAGCAGATGGTGGCGGGCGGCGTGCCGCCGCTGGTGTTGTGCGCGCCACAAATCCGGCTCGCGCTGCGGCGGTTCTTCGCGACGACATTCTCCGAAATCGCCGTGCTCTCGTATCACGAGATTCCGCCACGCGTGATGGTGCAGAACGTGGCAATGGTGACATATCCGGCCTGAGCTTAACACCACCCCACTTAACTATATCCGATGCAAACGGTTACATTTATCGCAGATTCTGCCGCACAAGCGGTGGAACAGATACGCGCGCAGCTCGGTCCCAATGCAGTAGTCCTGAACGTCCGCCAGTTGCCAGCGGCAGGGTTTAGACAGCTTTGGCAGAAACCGCGGATTGAAGTCATCGCCGCTGCTCCTCCTGAGCAGCCTCCCGCAGCGCCCAATATTGACGAACTCCGCCAAGAACTTGCGGAAATCCGCCAGCAACTGCCGCAGTTCCGGGTTACGAGCGCTCAGGCGCCACGCGCAACGGCCGATGCTTGGATGATCAGGCCGCTGCTGGAAAACATCGGGTTGTTGCCACTCTACGCCGACAGGATCATCGAGCAGATGCGCGCACATTACAGCGATGTTCCTCCCTCGTCATTTGGGGAGCAGTTGCGAATGGCGTGCGACCTTCTGGAGCAGGTCTGGACCATGAAGGCGTCGACGCAGGCTGTTTCCCAGAAGCGCATTCACGTTTTTGTTGGCGGGCCTGGCGTGGGGAAGACGACTTGCCTCTGCAAGTGGCTGACACGAGTGGTGTTGATGGATAACCTTCCTGCGCGGGTGTTGAGGTGGGATGGGCATAGCGCGAATACGGCGGAAGCGCTGAGTGTTTACTGCGACATCCTCGGTGTGCCGGTGGAGCGATGCGCCGACGGCATTGTCCGGCCGAACGAATCTGAGCTGTTTTTCGTGGATCTGCCGGGTGTGCCGGCCAATGACACCACGGCTGTACGGGAACTCCTGCAGCAGTTGAAAGGTTTCGAGTCACCCCAGATTCATCTGGTGCTGAATGCGGCCTATGATACGAGTCACTTGATCTCGCAGGTGCGCTCGTTCTCGGTGTTGCCGCTGACTGACTTGATTGTCACGCATCTGGATGAGGAAACTCGCTGGGGCAAGCTGTGGAACCTGGTGTTGGGGACAAACTATTCCCTTCGTTTTCTTGCCACTGGGCAAAATATTCCTGGTGATCTGATCGAGGCGAATGCGTCGATTCTGTTAACCCAGCTTTTCCCCAGTAAATAGGCAGTTTTTCGTAGTCAGCCCCCTCCTTTCTTTCCCGTGGCAAGGTTCCTGCTTCTGTCTTGCATAGACAAGATCAACCATGAAGCTGCTCGTTCTAATCGGAGGTTTTGCAGGATTCGCAATCGGCATTGTGTTCGGTTTGTTGGCCGGATCTTCCTGGCTGATGATCATCTGGCACGCGTGCCTTGCGACCTACCTTTCTGCTCTGCTCGTACGTTGGTGGAGCCAGGTATGGATGCGGAACCTCCAGCAATCCTGTCGCGAGCGCATCGCCACATCTTCGAATCAGCCCCGATCCCCAACCTTGCCCCAGGTCAAACCATGAGTCACGACGCTATTGATCTCAATGAGTCCCAGGTTGCCGTTCTCGACGTGAAGACCCGTGAGCACGCCGTCCGGTCACGCTACCAAAAGGTCACCAGCACTGACACGGAGGAGGATGAACTCGTCCGGCAGTACCTGCCCCTTGTCAAACAAGTCGTTGGCCGTCTGGCCATGAACTTGCCGTCGCACGTCGACAAGGAGGATCTGTACAGCACCGGCTTGATCGGCTTGCTCGACGCGATCCGCAACTACAATCCAACCTGCGGTGCTTCTCTCGAAACCTACGCCCGTATCCGGATTCGCGGCGCAATTTTCGACGGGCTGCGCAGGATGCAGTGGATGCCGCGTTCGGTCCACGACAAGGCCAGCAAGATCCAGGACACCATCCAGGCGCTGGAACAAGCCAAAGGCGAGCCGCCGGACGATGTCGAGGTAGCCAAGGCACTGAAGATTCCGATCACGGAATACCACCAATGGCTGGAAGAATGCAAACCAGTCACTTTCATTCACCTGGATGCGGCGTGCAATAGCGATGGTGAAGATGGGCCGTCCTGCGCGGAGCAGATTCCCGACGAGACCCAGGAGAGCCCGGGCAGCATTGCTTCGAGGAACGACCTGATCCAGTTGATCACGCGCCGGCTCGATCAAATGCCTGAAATGCACCGCAAGGTGCTGGCGCTTTACTACTTTGAAGATCTGCGGCTACGTGAAATTGCGGCTGCTTTTGGCCTGACAGAATCGCGGATTTGCCAGATTCACTCGGAAGCCATCCTGTCATTGCGAGCGTTTCTGTCGAAAAGCAACCCTCAGGTCGCTTAGCCATAAGATCAGACAGCCAGCATGATTATCCTTATCGGCGCCGTTATTGTTCTCGCTTCAGTGTTGGGCGGATTCTCTTTGGCCGGTGGTAATATCGGCGCCTTGATGCATTTCTCCGAGGTTATCACTATCGGCGGTGCTGCCTTGGGATCATTGATCATCATGTCGCCCCGCAAGGTGCTCGTGGACATGGGCAAGAAGACCGTCCAGGCTTTGCAGGGCTCACCGTATAGCCGGAAGTCGTACGACGAACTCCTGTCAGCGCTCTACGAGATGTTCCTGCTCGGCCGGCGCAAAGGCATGATTCCGCTGGAGGAACACATCAACAATCCCCAAACGAGTAGTATCTTCTCGAAATACCCCACATTCGTCCGGAACAAGCACGCCATGGAGTTCCTCTGCAATGCGATGCAGCCGATCGTGGATGGCCGGGTCAAGAGCGAGCAGCTTAAGCCGTTGCTGGATGTCGAGTTGAGCGGGTTGGAATCGGAACATTATGCGCCAGTGAGTGTGCTTAGCAAGACCGCTGACGCACTGCCTGGTTTTGGCATCGTGGCCGCGGTCTTGGGCATTGTGGTGACCATGGCTGCCATCTCGGGTCCTGTGGAGACGGTCGGTGAGAAAGTGGGCGCGGCACTGGTGGGGACTTTTCTTGGAATCTTGTTGTCCTACGGTTTCGTGGGACCCTTGGCGATGAAACTGGAGTTTCTCAACTCTGAGGAGTTGGCCTACTTCCAGTGTATCGCCACCTCCATCGTCGGCTTCGTCAACGGTCTGGCGCCCAATATGGCGGTCGAGACTGCCCGACGCGGCCTTAACAGCGAATTACGGCCTTCGGCCAAGGAACTTGACGAGTTGATCCAAGCCGTCAACGCGACCGCAAAGAAGGGCTGAGTTCGCAGACACTTGCAACCATGAAACATGGTGGACACGGCGGTTCCTGGAAGGTGGCTTACGCGGATTTCGTCACCACCATGATGGCGCTCTTCATGGTGCTGTGGATGACGCAGCAAAGCGACAAGGTCAAAAAGTCGGTGGAACGCGCTTTTCGCAGTGCCGGCGTGGGAGTCACGCAGGAATCCGCAGGAATCGTCACTGGAGGTGGATCCGCGGCGTCCAATTCGAAATCGGTGCAGGAGACGAAGTCAGCCGCTTCCTCCAACGAGGTGGAAGTGTTGCGTCGCCTCAGTGAAGATCTGTTGAAAGCCCTGCAGTCCGACCCCGATACCGAGAACATGAAGACGGTGAAGATCGAGATGACCAGTGAGGGGTTGATGATCACCATTTTCGACAGCAACAAGAAATCGGTATTTGAGCGCGATTCTGCCGCTTTGACGGAGTATGGCCGATGGGTTTTCGCGACGTTGACGTGGGAGATCAGCCGTTATCATAGTTTCCCCGTCGAGTTGAGTGGCCACTCAGAGCGCGGTCGTCCGAACATACGCGAAGACTATGGGGCGTGGGAACTTACGGCGGATCGCGCCAACACCGTTCGCAGGCTTCTTGTGAAGAGCGGCCTGCGTTCGGAGCAGATCAAGAAGGTGGCCGGCAACTCCGACACCATCCCACTCCCGAATACACTTCCTGATGATGAGAGAAACCGCCGGGTAACGGTGTTACTACGGTTGTTGCCCCAATCAGGTCAGAAGGAACGAACGGTTCATGACTGACGAATTTCAAGCACTCATCCCTGGCAAGCGGGCGCAGATGACAGTGTCCGGCGCCGCTCCTGCCGGCGGGTCAAGCATTGCATCACCGGATGCCAGTGGATTTCAGCCGCTTCTGGCGATGCCCAAACCTGTCCAGACCGGTGAGAAACCCGGCAAATGCGGCCAGCCGGAAATCATCCTTCAGCGCGATGGCGACCGTGTAACGCAGATTCGCATCCAGTGCGGTTGCGGCCAGATCATCGAGCTCGGGTGCCAGTATTGATCCCTGGCTGGTTCGGGAGGGTCGGATGTTCCGTTTCGATCCGGCAAAAAGTGGTTCCGGGTGGCAAAGAGGGGCAGGTACGTTTTTCCCTACTCAAGGCCGATTGTGTGAAATCCAACAGGAAAACGCCAGGTTCTGGGTTTGGCACAGTCATTGCTCATCTTAACAAGCGATGAACGTCAGCATTTACCAAGCGGCAGCGGCACTTTCGGCGTATGACCGCAACCATGAGGTGATTGCCGAGAATATGGCGTCCAGTTCCGTTAACGGTTTCAAACGGCAAGCGATGAGTTTCTCTGCCGTTCAGGCCGGGTTAATCCAGGCTCCAGGTAATACCAGTCAACATTTTCTCCTGCCCCGCACGACAAGCGTCACGAACTTCGAACCAGGTCAAATTAAATATTCCGGCGCGAAGACAGATGTGGCCATCGACGGGGCGGGTTTCTTTGAAGTAAAGCTGCCGAAAGGCGGCAAGTACTACACACGGGATGGTGAGTTCAAGTTGAACACCAAGGGCCAGCTGGTCACCAAGGGCGGCGGGCTCGTCATGGGGCAGAGTGGCCCCATGCAGTTTGACATGAGCAACATCGAGGGGATCACCATTTCAGAAAAAGGCGAGGCCATGCAAGGGGCCAACATCGTCGGGAAGATCAAAGTCGTCGAGTTTGGCGATCCGCAACTGCTGACATCCATCGGCAATGGAAATTTCCTGGCGGATTCCCCGGCTCTGGTACCGACGACCGCAAGGGCCCCCATTGTGCGTCAGGGTTTCGTCGAAGGGTCCAACGCCTCGCCCATGGAGGAAATGGCGGCGTTGTTGACGAACATCCGGCAGTACGAAACCAACCAGCAAGTCATTCAGATGCACGATGAGCGGATGGGGCGCGAAATTGCCACTCTGGGTGAGACAGGGGGATAATTAACTTATGCTTCGCGCACTCTACTCTTCCGCCACTGGGATGGAATCCCAGCAAATGAACCTCGACGTCATCGCGAACAACCTCGCCAACGTCAGCACGACCGGGTTCAAAAAGCACAAGGTTGAGTTTCAGGATTTGCTCTACGAAACCAAGCGGACTGCGGGCGCCGAGCAGGGCAGTGGCAACCAGTTGCCCACGGGAATTCAAATCGGCCATGGTTCACAGACGGCGGCCACTGCGAAGGTGTTCACCCAGGGAGAGATGACGCAGACGGGTGAACGGATGGACATGGCGGTGCAAGGTGAGGGCTTCTTCGAGGTTCAAATGCCGGATGGCACGCGTGCTTACACGCGCGACGGTGCGTTCAAGGTGGATTCCCAAGGCCGCGTCGTCACCAACGATGGCTTGGTGGTGCAGGGCGGTTTTCAGCCCATCCCCACCGGCACGACCAGCGTCACGATTTCTTCCAACGGTGAGGTGTCACTGGTCGGCGCCAGCGGCAACACCAACTTCCGTATTCAATTGTGTCGTTTTGCAAATCCCGCCGGGTTGGAAAACCTGGGCCGCAATCTCTATCGCGAAACCACTGCCTCGGGTCAGGCTGAGTTGGGCAACCCGGGCGAAAAGAACTATGGCCAGATCCAGCAAGGCTATCTGGAAATGTCCAACGTCAAAGTGGTCGAGGAAATGGTCAACCTCATCAAAGCGCAGCGTGCCTACGAGGTGAATGCCAAGTCAGTCCAGGCCGCTGACGAGATGATGCGGATGAGCAACAACCTGCGACAATAATGCAACTCCGTCCCCACATCCTGCTGCTGCTTCTGATGCTCGGCTATGACGGATTCGCTCTCCGCCTGAGTGCCGGTGAATCTCCCGCCTTGAACCTGCGGGACACGGCGGCAGTCAGCAGTGAAGGAATTTTCCTCGATCAGATTGTCGCAACAACCGACAGCGCGGCCACCATGCGGGTACGCGTGGCCGATGCGCCGGTGTTCGGGCAAACCACGGTGATGAGCCGCGCGCAAGTGGTTGACAGATTGAAGGTTGCCGTGCCGACCCTGGCTCTTGCTACATGGGGTGGCGCGGAACGCATTGCCATCTCCCGCCGTTGCCGGGCGCTCGGCGAATCCGAACTGAAGGATATGCTGACGGCAACGTTGCAGCGCGATCATGTTCGCGACAGGGGCGAGCTTCAACTGCGGATGCTTCGCGCCTGGACACCCGTCCAGGTTCCGGACGAACCGCTGGAGGTCAAGATTGTCGATCTTCCGACGTCGGGCGTTAACGCGAGCTTCATCGTGCGATTTGACCTTGTTGTGCAGCGCGAAATCGTAGGTACATGGCAGATTGCCCTGAACGCTCAAGTAATGCGCGAAGTGTGGGTGGCGCGAACTCCACTCAAACGCGGCCAACCCCTTGTTGACTTGGTTAAGGAACGCCGTGATTTACTGACACTGCGCGATGCGCCATGGGAGGGCACTCCCGACCCGGCGTTCGAGATCAAGGAAAGCGTTTCCGCCAGCAGTCCTTTATATGCCCGCGCCGTTGGCATGCGCGCAGTCGTCCATCGTGGCCAGAGCGTCGAAGCCCATCTGCGCGACGGAGCGATGTCCATCACTCTCAAGGTTGAGGTCCTCGATGAAGGCGAACCCGGACAGACCGTGCGCGTGAGAAACCCCGTGTCCCGGCGCGAACTTCGTGGGCGGGTGCTGAATGAACATACCATTCAACTTTTCCTCTAGTTTGGCGGCTGTCTGCCTGCTTATGGCGGCGTTGTGTCCGTGGCAGACGGCGGCGGATTCACTCTGGCGTGACGACAGTCCCGCCAACACGCTTGGCGACAAGCGTGCCCGGGCTGTCGGAGACATCATTACCATCATCGTTCAGGAGAGCGTCGCCAGCGCCAAGGACAACAGCACCAAGACGGCGCGCAAGGGGAGTCTGAATTCCACCATGGATTCCTTCTTCTACCCGCCAGCCACCGCCGGCAGCGCCATCAGCCGTTTCCTGACCAAGGGCGGCGTCTATCCGTCCATGAAGCTCAGTTCGGACAACCAGTTCTCCGGCGGCGGCACCATCAGCAACTCGGAACAAATCACGGCGCGCGTGACGGTGCGGGTTGTGGACGTGCTGCCCAATGGCAATCTCGTGATCGAAGGCCGGCGCGTCACGGAATTCGCCTCGGAAAAGCAGAATGTCATCCTGCGCGGCGTCGTGCGGTCTGAGGACATCACTCCCGCCAACACGGTTTACAGTTACAACGTCGCCGATGTTACCATCAGCATGCAGCAGTGCGGCACGGTGACGGACTCGCAGCGTAAAGGCTGGTTCTTCCGAATCTGGGAGAAAGTATCCCCCTTCTAATCATGATCAATCGCTTTCTCTCACTCCAAGCTGTCGTTCTTGGGATGCTGATTGCGGGCAACTCGCCATTGTTGGGCGCGGGTGTGCGAATCAAGGACATGGCCCTTGTCGGCGGTGCTCGCGACAACCAGCTTGTCGGCTACGGCTTGGTTGTCGGGTTGGCCGGCGATGGCGACAAAGACCAAAAATACACGATCCAGACGGTCGCCAACATGTTGCAGCGCTTTGGCGTCAACATGACGGGCCAAAATCTCTCTGCCAAGAACATTGCCGCGGTCATGGTGACGGCGGACATTCCGGCTTTCATCAAGCCCGGCACGCGGCTCGATGTGACCGTCTCCTCAATCGGTGATGCCGAATCCATTACGGGTGGCATTCTCATTCAGACCCCCTTGCTTGGAGCGGATGGGAAGATCTACGCCGTGGCGCAAGGCGCCGTCTCGGTGGGCGGATTCAGCGCCGGTGTGGGTGGCGGCGGCGGCGCTACAGTCCAGAAGAACCATCCGACGGCCGGCCAGATCATCAACGGCGCGCTGGTCGAACGTGAGATTCCCGCTGCGTTCGTCCGCGAGAACATCGTGGAACTGTTGTTGCGCCAGCCCGACTTCACATCTTCGGCGCGCATGGCTGCCGCCATCAATGAGAAGTTCCTGCAAAGCGCCATGGCGATCGATGCGACCACTGTTCGGGTCCATGTGCCCGAAGGTTTTCAGGCGGCGCCTGTGAATTTCATCGCTCATCTGGAGGCCATTGAGCTTCAGCCCGATGTCTCTGCGCGCATTGTGATCAATGAACGCACCGGCACCATTGTGGCCACGGCGCGCGTCCAGATTTCCAACTGCGCCGTGTCACACGGCAACATCACCATCAGCATCGCCTCGACGCTGGATGTATCGCAGCCGATGCCGTTCAGCCAGACCGGCCGGACCGTCGTGACGCCGCGCACGGATACGACCGTGGTCGAGAGCAAATCCAGATTGGTCCCGTTGCCAGACTTGCCCACGGTGGAGAAGGTGGCGCAGGCACTCAATGGGATGGGGGTGACTCCTCGCGATATGATGGCCATCTTCCAAGCCATGAAACAGGCCGGCGCGTTGCAGGCCGAACTCGTGCTCCGCTAACCATGGAAACCAGTCCCATTCAAAACCACGTTCGTGCGGCTGATCTTTCCATGGAGAAGCTTGCGGCCAGTTCAGCCGTTTCCGAAAAAGAAAAAGTCGGAGAACTCAGCCGGCAGTTTGAGGCTGTCTTGCTGCGGGAGATTCTCACCGAAGCCCAAAAAACACAATTTCGTTCGAAATATAACGAGGATTCGTATGCCAGCGGTATCTATCGGGACATGGTCACCAACCAGCTCGCTGACAGCATGAGCAAGTCCGGCGCTGTTGGTTTGGGCAAACAGCTCGCACGCGAAATATCTCGTCAACATGCCCCCACTTTATCCCCCACTCCCAAACATGACTGAATCTCTACAGAAACTCATTGATGCCCTGCGTGACGAACTGCAGCAATACGGCGAGTTGTTGGCCTTGCTGGACCAACAGCAGGATCTGGTTGTCGCGCGTGCTGCGGACGGTGTGTTGCACACAGTCGCCGCCATCAACGAGCAGAACACCATCATTCAGACCGCCCGGCAGGAACGCGAGCGGCAGCGGCGCGCGCTGGCCCAGGAACTGGGACTGGATGCGAACACCGGGTTTGCCGACCTGACTCCGTTGCTGCCTTCCGATGTCCGGCCGCTGGTGAGTGCCCTCGTGACCGAGAACAACCAATTGCTGCGGCGTGTCCAGCAGCGTGCGCGACAGAACCACCTGTTGCTTCGCCATTCGGTGCAGTTGATGCAGAACTTCCTGAACGCTTTCACCTCCGCCAGCCAGGTGCCGGTCTACACGGAAACCGGGATGATCGCCGGGGTGGGATTGGCAGGTTATTCCCGATACAACGCAGTCGGTTAACATACTACTACCATGTTAGGTCTATTTGGTACATTGGGTCTCGCGCAGCGTTCGCTGTCGGCGCAACAGCAGGGTGTGGAAGTGGCAGGCCACAATCTTGCCAACGTCAGTAATTCTGACTACACCCGTCAACGCGTCATCATTCAGACGGGTCAGACCGTGCCGAGCACCCTGGGTCCGCAAGGCACGGGCGCTGACGTCGTTGGCATCCAGCAGTTGCGCAGCGCGCTGGTGGAGTTGCAGATTCAGGACGAAACCAGCGTCAGCGGATATCTCGATGCACAGCAACAGGCGCTGAAATATGCACAGGCCAACCTCGGCCAGGAAATCGATACGTCCAGCACCGACAGCACCGATACAAGCAATCAGAGCGGTCTCGCTCAGTGCTTGACGGACATGTTTAACGCTTTCCAGAGCCTGTCCACCGACCCGACCTCTCTGGCCGAGCGGCAGGTGGTGTTGATGGAGTCCCTGTCGCTGACGCAACAGCTCAACCAGACCAGCCAGCGGTTGGATACCCTGCGGGCATCGCTCAACGCTTCGGTCGAAAGTGACGCGAGTTCCGTTAATACGATTCTGTCGGAAATCGCCAAACTCAACGACCAGATCATCAGCACTGAAACGGGCAACGCTGGTTCCGCCAACGACTTGCGCGATTCCCGCCA
Source organism: uncultured Verrucomicrobiota bacterium (assembly GCA_964524715.1). Taxonomy (GTDB): domain Bacteria; phylum Verrucomicrobiota; class Verrucomicrobiia; order CAIQCK01; family CAIQCK01; genus CAIQCK01. Next base: position 2,388 of record CAZGGF010000249.1, on the reverse strand, counting down.
AAGCAAACTCAATGAACTGGCCGAGATTGTGAAGATTGAAACCGTCGAACAGGACAATGGTGCGGTGGACATCAGCATCGGCGGCACCTTGATGGTCTCGGGCAAACACGTGCTTGATCAGATCGAGACTTACGATGCCGGCGGCGGCCAGACCCTGATACGCAGCCTGAGCACCGGGCAGACGCTTACGCCCACCAGCGGCCGTTTGGCCGGCACCATTGACGTGCGCGATGGCGCCGTGACTACGCTCCAATCCGACTTGGATTTGCTCGCGGCGAAGCTGATCACGGAAGTCAACGCCGTTCATGCGACCGGCTATAACTTGAACGGCACCAACGGCGTGGATTTCCTCACGGGTAACGATGCCGGTGACATTACCGTCAACGCCACGCTGCTCGACGACCCTTCCTTGATTCAAGCCAGTGGCGACCCGGATGCCGTGGGCGATAACACAACCGTCCTTGCCATGGCTCAACTGGCTAATAAGAGCTTTGCGTCCCTCAGCAATCAGACCTTTAGCGAACGTTACAACCAGACTGTTGCGCAACTGGGCCAGGAGTTGGACTCGACCAACAGCCAGGTCACCAATGAGGAGACGGTCATGGACGCCCTTAAGCAACAGCGTGACTCCGTCAGCGGCGTCTCGCTGGATGAGGAAATGACTGACCTGATGAAGTTTCAGCGCGCCTATCAAGCCTCAGCGCGACTGATCTCGGTTTTGGATAGCATGCTCGAAGCAGTGGTCAACCTGAAACGGTGAATTATGCGAGTTACTAACAATATGTTTCCCACCACGCTGGTCAACCAGCTTGCGAAGCTGTCAAACCAGCAGAACAAGCTGCAGAGCCAGTCTGCCACCGGCCAGCGCGTGCAACTGCCCGAGGATGATCCCACTGCCATGCGTCGTGTGCTCGACTTGCAGACCGATTCGCAGTCGCTTGGCCAATACCGGACCAACATCGCGCGGTTGCAGGAAATAGCGACCGCTTCCTACGATGGCATCAAGGCTGTCAAGACCATCTCCGACCGCGCGAGCGAGATCGCTACATTGGCCGACGGCACCAAGTCGCAGGATGAACTGACGACTTACGCCATTGAAGTGACACAGCTCATTCAACAGGCGGTGCAGTCCGCCAATGGCACGTATCAGGGCGAGTATCTGTTTGGCGGTACACAGAACGATCAGCCGGCCTTCGTGGTTGCCACGGACCCCACCACCGGTTGTGTCACCAGCGTCACCTATCAGGGCAATACCTCTGTTCTAGAGGCCGAAGTTGCTGAAAATGCCACGGTTAGCGTGCAGATACCCGGCGTCAACAACTCGGGCAGTGGTACGCACGGACTCATCACCGACAGCCGCAACGGGGCTGATCTGTTCAACCACCTTATCTCGCTCCAGAACCACCTGCTGGCCGGCGATACCACAGCCATCAAAGATACCGACATCACTAATCTCAGCAAGGACGAGGAGAATATCCTGTATCAGTTGGGCAACAACGGCGCCATCCAGTCTCAGCTCGAGACCGCCGATGCTGTCGCGTCCGACCAGATCAGTTCCTTGGGAACACTCATTTCGCGCGAGGCTGACGCCGACTTGTCCGAAACCCTCGTTCGTCTCAGCCAGACGCAGACTGCCTACAAAGCCGCGCTACAGAGCGGTGCCACGATCTTGAACCAATCGCTCATGGATTACCTGGGCTGATCGGATTCAGTTGCAGTGCTTCCCGGCCTGACTTCGTCAGGTCTTCGAACTCTGAAGATAGCCTGGAACTGACGGACGCGCATTGCTGCCGGGCGTGAGGCAGACCTCATTGGAGTACGCGTGAATGGCTCCTGCGATTTGACCCAGGGGCAATACGCGTTGGGCGGCACCCATGCGAATGGCTTCCTGGGGCATGCCGAACACAACACACGTCTCCTTGTTCTGCGCGATCGTCATGGCCTTTGCCTCGCGGAGTTTCAGCAAGCCTGCGGCGCCATCGGCACCCATGCCAGTCATCAGAACCGCAATCGAATGCGGGCCGCTGCCGGCGCGAACGGCGGATTCGAACAACACGTCGACTGCGGGCCGCTGGTGATGAACAGGGGGAGCCTGATTAAGCTCGACCGCGTAGTGTGTGGTGCACCATTTGACGACCATGTGGAAGCCTCCTGGAGCGATCAGCACCAGGCCTGGCTTTACCACATCACCATGAACCGCCTCGCGCACTTCCAACCGGCAAATAGTGTTGAGCCGGTCCGCAAAAGCGCGTGAGAACACGGCCGGGATGTGTTGGACAATGCAACAACCGGGAAGATCCGGTGGCAACGCAGTGAGAACGGCCTTCAGCGCTTCGGTGCCGCCGGTGGATGCACCCATCAGGATGAGTTGGCGCGATGGGTATTGAC